>MNXM01000029.1 GCA_001872605.1 Armatimonadetes bacterium CG2_30_59_28 | reverse complement strand
CGATGCTGCGAGTAGAGGTCGCACCGTCAGGACCAGAACTGCCACCACCATGAGCTTCCGGTGTATCGCCTTTGGCGTGGTTCCCTTTGTTGGTATCAACTCTGCCTCCCTCTTGCTTTGGCATCGAGCGGTGGGCTTCATTTGGGCAATATTCGTTCCACGCGTAAAAGCAACGTTTCTCCCGGGGACTTGGGGTCACCTCTTTGATCTGTAATAGGTGCCCCTTCACCATCAACCACCCGACCTGCGAAACTCGCACCCTCGTGGTATCCAACATATCCCGGTTGGTCCAAGTTCGTCAATCACGCAAATCAGACCAATATTGAAGATCAAAGAGGTGACCCTACCTCCTCGAGCCTCGGCGCTCAACGATAGGAGACGACGCGACTCTCGGGCTCCGCGCTCTATCCTTCAGTGGCCGGTAAGTCTCCGGATCGCCTCAATCCGGTAAGCTTCTCCCGTACTGTTTCAAGGACAAACTGGTTGGCGGAGGAGTAGTCCAGAAGCGCCGCTGCAAGGGCGATTTGCCGGTGCAGTTCGGGGGTGGCGCGAATCAGGAGTTTCCCTCCGTAGGGTTTCTCCGGCTCGAACCTTTCTTCTTTCGCCCAGGCGAGGTAGTCCTCCACTGCCCGCGTGAAATCCTCCTTCGCTTCCGCGACGGTTCTCCCGGAGAAGGTGACGCCGTCGCGGGCAAGGTTGAGCACGCGACCATACAGGACGCCCTCGTCTTCATCAATCTCCATCTGCCCGATATACCCTTTATACTTCAGCATCGGTAATCCCTGCCCTCTGCAAGAAAGTCCGGACGTCCCGGATTCTGCCCTTGCCTGCCTGTGTGTCAGGATGAGGTCGGTGGAAGACCCATCGCACCCCGTTCAAATGAACCCGGACTCGCGACCCCTGCCCCTCCTTCATCTGCGCCCCTAACGTCCGGAAGAGGCTCTCGATGTCAGACCACCCAATACTGCCCGTTGGCGGGGCAGCAAAGATCGTTCGGAGTATCTTGCGCTGTTTCGCATTCACACGAACAGGATAGCATAGAACGATATCGGCGTCCATTGGAGCTTTCGTTAGACGGACGTGTTTGTCCGAGTACGGAAAAAGAAATCGGGAAGGGAAGGTAGTGGAACCGACCTGATCCAGCAGTCGCCCTCGCGCGATCCAAGTTGGGGCACCCACATGAATTGAGAAGCCGGCTGTTAAACCTGGTGGTAGAGCACATTCCCCGAGAGGTAGCCGAGGGCGAGCGCATAGCCAGTGTTCGTGGTCAGGAACACGATGTTCGCAACGCTCTCTACTCCGGTAACGACTCCTCCCCGCAGTCGCTCACGGAAGACTGCCGGCGATTGGACGATTCAACTCGGACTTGGGGGACTTGGGGGCACCTCTTTGATCTGTAATATGTGCTCCTTCACCATCACCACCCGACCTGCGGAACTCGCACCCTCGTGGTATCCAACATATCCCGGTTGGTCCAAGTTCGTGAATCACGCAAATCAGACCAATATTGAAGATCAAAGAGATGACCCTACCTCCGTCGTGCTACGGGAACAACGCCATCAGTGCGTCGGCGAACAGCTTCATCCCGCGCCGGTCCGGGTGGTTGATGGCGTTCAGGAGCAGCGTGGTGCAGGGAATGCCCTGGCGCCAGAGGTGACCCCAGCGGAGCGAGGCATCGGCGAGGGCGACCTTGTGCTTGGCGGCGAACTCGCGGAGCCCCTTCACGTAGGGGCGCGGATCGTCGTCGCAGTCGCGCTCGGAGGTCAGTCCCATCCAATCCGGGCGGACGTAGTGCGGCGTCTGGATGATCCACTCGGCACCGATCCCGGCGAAGTCGGTCAGGCGCTGACCGTACATCCGCTCGACGCCAGCGGGGTCGAGGTAGGCGTCGTTGACAAACTCGGAGACGATCAAGTCGGGCTTGCGGTCGAGGACCTGCTCCTTGTAGTTGTACTGGCTGCCGGGCGGCTCATTGAGGAAGCTCTGGATGTTCCGCCCGCCCCGGGCGACCGTGACCAGCTCGATGTTCGCCTGCGGGAAGCGCTCCTTCAGCCGGGTAACGAACTGCTCCTGCCAGCGGTTCTGTTGCCAGTTGGGGACGAAGGTGCCGACGGTCACGCTGTCGCCCCAGGCGAGGATCGTGAGCTTCGCGCTTGAGCGAAGCTTGGCGAGCGCCTTGGGGACGAACCGCTCCGCCGGGGTAGGCTGCGGCTGCGGCGGTTCAGGGTAGGCGTCGTCCAGGATGGGGAACAGGTTCGCCTCGGTCAGCTTCGGCAACCGACCCGGGACCCAGACGTTGGCGACGCGCGTCTGTCCGGCCGGCACCTCTGGCGGCCAAGGCACGTTGACGTGCGACTTGCCGGCGATCAGCGAGACCTTGCCCGCCGCGTCGACGACCACCGAGTCGATCCGGCAGACGCCGTACTGGTAGTCGACGAAGACCGGCGTCGCTTCGCCGAGGGCGCCACCTTCCAGCCGGCCGAACGTACCCCAGCGCCGATCGATGCCGTAGTCCTCGTCGGGCGCCAGCGCCTGCCCGTCGCCCTTCGCCAGCGTGACGCGCACCGAGTCGGGCACGAGCATGTCCGCTGCCGTGGTCTCCTGTGTCGTCACCCCGCGCAGCTTCGCGCCTTTGGTCCACGGCGCCGCCTTGTCGTTGAAGAACGGCAAGCGGTCGTGGGCTTCGTCGGTCACGGTGACGACTTCGGGCGGCGCCACCGGCAAGGCGGCAGCCTTCGGCACGCGGACCAGCTTGCCGTCCACCTCCACTTCGCCGGGCCCGGCGCGGAGGGCAAAGTCTCCGGCAAGGGCCATCGGCAGGCCGGCAGCTCCCCCGGTTGGGGACAGGCTGAGCAAAGAAGATACGAAGAGAAGTGACATTGGACCTCTACCCTCCGGGGTGTAGTCTGGGCGCACGCTTGCGCTCGCGGAATCTCCGGTGCATTCTATTATGGGTAGACGTGCCCGTCAAGGACGGCCGGGGCGGACAGCGCGCGGGTAGTCCTCCACTGCCCGCGTGAAATCCTCCTTCGCTTCCGCGACGGTTCTCCCGGAGAAGGTGACGCCGTCGCGGGCAACGTTGAGCACGCGACCATACAGGACGCCCTCGTCTTCATCAATCTCCATCTGCAATCGGTCATCGAACATGCGCACCTGATTGCCTACGCCGCTCACCCGCCAGTCCCGATGGGCCATGGCGTTGATGATGGCCTCTCGAACTGCGAAAGGCGGATACTCCGGGAGTTCTTCACGCACCAGCCCTGTGACGCGCGCTTCTTTGCGCATCTCCTCCCACACCACTATGGACTAGGAACTGCTCTGGATTCTTACCAAACAAAAGCACCGCCGCCACATTGGACGACTCCACACCGTGGCGCACGGTGATCGGTCCCAGGGCTCGCAGTAAGTCGGTCTTGCCCAGCGTGAGCTGTGCTTGCAGACGTTCCTCCCGGTGACGAACATAGTCCGCAATCACCCGGTCATCCAAGTCATCAATGGTGGCCTCCACGACCGGTTCATCCTCGCAACTGACCTCGCTCTTGGCCGAAGCGACTTTCAGGATGTCATCACCCAATAGCCGCTTGTCTTGCGATCCTACGCGCAGCAAAACCCGCCCGTCCGCGTGAATGTGCAGCCTGCTGCTGCGGTCTATCTTCATCGCGACAACCGTCGCACCGTCAATCTCCACAGGAATCAGCGTCGCTTCAACGGATGGGTGGCAGGTGTTACGGGCGGCATTCAGGAGTCGGTCCAGGTTATCGGTCGTGGGTGAGAATCCTGTGACCATCCCGTCGTCCTCCACCCCCACTAACACAACACCCCCCTCCGCGTTCGCGAAGGCGACGAGCGTCTCCGCCAACTGGGAGACAATGATGCCCCCACGGAATGGCTTGAACTCGATGGTCTGCCCTTCTCCCCGGGCGATTAGCGTATTGACTCCTTCAACGGTCATGACTTGCTCTCAATGAGGTTTCGGGATAACAGAACCGGCGTCAAGATACACGACTTTGGATCGTTGCGCAACCGGTGCGCGGCGGTTATGGGTTGGGCAGAGAGGCGGGAGGAGAGAGTGTATGTCCGGGAGGCAGGAGGATCGAGGAATAGCAGAGCACCCTCTTCGACGGCTGAGGATTGTCTGAGCGGTAGCAATAATAAAAATCAAAGACGCTACCCAGTGACCTCGGCAAAGAGGCTGGCAGATACGGGTTGTCTCATGGGTGTTGTTCCCTTCTTCAGGAACAGTGCATTACCGGTAGACCTCACTGCGGTGTTCCACTCGGAGAATGCCAATGGACTTCTCGGCAAGGTCTATATGATAGACGATGCGGAAGGCGCCGGTACGGTATGAACGATCACCTTTGAGTTCACCATGCAAGGGCTTCCCCGCATACGGGTCCCTTCCAAGATGCTCAAGCGAGGCGATGATTCTACTTCGCAGTTTCTCATATTGCAGCTTTGCGAATTGCTTTGCGGCTGTCGGTGAGAAACGGATCTCGAAACCCATGGCTTACTTCCCCTGTGCTTTTCCCACAACCGTCTCGAAGCTAAGGTACTCTCCGCGGCGCAGTTCTTCTCTCGCTTGTCGGATATCCTTCGCTGCTTTTCTGTCGGACAGAATCTCGAGGGTTTCGAGCCATCCCTCAAACTCGTCCACGCTCATCAGAACCGCCTTACTCACACCGTTCTGAGTGATGGTGTAACGTTCGCATCGCCCGTCCACCTCGCGCACAAGTTCGGGGAGTCGGGTCTTTGCCTCGGTGATACTCAGCGTTGTCATGACGAGGTCTCCTTCTGACCAGAATTCCAACCAAATTGTATCCGCGGCGATTCCTGCTGTCAATCCGCGGAGATCGCGGCTGGGTCAGGGAGGTGGGATGAGAGAATCTGTGTCCGGGCAGCTGGGATTATGGATCGCCCATGACCTTCTGGTCACTGCATCCCTGCGCACTGTTGCCTTCATTCGGCATTCCGAAATCCACGTTCCCCAATCCGCATTTGGATGGTGGGGGACAAGAGAAGGAATCGCAGAGCGCCCTCTTCGACTGCGGTGGATTGTCTGGGTGGCAGCAAGACTAAAGCCCGAAGAGGCGACCCTACCTCCATTCCGCAATCGAGTTCCGCTCTTATGGTTCGCACGTTTTATTGGCGGAGGAACTCCCGCTCCGCTTTGGTTCCGAGCACGTCTGCCCAACAACGGGGGAACACACGGATTCTTTTCAGTCCGACAATTCACGCAAGCGTTCTCGATCCCATAGCAACAGACCGCGATCTTGCGCCCAGGCCGTGGCGTCGGAGGTGAACCCGCTCGGGCACGCCACCACCCCTCGGCTGCCCGGTCCGTGCTTCGGCAAGGAGCCGTTGAGTTCGCGCACCCCGTCCACTCCGCAGGGCGAGGAGAGATTCTTGCACTGGACGTAGAGGGTGATCTCTGCGCCCACATCGTCATCCCGGCGGGCGATCAGGTCAATGCCTCCATCGCGAGTGCGCGGCGTCGTCACTACGTGCCAACCCTTGCTTTCCAGGAATCTCTTCAGGTAACGCTCGAACTCCTCCCCGGTCATCGCTGAGTAGTCCGGATCGCCCTTCTCGCCGAGAGGTGCGGACCGAAGAGCTGCTGGTGGTGTCAGATTGAACAGCCCGAAGAGCTCCTCATGGGTCAGGCGCTTGCCGATGTCAATCGACACGTCGTCCACCAAATCCTCAAACAGCAGTTGCTTGTCTCGAAGAATCTGCTCGATACGTTCCTCAATCGTGCCCTCGCAGACATACTTATACACGTGGACTGGGAAACGCTGCCCGAGGCGGTGGCTCCGGTCTTCCGCTTGACGCTCGACAGCCGGATTCCACCACCGGTCGAAGTGAAACACGTAGGATGCTTCTTGCAGATTCAGTCCCTGACCTCCAGCACGCAACGATAGAACGAGCGCTTGATGCTCCTGGTTCTCCTTGAACTCACGGATAATATGATCCCTTTCAGACGACGACATGTCACCCGTGTATGTCAGAGGGTGGTAGTCCGCGAGCGCCTCCGCAACTGCACGGCAGCCGAACGTCTCGTCTGTGAACTGGGAGAAAATGATCGTGCGGTGACCCTCAGCCTTGAGCGTGGCCAAGCGGTCCTGGATGTCTTCCAGCTTCGCGGATCGCCCGCTGGATGGGCAGAAGTTGCAGATCTGCTTGAGGCGGGTAATGAGTTCGAGGACGTGCGCGATGCGAAGGGTTTCCCCGCGATCTTTCAGTTCGACGACTCCCTGTTGTTCAGCCCGGTCGTAACTCATGCGCTGTTCCGCGCCGAGGGAAAGCGCAAGTTGGTTCACCGTCTTAGGTGGAAGTTGGGGCAGAACGTCCGCCTTCTTCCGCCTCAGTTGCACCGCCCGGTGTCTTTCGAGTAGGGCTGCACCAAGTTGCGCCTTCGCGGCTTCCCCGCCTTCTCGGAGTGGAGTAACGAACTCCAGGATCGAAGCGAGATCGTCAACGCTGTTCTCCAGCGGAGTACCGGTAAGAGCCCAGGCTCGGCGACGACGAAGCTGTTTGCACTTGCGACTCGCCTCCGTGTCGGGGTTCTTAATCTTCTGCGCCTCGTCCAAGACCACCACGCCCCATTCGCGCCGGCGCGGAGGAGATGCTGGATTGGCGGTACTATCGGAGCGTAGCGTTTCGTAGCTGGTCACGAAGACATGGGCGGGAGCGCGCCACTTCCATGCTCTCTCGTCCGCCCGACCACGAACGACTGATATGCGAAGCTCGGGCGCCCATCGGCGGAGTTCCCTCCACCACTGACTCACCAATCCCGCAGGCGTCACCACGAGCGCAGACTCGACTTGGCGCTGGTGCACCAACAGCCTGAGCGCCCCGATGGCTTGGACTGTCTTACCCAAGCCCATGTCGTCCGCCAGCAGCAAAGCGTCCCGCTCGTACAGCGCCCGGATGCCATCCTCCTGGAACGGGAACAGTTCAGCCGGCCACTCAAGCGGCCCCTGGGGAGACAGCAATAGGTCGGGGGGTATTTGGAGCACACAGGCGAGACGCTTCCAGATAGGCACGCCGGCATCGGCGCTTGGTCTCTGAGCCAGAGTTCCCTTTTCCGAGCAGGCTGGTGGGGCTTGTGCGAAGCGGCGGCCTCCCGACGTGGGTTCGTCGAAGGGTAAGTCCGACACGGCTACGGATCCAGCGCATTCATCCGTTCTGGATCCGACCTGCGCCGTAAGCGAGGTCGGCGACAAGCAGCGCGGCATCGCCGAGACGGTGGCACCCGGCAGCACGACGGACGGCTTGGTGCCCAGCGAGACTGCCGGGGCGATATCTTGTGGGGTCGGGATGAAAACCCGCTTGGCGAAAACCTGTCTGACGGACAAATGCCACCTAAAGAACCCCAGCCACCGGCCCTGCTCGATCGCCGACGGGTCCCGCAATCGCCACCAAGTACCCAAAGACATGGAAGCTATGCCCCTTCGTAGTCGCGATACACCTCGTCCAGTCCGCCCTTTGCTCGGTCAAACGGCTCCAATAGCAGTCCTCGTCGTGCAAGCTCGCCTACGAGTTGCCTCTCCGACGTGCTGTCGGCAGGAGGAGCAGGAAACCAGAACAGGTTGACTGGGTCGGGGGATTCAGTGGCTTCCCTTACCTCGCACCGCGGACTCACAGAGTCCGAAGCGAACGAGGCCACCCTCCCACCGGGCGCGATTCGGCCCACCGGCATAGGGAGTTCGATGTCCTCGCAGAATAGCTCGCTGGCGACCTCGTCGGCGAGACAGAGAACGAGCTTGGGCGTGACCGGGCAGGTGGAGAGGATAGAGGCCGCAAGTCGTCGGTGCGCGTGGCGCCGGATGTCGTCCTTACGCCACAGAAACCCGTATGGCGTCTCGACGCGGTTGTAGGTGAACTCAAGCGGCTCGCCGCGTGCGTTAACTAGGAACAAGGCGCCTTCGAACCCCTTGCCTTCCGACCAAGGGATGATTGTCAGATACGCGGCCGCGCCGATATCTGCCAACTCGTCAGTATCACGGAACGGAATCGCCATCAGCAGCCTTCCCGTACCACAGACTGATGAGCCGCGCCCCACTCGCTCTCCTCGTTCGGATCACTTGTGTGCTCAAGGTCGCGGTCCTCCTCAAGTGTCGTTTGGATCTCCTTGGTCTCAATCTCTGCCGTGTAGCCCGGGTACAGTCTCTCGAGGTCCCACTGGTTGATCCACGATCTCACGTAAGTGCGCATTCGAGTGGTGGTAAGAACCTCCCCGGCGAATCGCGCGGGGGAGGGACTCCAATCATAGGCCTGGGCATGAACCTGACGCAGCTTTTCCTTTGTCTCCTCGATCATCGCCCGATCGGGAGGGGTGAGAGCCACGGCCTCCCGGAGCTTGCGCATGCCGCACCGAGCCTGACTCGAGAGCAGGCTGTCGCCGTCGGAGTCCCTTACCGCAAGCTTGGCCGGTACCTGGTCCTCATCCTTTTCAAGTACCGCCAAGCCGAGGTCGTCGGTACTGGCAAACACCGTGACCATGCCTGGAACGGTTTCGCCCTTGAGCGCTCCCATCCGGCGGGCGAACTCCGCATAGGACTTGGCTCGTTGCAGCAAGGAGTACCGGCAGATCAACTCCACCTCGTCGAACAACAACACCCATCCGGGATATCCGGCGGCAAGCATAAGCTGGGTGGCGAATCTGAACCGCTGCAATGCCAGATCTCTCGGCGCAATCTTGCCAATCGGGTACGTCACAGCCTCGCCGCATTGTTTGAGGGCCTTCCTGAATTCGGTGACGTTCAGCTTGTGACCCGACCAGAAGGAGACGACCCGATCACATAGGTCGATGTCCCTCCCCTTCGCGTTCTCGTACACAACCAAGCTGGCAGCGAAACGGGTATCGAACTCACTCGTGTCAGAGGTTACGCGTTGATAGAACGATGGATACCCAGGAGCCCTGTCCAAGGTCTGAGCTATCTCGCGTAGAGCGCTGCCCTTCTTGTCGGGCACGACTGCGGCATCAATGGCTGCCCGGTAAAGCTTAGAGGGATCGAACAGCGGCGTTTCCTTGCTTATCACGATCCTGCTGGAAACAAAGCCCTGCTCAAGTGCTGCGTGGTGCAGGTGCTCAAGCAGATGGGACTTCCCGGAGCCGAAGCCTCCCATGACCAGCAAGCCAGGGACTTGCTTACCATCGGCGGAGAGCGTCGGGCACTCGCCCAACTGTTGCTGGAACATCTCCTCGATGTGCGGCTGGGAACAACCCAATACCCGAACTGCATCACGATTGGGTACGCCAGCTCGAAGCGCCTCGATGGCGCGGCGTAACGTGATCATGGCTTCCGTCATAGCGAACCCTCCCTGTCTACACAGCCGAGCCGCTCGGGCTCTCCGGATATCCTGACAAGCGAGGAAAGCGGATTTGGCAAATTCCGGTCGTAGACCTCGTCGCGGACACGCGAATTCAGAGCGTCATAGGACTCCAACCCTCTCCGGCCGTCAACCAAAAACTCCGATGTGGCCACTACGGCCATGAGGCACCCCTCCATGTCGTCAGTGCCGTCAATGAGTTGTCGAAGCACCTCATAAGCTTCCAATGTAGCAGGGCGGCTGTAATACAAACTCCCGTTGGGCACCTTGGGACGTCTGTCCACCATGTAGCGCGAGATGTCTATGGTGAGTATGAGTCCATTCTTGCCGGCAATTCGGATCCACCGCATCAGCGAGAGTAGGATGTGCCTCGCGTTGTGGCGACCAATCTTCTGGAAAATGAGCGCAGACTTCAGAGCAGAGATCAGCCTGAGTTCGCCCCGCAGCCACTCTTCGATCACATCCTGACTTGGCTGTTCGTTCGGGTCAATTGTTCCCATGCACATGCGGACCATGGCGAACCGGAACTCCTGGCACATACCAGAAGCCCTAACGAGATCCCGAGTGAGCCACTTCGTGACCTCCAGCCGCAACAATGACTCCTCTTGCTCATTCTGGGCGGCAAGCCAAGCGAGGTTAAAGTCGTTGCCCTGTTCGGGAAGCTTCAGGCCGTTTCGTGCCAAGAGATGACGCATGTACGAACTTGCCAACTCCCTCCAAGGCACTTGGGCGGCCACCTTCTCGAAAACCTTGTCAATCAGGTGGACCTTGGTTGAGGCTGCGTCGACGGAAGCAAAGACGAACCCCTCCTCTTCAGCAAGTGAGGCGAGACCGGTAAGTATCGCTGGGCGGCAGCCCTCGGTCATGGGAACAACCACCTTAACGGCAGCCCCGCCACCTCGGACGAAACTCGCCAGGTACTCCCGGTGCATAACCTCCAGCCAGTCATCTGACCTTAAGCACTGCTCCAAACGAGCCGCACGGCTGCGTTGCTGAAGCAGCCTGAGTACTGACCATTGCTCTACTTCGCAGTCCATTGGCAACACTCCTTTCTGGTCAAGCTCTGTCATACGGGTCTGGAGAAGGATATCCCGTAATATCGTTTGTGCTCGCCAGTCTCAGTGATAACACTGATCGTTGCGCTTGGTGTTCTTGTTCCTGTACTGGCGGGAAAGCTGACGACGGCCCCACCGCGGGTCTTGGTCACTCCGCTCTTGTCGAGGAGATAAACATCTCTGGCAAACTCGGCGTGGGTATATTCTCGTGATTGACCGGGGAGGAGAGTGAGCAATTTGTGGACATCGAGCAGCTTGATGACCTTCCCGGCGTGGATGAGAACGCCCTTCTGCGGCGGGTTCAGCCGCTGGTAAGTCTCATAGAGGCATTCGAGGAAGGCTTCGGGCCTAAACCGCGCTGGACGTTCCTGGTTCTTCTTCAGGTACGCAGCCAACACGCTGGGGCGCAGCCTGCGCTCCCGAACCTTGTCGATCATGACGCACTGTTCACCAGGCAGAATGCGGACCAGAGACGGATAACAGTACAATCTATCATCTTGTTCAAAGATGCGTACACCTGTATTGGTGCCCGTTCCGACCAACTCCTTGGCAAACGCACCACTCGACAAGTGTCCGTCTACATCGAAACACCAGCCACCCTGAGTGTTGGCAAACTGCTGGTCGAGGGCCTGCAATGCTTGGTCTACAGAAGGCATCGCGCTGTTCAACTTCCTGGCGTCTCCGTCCTGGACAGCCTTGCGAAGAGCCTTAAGGGCGCGCGTAACCGCGCCAGCCGCCTTCTGTGTTGTCTCGATGTCTCGCTCCAATGCTGCCAATGCTTCTTCGAGTGTCGTGTGAGCCATACGGTGTTCCCTCCACGTTATGCCGGTGCATGATTTGTCGACGCCATATCGTCAGCCCCGGATTATAGGCGTCAGTTCAGACTCTCGTCAAGTCTGATACGACCGTCGATTCAGGGACACGGACGTCGCGCTCGTTCTCACACATGGCGCAATCAAGCGTAGACGAAACGTCCCTTGGGCCGTGAAATGGCTCTACCCAGTTCCCTGGGCGTCTGAATCCACTCCCCAATGATCTCCTGAGCGTTGGCAATGCCTGCCTGATAGGTTCGCCCATCAGCCATGCATCCGGGCAGCTCGGGCACATCCGCCACCAACGCATCGTCCTCTTCGCTGCGTATCCTCTCGTCAAACCTAAGCTGGTTGAGCCATTGACACTGCCCCGCGGCAGAAATGTCCGCCTGTTGGTGACTGCTCAGCCTGCCTCAGGCGAGGCAATTGCTGAGTTGAGATAGCTTGCATTGTAACCGATGCGTGATGGGCAGTAAACATTTTTCTAAGATGCCTATTGACTCAACTCCTAATCACCTTTTCTTGGGGTGAAACCTTGTCGTTGGATGAGATTAGTGTAAGTTACTGTCTGTGTCGAGACACAGGCTTGCACCAGACGGTCAAAGATTTCCTTTTCCCGGAACCGACGGTTGCAACGATAACAGACCTCGGTTAGATAGCTGTTGAGATGCTTGTCCGCAACTCCTCGGTGAGTGCCCCCGATCAC
>MNXM01000013.1 GCA_001872605.1 Armatimonadetes bacterium CG2_30_59_28 | reverse complement strand
ACCTCCTCTTTGCCTCTAAGGGCACGGACACTCACGCTCTGCAGAGCATCCTCTGTAGGGTCAAGTCTCCTCCGCGTGCTCCCCGACGTCTCGTCGGGGGCGACAATGTGTGGTACTGAAAAGATGCTCAGGCCAGACTCCTTCTCGGGCTCGAAGCACCAGAGAAACAACGACCTCTTTGCAGACACGTGGCGCAGACAGTATAGCCGATGTGACCCCCATTTTCATTTCGCGTGGTGCGAAACCGCGCATGGGAGATTCCTTGAAAAAGACTTCGAGCGGTCCCGCGTAGTACTCGATGCGCTGCTGCACCTGCTCGTTGCCCTCAGCCTCCTGTCGCGCTTGGGAGAGCAGCGTTTGCAGTCTTTCCACTCGGGCAGGCGGGTAGCTTTCCTCATGTACGCTTTTCGGAGACACGTTGTGTGCGCCGGGAAGGATGCTCCAGCGGCTCTTCTCCCAGCCGTCGATCTGCTCTTGAATCAGTTGTCGCATCGTTGCCGACGCCGGGCCGTACATGCGGCGGCAGTATTCGTTGATCGCGGCATCAATGGGGAAGTTGGGATTCCACATCAGCTTCATCCACGCGTACAAAGTCACATGGTGCCGCGGCCAGTGATTCCCAGCTCCGTTGATAAACGTTCCGACGGTCTTCTTCCGGTTCTGTTGATAGAACTTCTGCACGATATGTGGGAAGAGATAGGGCGCAGTGGTTGAATCGTCCGGCCAGCAGATATAGTGCCAGTTCTGTAAGGGACGGCCGGAGATCCTGTACCAGCCGTCAATAATGGACTGTTCGCTCTTCGCAATCGTTGTCTCCTTATAGTTGGCCAGTCCTTTCATCCCGCACACATGGACCTCGACGTTGCCGGGAAATACCACCTTGCCTGAGGGAATTGTGTAGTTCGAGTACGCAAGGTATGTGACCGTCTTGTCCGGCCAACGCTTCTTCACCTCTGTCGCCAAGCGTGCCACGAAATCCTCCATGATGTACGATGCCTCCCCCAGCGGTCCGACGGACGCGTTCCACTGGGCGCGACACAAGTCGCACCGGCAGGTGACGGGAGCGTCGTTGGGCGAAACGGAGATGACATGCTCATCGGGCGGGAACCACCCCCACGGCCCGGGAACCGCCTTCCCTTTGTCGTCCGTGTACTTCCCCGCGTAGTATTCCTCAATAGTGGTCAAGTATTTCTGCAACGTGGCCGGATTGCTGTAACAGAGCATACTCATTTCCCGTGTGCCGTCGCCGCGCAGTTGGAAAAGATCGAGTTCCTTGGGGTAGTATTCGTGCCACTTGATCGGGGTGTGGCAGGCGACGCGGTTCGGCCAACTGACTCCTTGCCGCAAACGACGGTGCAACTCTGGTCCGCCCGGATAGTTGCCCGGCCAGTTCTCTCGTTTGCGGAACACCGGGGCGTCAGCAAGCCAGACGGGCTTGATGATGAGGTTGTCCTTCTTCGGGACCGACCTCCCGAGGTCACCTGGGTAGTACCAGCGTACGCCAACGAAGCGCTCCAAGAACTCATAAACACCCCAGAGAGCATTCCCCGCGATGATGATGCCGTCGGGGATCGTCTTGATCTCGAATCCTTCCGGTGGCAGGTTCGCCACAAGGATTCCATTGGCACGAGCCACCGCCTCATCGCCGAGGAAGACTCCGGTTCCCTCTTTCTTCGCATCGACGATTGGCAGCTTGGCGCCCGTCGCCAGCTCGATGTGCGTCTGCAGCTCGCTCGCGGCGAGGCGCAACTCCTTGTTCGCACAGACGATAGTCGCGCGCGGCTTTCCGTTCTCTACCAACACGACAGGTGGGGCATTCGGTCTGCGCTTGAACTTCACTGGGTTCAAGTCGGGCGAGCGTTCGGGCACGGTCGCACGAGACACGCAGACGCACGAACACAGCATCAGGCAGACGAGCGTGGCCATCCTCAGTCGATTAGCTTTCATCCCTTTTGCATCTACCTTTCATAGTTCTTGCTTTCGGCTTGTCGAAAAACCTCTTTGCCACCGACCGACAGGAATGTGGCTTCCCGAGCGCAGACCGATTTGACTTCTCCCTTGACGGAATCAACGTAGGCGAACTTGGCGTTCGTGGTGAGAGTCCCTTGGCTCAGCTCAGATCCTGCTGGGTTGAACACCACCCACTCCTCATGATCCTGATCGAAGGTGAACCGAATCACCGTGCCCTTGAGATCATCCTGCAGCACCGTGATCCCGTCCGCGCCGGCCGTACCGACGAGGTCGCCCACGCGCGCTGCGCCGGGCGCGTTGGAAGCTTGCAGCTTCATGTTGGGCGCATGCGGATAGTAGACCTGCGTAAACAGAAGCTCCCGACCGGCCTTCGCCACACCGCGCCACTCGTAGCGCACCTGCGCCGACACGTCGATGGCGCGTGGGTCCACCGCCGTGCGGTCAATCACCTTCATCGTCCGCTCAGGTTGAGGAGAGAAGTATACAAGCAGGTCATACGGAGGATTCTTGACAGTCTGTGTGGAGCTGCGCGGACCAGAGAAGTAGGTGTTCGCCCAGTGATCGCCAACCTGCGGCCCGATATTCTGGCTGTTGTACGCAGACGCGATGCGGGCAAGGAAACCCTCCTCAAACCGCGCGACGTCCCTGGCGACCAGGAAGCGGTTCTTGATGAACGCAAAGCTGCGGGTGTAAGTGACGGGGAACCCCGCGTAATCCTTGACCGTCACCGTCGCGAACGTTGCCTTTTTCATGTCAACGAAGGCATCAATCTTCACGTCTTGGTAGTACGGATCCGCGAGGTCGGGATCGGTGTTGCGTCTGAGGGGCGCGGTGCCGCCGAGGTCCTCAACGATCAGTCTTCCCTCTTCAGAGGATCCTTTTGCGTTCATTGCCAGCCCGAGCACTGACCCCCAGCGCGTCATTCCAAGAATCCCCGGAGTGTTCAGCGGGTCGTGCCGCGGAAAAATGTCAACCAACGCGAAGAAGTCTCCAGGATTCCACCCGCTCCGCAAAACCAGTTTCGCAGGAACCGTCTTGTCGGTAACAATCAACGAGCAGCATATCTGGTTCCTCGCAGGATCGGGGTCAAGGGGCCCGAGCCACTTCTCCGCTGCTTCTTTGTTCCGAAGGCGTAACGTCTCCTTGCGGTAGAGGATCTTCGAGCCTGCGTCCGGCTGGACGGGTTGAATGGAATCGTCTGCGAGTAGATACGCCAGCGCAATCTTCTCCGTTGTCTCCGGTCCAAGAAGTATGTGGTGTTTCTTGTACGGTTCCTGCTGGTAGAGCAGGTAGTTCATCAGCTTGTGCGCTCCGAAGCGGTAACGTCCATCTTTCGTCTTTGCCGCCAGCAACTCCAGCATGAAGATGCGCGTCCCAGCCGTGCTATTCCAGCCGCCGTGCGCGCCATAGGGGATGATGGCGCCGTCGGGAGTGATCTCGTACAGCATTCGATCCCACACTTTGCGCGCTTCGGGATCGGTGAAGAAGGTATCATCGCCGCGCAAATAGGCTCCCACAAACAGCGGCACAAAGATACCGAAAATGTACCCGGTATCGTTGGGAGGCACGTCCTTGTATTTCCACCAGTCCTGATAAACCGCGTCGGCGTACTTCTTCCACTCCGCGGCGTCCGGCGCGTCGGGATACCAGAGCGCCGCCAGCCCTTTGGCGATTCCCTCGCCCTGTGCGCGGTGCATCGGCCCGCGCCAGTAGGTTTGGGGTGTGCCCCACACGTGCAGGGTCTTCGTGTGATAGAGAATGAGGTCCCTAAACCACTGATCCTTCTGTAAGTCGAGAGCGCCGCCCTCGCTGAGATACTTGCGGTACAGCCCAAGATATGCCGGCTCATCAATGAATTGTGAGTGCCAGCCGGAACGCTTGACCTCGTCGCGAATCCACTGGTCATACGCCTTGAGCATCCGGATCATCGCGTCGGCGAGTTTCGGGTCCTTCGTCTGAACATACTTCGCCAGCACTGGAGTAAAGTGTCGCGGCCCGTACTGACCATGTTTCGTTGGGGCGTCGCCTTCCGCATAGCTGAGATGCCCGGAATCCTCGATCCATTTCAGGTAGGTCTCGCGGGTGATCTTCTCCTGCGGAATGGGGTAGTGGTACGCGTCGGGGACCTGTTCGGAGTACCGATCCAGATGAGGCATGTACTGCGTCGGCGGCCCGACGCGTTCCACGCGCGCCACGTCTCCCGCATCCGCAGTGACGCGAAAGTCGCCAGCAAATGATGTCGCCACGAACATTACAAGTCCCGCTATCATTGCGAAGTCTGTCTTGAGAATGTTGCGTGTGAACATGACCATGTCCTCTCCAAGTTGTGGGAGACTGCCATTTGCACTCCTATCCCTTCCTCACCCACACCACCATTTCCCCCACGCCGCGATTCGCCCACAGGCAATAGGGGATGGCCTTGATGGTGAGTGACTTCATCGTCGTTCCCGCGGGGCGGTAGAGTTTGTTCCGCCAGCCTGCGTGGTCGCGATGCAATGCTTTCCCCATGACGACGGGGACGCCGCCAAACAGTCTGCTGTCCCATCTCATCCGCAGGGGAGTCTCCAATGGCAGCGCGATGTCGTTGAGGTCTTTCCCGTTGTCCATTTCTTCGAGACAGTAGACGATGGGGCCGCGCTGGAGCGCAATGCGTCCGGCGTTCTGACGGACGCTCGGGTGGGCTTCCACCTTCTCAACCGGCATCGGAAGAATTAGATCCACGGTATCGCCCTTCTCCCAAGACCGCTTGATTCTCGCGTATCCTTTGGAGGTGACACTGCGGACATCAACTGCGCCTCCGTTCACTCGCAGGAAAGCATCGCGACACCATGAGGGGATCCGCAACGCAAGCGTGAAGGTCGCAATCGATTCGGGCTGAACGGTGAGGCGTACCTTCTCCTTCCACGGATAATCGGTCTCTTGCTCGACGACCACCTCCTGGCCGCCGATGTCCACCGCCACCTCGTTAGCTGTGTAAAGATGCACCCATAGCTCCCGGTCGGCGCTGGAATAGATGTATCCTCCTATCGAAGCCAGCAATCGCGCGACATTCGGTGGGCAGCAAGCGCAGCCGAACCACGGTTCCCGCTCTACAAGAGTAGCGCGATGAGCGCCAAAGGAGGCGGCGGCGGGATACTGCGCGAGGCGGTTCACGTAGAAGAACCGCGTTCCGTCCCACGAGATTCCGCTCAACACTCCATTATAGAGAGCGCGCTCCATAACATCGGGGTACTGGCCATCCGCCTCAATCTGGAGCATGCGGTGAGCAAAGAACACCAACGCAATCGCCGCGCAGGTCTCAGCGTAGGCGCCTTCGTTCGGAAGATCGTAGTCGCAGGTGAACCGTTCGTGATGGTGGGCGGAGCCAACTCCGCCGGTGATATACATTCGTCGCTCGACGATGCTCTTCCAGAGACGCCTGCACACCTTCAGCAACTCAGCGTCGCCCGTCTCCGCTGCCACGTCGGCCATGCCGGCGTAAAGATAGCACGCCCGCACCGCGTGCCCCACTGCTTCTTCCTGTTCTCGCACCGGCTTGTGAGCCTGGAGAACGTCCAGCGTGGGAAGCACAGTCTGATGGGGATTCTCCCCACGCTTTATCGCTTCCCGGACGTAGTAATTTGGTTGCTGTCCGCGCTCGTTGATGAAAAATCTGGCCAGGTTCAGGTAACGTTTTTCATTTGTTGCGCGATAGAGCTTCACCAGCGCCAACTCGATTTCCTCGTGTCCCGGATACCCCCGCTTCTGTCCGCGCTTCGGACCGAAGGTTCTATCGATGTGATCCGCGTATCGGCAGATGACGTCAAGGAACTTGCGCTTCCCCGTGGCGTCGAAGTAGGCAACCGCCGCTTCCATCAGGTGTCCGGCACAATACAGTTCGTGCCAACTCATCAGGTGAGTCCATCGGTTCTCCGGCTCGACCGCGATGAAGTAGCTGTTCAGGTAACCGACCGGCAATTGGGCTCCCGCCATCAACTCAACGATGGCGTCAATCTGCTGCTCCAGCTCCTCGTCGCGGCGCGTCGCCAGACTGTAAGCCGCAGCTTCCGTCCACTTGGCGACATCGGAGTCAAAGAAGATGTGTGGTTTGTTCGGCTTGCCCTCCTCCCATGTCAGCTTCCACGCGTCGATGCGACCCGTGTATTGCAGTTGGCGATGTTCACAGGGCAGTGTTTCCTGGCGGTTGGTTGCCTGCCGGCCTGCCAGGAATCCACCGGTCAGTCTAACCAGGCTGTGCGGGACAGGGATGATTCTGCGTGATGGAGCAGCCGGCATGGGCAAACATCCTCCCGAGGCAGCAAGCCTCGCACAAGTTCCAGACGGCGAGTGAATGTGTTGCGCCAGTAACAGTAAACGTGAACAACCAATCCTGTCAAGACGTGCGCAACAGGGGGCTGATTACCTCAACGCATCACAAATCTTACTTGCACCCAATCCTATGTATCGGTTGACAGTGGAAGTACTTTGGGGGTATTTTCTGTGCATCCGTACTCCCCTCAATTGGGAACAGTTCCGGCGACGCAGCGATGAGCTCTTCGAGCAACTGCAAAAGAATCTGCTGTCGATGCATGACGACGAGCACGATGGTAAGGAGGTAGTACCATGGTCCAAAGAGTCGTGTGTCTGCTGTTACCTGTTAGTCTGGTGGTCTGTTCCTGCCAGAGCAAGGAGCAGTCTACATCCCAATCTCAAGGAGGTGGAAAGATGGAGATCAAACTCACAAGCAAAGCGTTCAAAGAAGGTGCGACGATCCCGAAGCAATATACTTGCGACGGAAAGGACGTCTCCCCGCCGCTGGAATGGGACAAAACGCCGGACGGCACTAAGAGCCTCGCGCTGATCTGTGACGACCCCGACGCGCCGATGGGGACCTGGGTGCACTGGGTGGTCTATAACCTGCCGGCGCACGCGAAGAAACTCGCGGCAGCAATCCCACCCAAAGACAAACTCCCCAACAGCGCGGTGCAGGGAACCAACGACTTCCACAAGATCGGCTATGGCGGCCCCTGCCCACCTCGCGGAACCCATCGCTATTTCTTCAAGCTGTATGCGCTGGACACGGCACTCGACCTGAAACCCGGCGCAACCAAAACGCAACTTGAGATAGCGATGGAAGGACACGTCGTCGGGCGAGGTCAGTTGATTGGGAGATACAGCAGGTAACGTGATATGGAGTGCGGGGGCAGAACGAAGTGTCGCCCCCGCTCTGGATAGCAGGATAGCGGGACAACCGAGTGTTGAGCATCTCGGCCTGCAAACATCCTCGCTTTCAGCGGTGAGAAATCAGCAAAGCGAATACGGCCGTGCTTCAGATCATTCGGTTCTCCGTGCCGTGCGGCTAACGGGGACCGAGGGGAGCGGCTCGGCACCCGATAGGCGAGCCGCGCGGCGTCCGCTCATCTGCTGGCATCAGCGGATTGGAGAGGTGCGCCCGCGCACCTTACGGGGTACGGTGGATGCCGTGGTTCGCTCATCGTCTTCTTTCTTCACTTTTTCCCATGGAACGCCATGCCCAGCTTGCATGCTTGCTCTTGAGTCCTCAATTTTCCTCAGAAACCGAGGGTCGTTCTCCAACTGGAAGTCAAACCAGTCGTCATCCGTCGGGAAGCCGGTGAGTACACCGGCAGGCTTGCCATGTTTCGTCACGACGATCTGCTCGGTCTCCGCTTCGACCAGGTATTGCGACAGGTGGTCTCTGAGCTGAGCCAATGCAACTTGCTTCATGACGGTTCTCCTTCCTCCGCCAGCCAGTCGGCGGCGTGAGGTTTGTCGACAATGCTGTGCACGATCACTTCGCCCCCTTCAACATCATAGAACACGCGGAGGTCATCGACCCGAAGCCGGTATTGCGGCTTCCTTAAGTCCCGGAGCCGTTTGATCCGGCTCTTGCTCTCCGCTGTCGGGCGATGCACGAAATGCGTGTCGAGTGCGTCACGCACCTTCGCCCTGTCATGCGCGGACAAGGCGTGGAACTGCACCCGCGCATGAGGAGACAAGATAATCTCGTATTTCATTCTAGCAGCAGTATCGCAGCAACAACGCCAGAAGTCAAACCATCTCTTGACACAACGGAGAGCAACGTGAGCGGCAGTTCGACTGGAGGTGTGACAGATTCAACACCGGGGAGAGACCTGTCAGCTCCAGCGAGAGGATAGGCGGCGCGGAGCAACGCTCAGGTGACGCGCTTGTTCGGTCTTCTCTCCCCTACATAATCCCCATGTCCTTCGCCATCTGCTTCGTCAATACGAAGCCGTTTGGCAGTTGGACAAACGTCAGGCTATCCGATATTTCCGAACTGCAGAGACCCTCTTGCCCCATGCGTATCCTACACGCTTTCTCGATCTCCTTGGAGCGTGCCGATACCGTCGTCTTCTTGGTCCCAAAGTAGCCGCAGATGGTATCTGGCGGCAGGTAGTTGGGGTTCTTCTGGTCGAAAAGGAAGTTGAGACGAGCAATGACGTACACTACAGCCGCCGCCCACACCTCCTTTGCTCCGCCGGTGATGACGTAGTTGCGCTTCCTGCCGATCTGCTCCCAAAGTTTCAGAGCATAACCCGCCAACTCCGGCGTCAGGTGTTCACTTGAGAAGGCGCCGAGAAGGTCCCGGACTTCTTCAATGCGTGTCTGTTTCTGTGCGTCCAATATCATACACCCTGTGTCTTATCAATCTGACCGAACCACAAGGGTCACGTGTGCTGTTAAGCTTCGCGCACACCCTCTTGTTGGCCATCCGCTCTGAATCCTTCGTGGAACGTGACGGTGCCCTGCGGAGTATGCCCGTCGAAAGACAGAGCGAAAAAGAACTCCGGTGGAACACCCCCATGCACAAGTTCCGGGAGGTTGGTGAACCCGAATTTTCTGTAGTAATCCGGATGCCCCACGAGACAACATCCTTGAGCATTCATATCTCTCAGACGTGACAACCCTTCTTCTATCAGCGCTTTTCCGATGCCCTTCCGCTGGTGCTCCGGTAGAACGGATACAGGTCCAAGTCCATACCAGTTCGGCGTGCCGTCGGAAATGGTCACGGGGGAGAAAGCAATATGCCCTATCACTCGGCCATCCATTTCTGCGATGATGTACTGCTCGTGTGGTTGCTGATCTCCAAGGTATTGAATGCAGCGATAGTCACCTCAGTTATCGCGCAAACATCGTTACGCGTCTCGTTTCTGATAACGATCTTCGGATCCATGGGTTACTCGCTTCTCTTCCCATCTGGCGAACGGCCAAGCTCACCTGCCACTATGGAGCGCAGCGGAATAGCGGTCAGGTGCAGTGATTTGTTATGTCAAACTCCCCATATTTCTTCTGGGTCTTCAATATCAGGATCATCATGTCTCTCCATTGTAGCAAGCCATTCTGGCATATCTTCCTTGATTGTCTGTTTCAATTCATCTAATGATTCCTTTGATATTTCCCCTTTTCCAAACATAAATTGATAAAATTTATTCAGACTCGAAGCGTTCTCCTTTATAGCTGTTGGGCTTGCCCACATGGCTTTACGAATAAACCAATAACCCAGAAACCCTCCTATATTTCCAGCGCCATCAGCAGCTTCTATTGCCTCTTCATACAGAAGGAAATCATTGATATAGAAATCAACGTTTGAGCAGTGCTTTTTTATTGTTTTTGCTGAAAGGTTCCTTTCCGCAAGCCAGCTTTCAAAATCTTTCAAAAGGGCTACATTGAGTTCTCGTATTCTTTTACAATCTTTTTCATATTGTTCGTATGTGTCCATTGTCATTGCTCCTTTTCTTTAGGCATAACGACCAACCTCAGCGTCGCGGCTTGTCCGCGTCCGCTGAAGCGCCTGGTTCGGCGTGTCATATCGTTGCGTGCGGTGCATCCAAAGCTCACCTGGCCGGTTCCTTGTCATAGCGTGTAAGCATTGGGTCGCTCCTCTCCAATACGTGAACTGAATTTTCCCTTCCCGCAACGTGTTTCTCCAGAAAGGCGATCGAGTACCGTCGGATCACATCGAACTGCTCTTCGGTGCCGCTCCGCAGTTTTGTTATGCGGTTATCCTCAAAATGATTGTTGAACGACAAATGGTTGGCCCCCTTGATTTCGAGGAAATACTTCGGCGGCGATACGTTCCTGTATATCTTCGCGGAAAGCTCCGACATCGTTTCGGAGCCGCGCCGTTGGTTTTCTTCTCGTTCTCCCATGAACAGCATAGATGGTATCTGCACGACCCTAAGCTCGTCCTCTTCGTACAGGTAACCACCGGCCCCCGTGGAAAACAAGAAAACGGCTTTGATGCGGGGGTCGTGGCGGTCCTTGATCGTCCCGCTGAGTCCCAGCGCAGTGAATCCTCCAAAAGAGTGACCCCCGACAGCGATGCGATCTCTGTCGATTAGCTTCCCGAATGGATCGGAAGTCAACATGCCGTCTAGCGCGAAACGCATCTCGTCCAGTCGGTAAAGATATTTGCCCCGGTCACCAGGTCCGGAAGCTGCTATCTCCTTGGCGTGCTGAAGCAGGCCGAGACGGTCGAAGTCCTTCTGTTGGCCGGTGCGTATGCGAACGGCCGAGTGCTTGTCATGGTGATCCGGGCATGCCACGATCCAGCCACGAGCGGCGAGGGCTTCGGTGAAGAATACTGCACCGAGTCCACTACCACCGTACCCGTGCGAGAAGACCAACAAAGGATAGGGGCCGCCTTCGGCACGGGGCGCTGCGTCGACAGCAACGTTGCCGCTCGTTGGTCCCCCGTAGTTGTGCAACTTCGGCTGCTCCGCGGTCGGATACCAGACGGCCACGGTGAGCGTTTGCTCCTGCCCGTCCTTTCGGTACTTGAGATCGAGGACCTGATAGCCGACATTGAACTGGGGCTGGGATGCCCCTTCTTTTGCGTCCGAGCTCGCCTCAAACCCGCAACTCAGGATGCCGGAAACGAGGAAGAAGCCGACCAAACGCCTCATCAGCGGATAGACCGTTTTTGATCTCAAGATCGTTACCATGCCCACTCCTCTCTGGCGCCGCAGAGACGTCTCATATTCATTGCGCCTAACGTCAGGAGTCAGGCGCGCGGGTACCGCGTTGCCTGCACGCGGTTGTTCGGCAATTCTATTTCCAAACCTGCCACCACCTTTTCGTCGTGGTTGGCTGCTGTGGTGTTACCTTTGTCTCCTCTGGACTGTCCTTTTGAACTTGAACCCCTATTCGTACACTCACTGCTTCGAGTGCGTTCTTTGCCCAACGTCGGTATTCGGTGAGCATATCATGGACTGGGATGTCCAGCCCGTCCATCTTGACCGTTGCGGCCCTGTCGGGAGCGGAAATCATGGCCCGGAATTCCTTCTCGGAGATCGCTGCCGCTCTTTTCAGCGGTTCAACCACTCGTGCATCACCCACTTTCCCCAGTAGGTCAATAGATCGTCCTCGCAGAAGGTAGTTATCGCTGTTGATCAACGGCAATAGATAAGGGATCGCGATAGCTCCCGCTGCTTCAATTACTGCATAGGAGTCCCAGCACTTGTTGGACGCCTTGCCCAATTCTTCAAGATGGCGAGCAAGATCAGCAGGCTCAAGCGCGTTGCCTACGGGCTCTTCGGGTCCAGTCCCTGCTGTTGGTTCTGCCACGTCTCCTTGGTTCAGCAGAGCCACGGCTCTTGCTTCGTCCAGTGCTACAAATTGGTCCATCGCCTTCCTTTCGTCACCCTTGTAGTGGCAGATGAGCCAGTGATACATCCATGTTGTGCTTGCGATAGGCATGCCAAGTTTCTCGTGCCTTTCCATGAACTCTCTGAACACCGATTCGGCTTCGGCAAAACGTCCGAGTTTGCACAATCCTCCTGCTCGGGTATCTTGAGTATGTGCTAATCTTAGTTGAAAATTGAAGAGGCTCCTTGGAACTGGTTTAATAGAGAGATGGTTAGAAGAACCAGGAAGGAGCCACTGATGGGAAGAGTAACAGAGGAAGGGAAGATAAGGAAGTCCCGCGTATTGGGTACGATGGAGGTGCTTGAGCCAGAGGAGTACGAGGGTCTGTCGGTGAATGGGAAGGTGGAGTTGATCCAGCAGTTGATCCCGTTGGGCTTGATGTACGTGAATGAGTTGCTTCAGTCCGAGGTGAAGGAGTTGGCGGGTGATCGGTATGCCC
>MNXM01000077.1 GCA_001872605.1 Armatimonadetes bacterium CG2_30_59_28 | reverse complement strand
CTTTTGTGGGGGAACTTCCAAAACGATGCACTAGGAAGCTACCGTCGCTTGAAAGGGAATGGGTTGTAGGGCAGAGTCTCCGTCCCTGCCTGAGTAACAGCCTCGTCCAGCCCTTCATCCAACGCAACTCGTCGGTGAGCATGAATCCAACAAAACCCATCCACTGCATAGCCGAGAAAACCGGATTCGGCAGGGACGGAGACTCTGCCCTACAACCCGTTCGATCCTTTGCGCCGGTGGCAGAAAGATCAGCGTATGTCCCGCGTTCCTTTATGATACAATTCCAGTGTAAAATAAGGGCGTCTTGACACGAGTTGTATAATTTGGATAGCGACTTCACTGGGCTCCGCGCTGGTTTTCGGCTTGGCGGGGTCTGTGCATCATTGACAGGACGACCATCAAAATATGTAGCGATTTAGCCAGTTCCCCATCGGAAGATTGACATGTATTACCCCTCCAAATCAGAGTTTGCGGTGCTATCAGAGAGAGGCAATCTGATCCCTATCTACCGCGAGTTACTGGCGGATATGGAGACACCAGTGTCTGCTTTCAAGAAGCTGACGCGTTGCGGTGGAGCCGCTGATGGGACGGGGCACGCCTTCCTGCTGGAAAGCGTCGAGGGTGGGGAGAATGTGGCGCGCTACTCGTTCCTCGGCACAAACCCCAAGCTGGTGGTGCGGAGCAAGGGCAACGAGGTGACCGTGGAGCAGGACGGCGAGGCTGCGTCCCGAACTCTGAAAGAAGGCAAAGACCCTCTCAGTGTCCTCGAAGACCACATGAACCAGTTCCGGTTTGCCGCCCCCGCTGCGGATGAGACCGGAGAGGAGTTGCCGCGTTTTTGCGGTGGCGCTGTCGGGTATCTCGGGTACGACATGATCCGGTTCTTTGAGGAGATTCCGGACGACACGCTCGACGACCTACAAGTACCCGATTCTCAGTTCATGTTCACGGATACTTTGCTGATCTTCGACCACGTAAAGCACAAAATCAAGGTGCTGACGAATGCGGTAGTGGACGACGCTCCTGACAGCGTGTATGAGCGGGCTACGCTCCGCATCGACGCGGTGGTAGATACGCTGAGGGAACCTCTGATCCCTCCGTCCGGCGATGGCGGGCCGCGCTCGGGCGACCGCGTGGATTACGTATCCAACTTCTCAAAAGATGGCTTTGAAGAGGCCGTAGAGCGCGGCAAGGAGTATATCGCTGCCGGCGACATCTTTCAGGTTGTTCTGTCGCAGCGACTTTCCGTCAACTTGACGGCGGACGCGTTCGATGTTTATCGGGCGCTGCGCACGGTGAACCCTTCGCCGTACATGTATTTTCTCTCCTTCGGCGATCTGCACCTCATCGGCGCTTCGCCGGAGATTCTCGTCACCGAAGATCGCGGAGTGGTCCGTACTCGCCCGCTGGCGGGGACGCGTCGCCGGGGCCGCAACACGGAGGAGGACCGCGCTCTGGAGAAGGAGCTCCTGGCGGATGAGAAAGAGCTGGCAGAGCACATCATGCTGGTGGACTTGGGACGGAACGACGTTGGCCGCGTCTGTGTGGCTGGCAGCGTGCATCCCACGGAGTTGATGAAGGTCGAGCGATACTCGCACGTGATGCACATCTACTCCGACGTGGTCGGCAGGCTGAGCGCGGACAAGACGCAGTTCGACGTACTGCGGGCATGCTTCCCCGCGGGAACGGTATCAGGCGCGCCGAAGATTCGGGCGATGGAAATCATCGACGAACTGGAGCCGACCCGCAGGGGACCCTACGCGGGCGCGATCGGGTATTTCAGCTTTTCCGGCAACATGGACACTTGCATCACCATTCGAACCATCGTGGTCAACGGCAGCCGCGCCTGCATTCAGGCGGGAGCGGGAATCGTTGCCGACTCGGTGCCTGAACGTGAGCATGAGGAGACCATGAATAAAGCCCGGGCGCTGGTGCGCGCCATCGAGAAAGCGGAAGCAGGACTGGATTGATTGACATGATCGTGATGATCGACAACTACGACTCGTTCACTTATAACCTCGTCCAGTATCTCGGGGAGATGGGGCAGGACCTGCGCGTCTTCCGGAACGACAAGATTGGGTTGGATGAAATCGCCGAGATGCGGCCCGACCATCTGCTGATCTCTCCCGGGCCGTGTACTCCCAACGAGGCGGGCATCTCGGTAGACGCGGTGAAGCGCTTTGCGGGGGCGCTACCCATTCTGGGAGTCTGCCTGGGGCACCAGAGCATCGGGCAGGCGTTGGGCGGGAGAGTTATTCGCGCCGACCGGTTGATGCACGGCAAGACCTCCATGATCCACCACGACGGGAAGACGATTTACGCCGGACTGCCGAACCCATTTGAGGCGACGCGCTACCATTCACTTATCGTGGAAAGGCAGTCACTGCCCGACTGTCTGGAAATCAGCGCGGCAACCGATGTGGGCGAGATCATGGGGATTCGTCACAGGGAATATCCGGTCGAGGGCGTCCAGTTTCATCCGGAGTCCATCCTGACAACGGTGGGGAAGGACCTGCTGAGGAATTTTCTGAGGATGAAGTGACGTGGATATCGAGTTTCTCCGCCGGGAACTGAAAGCCGGGAAGCTCCAAGTTGAGGTTGTCACTCATGCAGCGGTCGAGGCCGCGAAAGATGGCATCGAGTCGTCTGATATCATACAGGCCATCGAGGGTAGAGATGTGATCGAGGACTACGAATCGCGCGCACTGGTTCTGCATTACATGAGTGGCGCAAGGATTCCGTTTCATGTGGTGTTGGAGCATCGTCGGAGGGACTCGCAGGTGTTTGTCGTGACAGCCTACGTCCCGGACAATGAGCACTGGGAAAAGGACGACCGCACGCGTCGGCGCCGAACAGGGAGGCAGAGCTGATGAGAAGGAAATGCAGAAACGGGTGTCTCGGTCCGGTTGAGCAGCGACACATCACGCAGACGTTCGACCGTAAAGGGTCACCGGTGCAAGTCGTGATCAAAAACATACCCGTTACCGCTTGCTCTGTGTGCGGGGAGATGACAATGTCTATTGACACGTTGGGCAATGTCAACGACATCCTGCGTCCTTTCCATGGGTCGCACGGCCATGTCCCTGAACTTCCACCCGCGGAGGTCTTCATTGCCTACGACAACGCCACACGCGTCAGGAAGGCGGCCTGATGATGCGTGATGTGTTGCAGCGGCTGATTGGCTATCAGGACATCCCGGAAGGTGAAGCTTACGATGTGATGACCGCCATCATGTCGGGTGAGGTGACACCGGCGCAGATTGCCGGGTTCCTGGTGGCGATGCGGATGAAAGGCGAGACGGTGGACGAGATCACTGGCTTCGCGCGCGCCATGCGCGACAAGGTGATACGGGTTCACACGCAGCGGCGTCCCATCGTTGATACCTGTGGAACCGGCGGCGACGGCAGCGGAACATTCAACATATCTACAGCAGCGGCGATCGTGGCGGCAGGAGCGGGGGTCTGTATCGCCAAACATGGCAATCGCGCCGTGTCGAGTCGTTGCGGGAGCGCGGATGTGCTGGAGGCTCTCGGAGTACGGCTGAACTTGGATGCAAAGGCGGTAGGACAGTGCCTTGACGAAGTGGGGATTGCCTTTCTCTTCGCGCCAGCGCTGCACCCGGCCATGCAATATGCGGTGACGCCACGCAGGGAACTGGGCGTGAGAACTGTATTCAACCTTCTAGGGCCGCTCACCAATCCGGCAGGCGCGTCCGCCCAGGTCATGGGAGTCTATTCGCGAGACTTGGTGGAGCCTATCGCCAGCGTCCTCGCCAAGCTGGGGGCGGAACGGGCGTTTGTAGTTCACGGACACGACGGTGTTGACGAAATCTCACTCTCAGCGCCCACAGAGGTCGCCGAGGTGCGGAATGGTGAGACGCGAACATACCGTCTGCAACCCAAGGAGCTTGGTTTGAACCTCGGAGACAGCGCCGCTCTGGCGGGAGATACAGCGGAAGTAAACGCCCAGATGATCCGAGACATTATGGACGGCCGGGCCGGGCCGGCACTGGATGTGACGGTGCTGAATGCTGCCGCCGTACTGATGGCGGCGGGGGTCGCGGGCGATTGGAACGAGGGTATGGAGTTGGCGCGGGAAACTATTCTTTCCGGAAAAGCGGAGCAGAAACTCGAGCAGTGGGTTGCGTTCACAGAGCACCCCACTGTCGAGCCGTGAGGTCATAGGAAGCAAGCGCCATGCCGGAAACCATCGCCTCAGGAACGATCCTTGACAGAATCATGGAGGTGAAGCGGAAGGAAGTGTCTGCTGCAAAACAGGCGACGCCTCTACTGCAGGTTCAGCAGCGGACATCATCCGCAGAACCTTCGCGGAACTTCACCGGCGCGCTGCGAACCGGCGCACCCATGCACGTGATTGCGGAGGTGAAGAAGGCCTCGCCGTCGAAAGGAGTGTTTCGGCCCGACTTTGACCCAATGTCCTCGCTGCGGCAGTACGAGGATAGCGCGGCGTCGGCAATCAGCATTCTGACGGATAGAGATTTTTTTCAGGGAAGCCCTGACACGTTGCAGTCGGCGCGAAAGGTGACAACGAAGCCATGCCTGCGAAAGGACTTCATCTACGACGAATATCAGGTGTGGGAAGCGCGCAGTTGGGGCGCTGACGCGGTGCTGCTTATTGCCACCATCCTTCCGACGGAGCGACTAACGCAACTGCTCCGCTTAACTGAAGAGTTGGGAATGGCCGCTCTGGTGGAGGCGCACACGGAATCGGAACTGGGCGCTGCACTGGAATCCGGCGCTTCCGTGGTGGGGATCAACAATCGCGACCTGAAGACGTTTTACGCGGACCTCGAGACGACGCTGCGCCTGCGAGAGCAAATCCCTGCCCGGGTGACCGTTGTAAGCGAAAGCGGTATCGAGACGAGGGAGCACGTTCGGCGGCTGGAGGAAGCGGGTGTCAACGCCGTCCTCGTGGGAGAGTCGCTGATTCGGTCTGACGACGCGGGCGCAAAAATTGATGAGCTGCTGGGAAGGAATCAGTATGTTACCTGACAAGAGCGGACACTTTGGCGAGTTCGGCGGGCAGTACGTACCCGAAACGCTCATGTACCCGCTGCAAGAACTGATCGACGAATACGCTCGCGCCAGGCGCGATCCCGCGTTTCGCGCGGAGCTGCGGGAGTTGCTTGCCGACTACGCCGGCCGCCCCACGCCGCTCTATTTCGCGCGTTCTCTCACGGCGCGCCTGGGCGGAGCAAAGATCTATCTGAAACGAGAAGATCTACTGCACACCGGCGCACACAAGCTCAACAACACTCTCGGACAGGCGCTGTTGGCCAAGAGGATGAAGAAGCCGCGGGTCATTGCCGAAACTGGCGCGGGTCAGCATGGCGTGGCCACCGCCACCGCCGCGGCGCTCTTTCGGTTTGAGTGCGAGGTATACATGGGTGAGGAGGACACCGTTCGCCAGGCGTTGAACGTTTTCCGTATGGAGCTTCTGGGAGCCCGGGTGGTGACTGTCACTGCGGGCAGCAGGACGCTGAAAGACGCCATGAACGAGGCTTTCCGCGACTGGGTGACCAATGTGCGTCACACCCATTACATCATCGGGTCGGTTGCCGGAGCGCACCCCTATCCGATGATGGTGCGGGATTTCCAATCGATCATCGGCAAAGAAGCGCGACGTCAGATTCTGAAAAAAGAGGCTCGCCTTCCCGATGTGCTTGTTGCGTGTGTCGGTGGGGGCAGCAACGCGATGGGACTATTCTATCCCTTCGTGCGCGACGAGGGGACGAAGATGATCGGAGTGGAAGCTGCCGGACACGGATTGAACTCCGGCGCTCACGCGGCAACCCTCGTTAAAGGATCCAAAGGCGTCCTGCACGGCGCCCTGAGCTACCTGCTCCAGGACAAGGACGGGCAGATTCTGCCCACCCACTCTATCTCAGCGGGTCTGGATTATCCGGGAGTTGGTCCGGAGCACTCCTTCCTGAAAGAAACGGGGCGCGCAATGTACGTGGGGATTTCCGACAAGGAAGCGATGAGGGGGTTCAGCCTGCTGTGCGAGACCGAGGGAATTATACCGGCTCTCGAGTCGGCCCATGCGGTAGCGTACGCGGCCAAGCTGGCCCCGAAGATGTCTAAAGACCAGATCATGGTCGTCAATCTCTCCGGCCGCGGCGATAAGGACGTGGATACGGTACGGAAAGTGCTGGGGAAGTGAGCTTAGCGAAAGGTCTGACCATAAGCAATGACGCGTCTCTCCAAATCACTTGAGGACCTCGGAAGAAATAACGAGGCAGCTCTTATCTGTTTCATTACTGCGGGTGATCCCGACATCGGGATGACCGAACAACTGGTTGTCGAGATGGATCGGGCCGGGGTGGACGCCATCGAGTTGGGCATCCCGTTCACCGACCCGCTGGCAGACGGCAAGACGATCCAGGAAGCCTCTGAGCGTGCGCTCGCACACACCATTACCATCGATACCGTTCTGTCATCAGTGAAGAAACTTCGCAAGACAACGGATGTTCCCATCGTCCTGATGACCTACTGTAATCCCGTGATGCAGTATGGCATCGAACGTTTTGCCAGTCAGTGCGGCCGCAGTGGAGTGGATGGGGTCATCATCACCGATCTGCCACCGGAAGAGGGAGGTGAGTGGATCAAGCACGCAAGGAAGAACGAGGTGAACACGATTTTCCTGCTCTCCCCCACCAGCACGGAAGAGCGCATGGAGAGTGTTGGCCGACAGGCGACCGGGTTCATTTATTGCGTCGCCAGAATCGGAGTGACGGGCGCGCAGCAATCGCTGCCGACCGATCTGAAGCAGCTTGTCCGCAAGATTCGCCAGCGGACCGACAAGCCCATCGGTGTAGGTTTCGGCATCTCACAACCTGAGCATATCCGCTCCATCGTAAATGACGTCGGCGCCGACGCCGTTATTGTGGGCAGCGCTCTTATCAACCTGATTCAGGATTCTCTGAAGGCTGGGAAAGACCCACTGGAAGTGATTAGCAAAAGAGTGGCGCAACTGAAGAAGGCAACCAGGAGAAATGGCTGATTGCCGTCAGGCATCAACCGCTTTGCGTCGACCGAATAGGAACTGAAGGAGTTGACAGACACGTATGTATCCGCCAGAGATTTTGGCCAAGATGATTGATTTTGCGGTGCTGCAACCAGACGCGACGGAAGAGATGATACGCGACGCCGCCGTCCAGGCACGAGAAAAACACTTTGCCTGTCTCTGTGTGCAACCTTGTTGGGTGTCGATTGCCGCCCGGGAACTGCAGCATTCCGACGTAAAGGTTTGTTCCGTCGTCGGCTTTCCGCATGGCGCCAGTCTGCCACAGATCAAGGCAGCAGAAGCAAAACTCGCGGTGTCGCACGGAGCGCAGGAACTTGATATGGTGATGAACCTCGGCGCTCTCAAGTCGGAGAATTTTGACCTCGTGCGTGACGATATCGAAGCCGTGGCGCGAACCGTTAATGTCTCCGGGCTCACCCGGGACAGCAACGAAGTTGTTCTGAAAGTCATCGTCGAAATGGCTCTACTCACCACCCTTGAGTTGAAACGGGCCTGCAAGATTGTCGCGCAGTCGGGAGCGGACTTCGTGAAGACAGGGACCGGTTTTGTCCCCACCGAAGTCACTCCGAGAGACATCCGTCAAATCCGCGATATTATCGGGACGAACATGGGGATCAAGGTGGCAGGGGGGATTCACGACCTGGACCAGGCGTTGCGCATGATCGATTCTGGCGCCAACCGCATCGGATCAAGCACCGCTGTTGAGATCATCGAGGCCGCCACCCGGAAGCCGAAGGTACACGCAGCTCCCAAGCCCAGTGAAACCCCACCAGAGCCCCCTGCCGCCGACCAAAAACAACACGCCAAGGCGAAAACGATCCGCAAGAGAGCAACCCGGACCACGGCGCGGAGCTGAAGATGATCGTGGAGGCTTTTCCCGCTGCGCTGTCTTCTCCGACTAACAAAGGCGATGTCGGATCAGAAGCGTCGCCGGACAACCGGATTCGCACCACGACAATGTCGGGGATCGTGCTGCGACAACGTCCTCTCGGCGAGAGAGACCGGATCGTGACCCTGTACACTCGGGAGCGCGGCAAGCTGGCCGCTGTCGCCAAGGGCGCACGGCAACCGCGCAGCAAGCTGGCGGCCATGAGTCAGCCGCTGACCCACGGAAGGTACACTGTTGCCCGAGGCAAGTCGCTGGGCGTCCTAACTCAGGGGACGCTCGAAGATCCGTTCTTTCGGCTGAAGCAGGACTTGCTCCGGATGGCCTTTGCTACCTGCGCGGTGGAGCTTCTGGACAAGACCGTTCCAGAGGAGGACGCGGCCGCGGACATCTTCAACCTACTCCTGGCATCGCTCTACGAGTTTCAGATTGATCCCGTCCCGGAGCTTGTGCTCCGTTCGTTTGAGCTGGAATTGTTGCACCTGCTGGGCTACCTCCCGACTCTGAAGCGTTGCTCTCGCTGCAACAGCCCTCTCGCCGACCTGCATCGACACGCCGGGAGCTATCTTTTCAGCCCGCAGTTCGGTGGCATCGTCTGTCGCGATTGCCAGCGTCACACCCGCTGCAGCGTGACAGTCACCGCGCAGACGATCGAGATAATGGTCGCGTTGCGCAGTGGCGACCCAATGGCGGTTAGAAGACTGACGATTACGCCTCGCAACATGCAGGAAATGCGACGGGCGTTGAGCGAATTCATCCAGTACCGACTGGATGTCAACTTGAAAAGCACGCAATTTCTCGACCGGCTGCGCTGGATGAGAAGCCACCCGGTTCCCCCTGTAGAATAAGGCTCCAGCGTTGTTACTGGAGCTACACGACGACGTCATCTCTGACTCAGAGCCCGCATCTATCACGCATGGGCGAGATCACCGAGTTTGTCGCGAATTCAGATGCCCAGAAGAGCGGACTCCTCAGCCGGGTTGCATCAGACAAAGGATACGTTGGCGTGCACAGCGCAGGAGATTCTTTCCGCGGTTGTCCCGAGTATCGGGCCTTCGTAGACGGACACATCGTCAATCGCCTTGCTGAAATGCGCCATGATGTGGAAGCGGTCGAGAACATGCACGGCCCGGCCCGTCTTCTTGGCGTCGAACGCGCAGAGTTCGCGAAGACTTCAAGCGGTAACGAGTATAGCGTATCCAGCGAGCCGAAATATCCGTTTCCGACGGAGGCAAGACACGCGGCGGGCATCCCATCGGGGGGGGCACGTGTTGTCCTGTTCGCTCTTCCGGCAGATTCGGGTTGCCGTATTTGGAGGCTGTGCCCGTGCGGTGGAAACGCCAGTACCCGATTATACTCGTCCAGGTTGAAAATCCACCGTGAACCCCGTAGGTTAGACCTCCAGGTCTGGCGTCCAACCCTCACCAGGATGTTGTGAACCATCCAGGACGCGTTGGATAGCATGTGGAAGACGCGAACCCGCCGCTCAGACTTCTGAAAGCTCCCGTACGTTGCCGACAGGGATGCAAACAAACCCGGGAATCCGAGTGGTCCGTTGTACGAGAACAGAAAACTAACCAGTATCAGACCAATGAACAGGGACAGGACCCTGCGATTCACAGTGAACGCAGCAACGGCAGACCGAGCGCCAATGATGAGGAAGAGGGTCCCGGGCGCCGTCCCACCCAGAATGAAAAAGTGGCAGGCATTGGCGATGGCAGACCCGCACAACCAGAGGAGTATGGTTCTCCGAGTTCTCGACTGAAACGAGATGACACCACACGCAAAGGCAATGGCAGCGATGATTTGAGAGAGAAGGAAATCAGTCATGCATGAAGTCCAGTTCTGGTGCAGGTCGCTTCTACGCCGTCTTCTGTCAACTGCGGAATCCTACTCCTCTCATCGGTGTACTGCAAGGGATATGGCGGCCTATGTACCGGGAATCCTCGCAGCAGGTGTGGGAGAGGGGTCTGAGGGGGATGAGCCGATGTATGCAGAAGATCGACAAGAACACCGGGCGTTATGTGATGGGTGAGCTGACGACGCAGCTTGCGATGGAGGACAACACCTCCGCAAGAGTCGTAGCCTGCCTGACAGCGATGATCCATCGGGAAGCCGCACTACAGGTTTGCCGGTGATATAATATTGCCTTCGGGAGGGAATGAGCATGAACAGGAAGCAGCGCGTGGTAGGGATTTGTGCTGGTGTGATGTTTTCGACGGTATACGTGGTCATGTTGGCAAGTGGCTGGTTGGTTGGTTCGAGCATCGCGCGCCTTTCCAGCGATGACCCCAAGGTGCGTGGTGAGGCAAGGATGGCGCTGACCGCGGGAGGCAAGAGTTCTCTGCCAACACTGCTGAGAGGGTTGCGAAACCGAGAGCCGAACGTCCGGAGAGAATGTATCAAGGTTCTCAAGGCCATTGGTGACGCGAGTGTTATTCCCGAGCTTCGCGTTTGTTTGAAGGACCCCGACCCCAAGGTCAGGACGGCAGCGAAACACGCCTTGGTCAGTCTGCACGATCCGAAGGTATTGCCTCTGGTCGTCCAGGATCTTGACGGTAGCTATGGGTGGAGGCAGATGAATGCATTGGCCGATCTTGCACAAGCTGCCTCGCCTGAAACTCTGACTGCGCTGCTCGACGAACGGACTCGTCGTGAGCAGGCAACGCGGGCTTACTGGCAGAGATACCATACAACCGGGGCGGGAGGTGAGAAGCCTCCGCCAGGCACATTTGAAATCGATCAATTGATTGCCCGAATGGGAAGCAACGCCGTGGACGAGTTGATGGATCGTGAGGTGGCTAACTGGAAAGGCAAGAGAGGGGAGACAAACTACCTCGATTTGTTGCGGAATCTTGCCGAATCGGCAAATGCAAAGCTTGTAGAACTTCTCAACACCAAGGATGAGACGGAAAGGATGGTTGCCGCCTTGGCGCTGTATGGAGAGGGTGATGACTCACAGGTGCGCTCGGCCCTGTTTCGCGTGGTCAGGGACGAGAGCAACCCTCGCCGATTGAGAGCCGCCGCACTCAGTTCCCTTGATCACAGCAACAACGACGATGCGGAGGCTTTCGCCCTGAGTTACCTGAACAACCCCAAGGCGCCATCAGAGTTGCGCGCTGCGGCGGTGGATGCGATCAGACACTCCAATTCGGAGAAATCCAGACAGACCGTTCTCGCCGCCAGCAAAGACGCGGACCCGGCAGTGCGTCGAAGGGCGGCAGACGTTTTCCTCTCTCAACCTCCTGGATCGGTTCCTGCGTCAGCCGTTGCACCGCTCCTCGAAGACGACGACGAAATAGTTCGTAATCTGGCAGCCGCTGTCGTGCGTGACTCTGCAAGAGAAGCAGTTCCGCACTTCGAGACCCTCGCCAGAAGCAAGGACCCCAAGAAGCGCCTCCGGGCAGCCCAGACCGTGAAGGACATGGATGATCCGAGCGTGGAGGCAATCTGTGAACGGCTCATCCTCGATCCTAATGAGGAGGTGTCAAGCACCGCCCTCCTCGCCAACGACAAACATAAGACCCCAAAGATGTTGAAGACCCTATTGACGCTGGCAAGAACGCGAGGGGCTCCCGAGAGCACCAAGAGCCTTCTTGCTAACGGCCTCTATGACTGGGACCTTGACAAGGTTCGTCCGGTTCTTCTTGCGCTGATGGATGACGAAGATCCGGATCTGGTCGTTCAAGCGGTGAGCTCCTACACGAGGAGATTCAATGCCGAGCTGAAGCCGATCGGTTCCAAGATTCCTCCCACGCCTCACCTCGTCAAGTCGTCCCTTGGGACGTTGGCCATTTTGTCGAAGCGGGAAGACTATCAAGATGTAAGGAAATTCGTCCGGAAAGGTTCTATCAGCGTTATCCTCGTCTCGGTGTCCTTGAGTGATTACGAATGCAGAAACCTGGTCCAACTGAGAGAGTTGAACAGGAAGAGGAAGGACCTAGTCCTTATACAAGCATGATATTCAATATTTTCGAGAGGTGAGGAAGCGAGAAAGCCCCGTTTTTCTTGGACAAATCGGTGTAAGCACCGAAGAGTGAAGAACCAAGAAAAGGGGGCTTTCAAGTGAGTAGATCATATCGCAAGATCGTGCGGAACCGCAAGAGGAGAATCGAGCGCCGTCTGGCTCGTCGGAACTGGGAGGCGCAGGAGCGTCCGATGTTTGGAGGGACGAACATTCATTACGAGATGTCGGAGAAGACGCGCGGTTTTTGCTGCGGA
>MNXM01000267.1 GCA_001872605.1 Armatimonadetes bacterium CG2_30_59_28 | reverse complement strand
CGCTCGATTCTCCTCTTGCGGTTCCGCACGATCTTGCGATATGATCTACTCACTTGAAAGCCCCCTTTTATTGCTTCTCCACTCTTCGGTGCTTACACCGATTTGTCCAAGAAAAACGGGGCTTTCTCGCTTCCTCACCTCTCGAAAATATTGAATATCATGCTTGTATAAGGTCTAGCGGAGCACGCCAGTCCATGGATTGAAGTTCCAGGTGATGACGGAAGATGGTGTACAACTGGTGAAGCCGACAACCATCTCAGAACTCGCCCCGGGAGCAGAAATCACCGGCAGCGTCAAGTTCCGTATTCCAAGGACTGAAATTCCAGCATAGGGAGAGCGTGACCTCCGGGAAGTCATCTATACTCGTTACGGATGAAAATCCATCTTTCCCCCTCACCCCGACCCTCTCCCCATCGGGGGAGAGGGCGCGAACCCAAAGGGTTCGAGGGTAAGGGGGTGTTTTCACCCGTAACGAGTATAAACCGTACTGGGTAAGGAAGTGGTATTCTGCGTTGGCGTCAAGCAGAGCGGTGTATCCATCGTTCTCCAACTCCAGCTGCAGTTCCCCCTTTCCAAGCATGTCGGCGGCGGGAATGATGTTGCTTGAAGTCGGGAAGGCCTGGAGACCACGTGAGCTGCTGAACATGAAAGAGATAAGACAGATTGCCCGGGCGGAGGAAGTCGCCATTGCTCTGGAGTTGAACATATTGTCCCCTCCGACAATAGCGTTATCGCGTCATTGCGAGACAGTTCCCCGACGGCAGGAGGGTAACTGTCTCGCAATGACATTTTCATCTGGCGGGGCGCCGAAGGGTCGGCGTGGGTGATTCCTCTGTAAGCCGGAATAGCACGCGGATGGATGCTGATCCGTCTGCACGATCATCTGACCGCAGCCGCGTCACTTGACAAAGAAGATGTGCGCGAAGAGGTCTGGCTGGTGGAACTTGCCCCGCAGGAGGGGACTCCAGCAACTGAACATATCTTCCGGACGCGGCGGGTGGATGGCGCTGCGGCAGAAGTTTGCTCCCCACGGGCGACCGACGGGGTCTGGTGTGCCGCCACCGATGCTCTTCCGGGGAAGCTCCACCTCTACAACCCAATGGTCCGCATACTGCCTGGAGACAAACCGGGCGTTGCTGTGCCAGGACTTGTCTGGCGGTTCTCCCATCCCCTCGAAGCGCCAGTCCTCGATGCGACCACCGAGATCGATCCACATCCAGTAGTAGTTGTCGTGATTGTGCTCCGAGTCGAGGAAAATTTCTACGGAGTCCGCTTCGCCCATCTTCTGAGAAAGATTCGCAGCGTTGGGGTCGAAACACTTGAAGGAAAAGTATAGATGCTCCGGAGCGCGCAGTAGCCGAAGTTCCGTCTTCCACTGCGTCTTCTCTCCGTTGAGGTTGTTGACGAAGCTCAACACTGCGGAACGTTTCCAGCCTTCCTCGTCGAGGATGCCATCGATGTTGATTTGCCCCACCAGTTGTCGAATGGACACGCTGGATCCCTTGGCTTCGGAGACTTCTTTGACATCGCGCACGTAAAGCGCACGCCCCTTCTCGATCTCGCCAACAAAGAACTTCGAGAACAGCCGCGCCGGTTCCTCGTGGGGCGTTCCCTGCGTGATCCGAATGAGTTCGTCGGCCTGGCGTCGGTAGTTGCCCACGGCTTCCTCGGTGAAGTGTTTCTCCCAAACATCAACACTCCCTGCCTGCGTGCCGGCGACCGCGCAACTCCGTGCTTCCACGTCTTTCAGCACCGACAGCACAGTCTCTGCTCCGGGTCCGTAGAAGCTCCGGGTGTAGTCGGCCACCAGTTCCTCCGCATCGAGGTATGGGTTGTAGAGAAGTTTCAGCATCACGTACCGGTTTAGATGTTCCAGCAGGATGCTGTCCGCGTCCAGTTCGACGTGCATCAGATTGGCGTGCTCGGCCATCTCGCGGAACATCTTTCCAAAGAGGTTGGTGAGCAACATTGGCACTCCCTGCCGACGCGGCGCGCGGTGGCGATACAGGTGATGCAGCCAGATCAGCATGGGTCGGTCATTGACCTGGCTCCATGTCCGCACCAGATTCATCAGCTTCGCGTACTCAGCCGGATCGACATCATTGTGTGTTCGAGCGTTGTCTGCGGGACACAGGCCGACCACAACGTTATTTGGCAGGCTTGTCAGGAGTGCCGGCTTCTGCGTGTAGGAAGCATACGCCAGGCAGGTGATCAACTTGTCGGGATGTTGCTCTTCCATCCACGTTGCCATCTTCTCAATGAACTGCCAAACCAGTTCACTGTGAGCGCCGGAATGGTTGCCGTCTTCATGAATGAACGGCGCGCAGTTGGCGCAGCAGCAGGCGCGGAATGAATCGTGCGGCAGGAGCGATACGGTGCGCCCATAAATGGCGCCGGACGGCCACCCACGGTTGAAGGAATTGAGCCGGATATTGTGGCTGGAGATCCCCATGTCCTCGCCAGTTCTGCCGACGAAGTAGGCGTCGATATCCCTCTTCGTAATATCGAGAACACCAGGATGAGTGTAGCACAGATGTCCCGTTCGACCCGGTTGCGGCTTGAGGTCGCGCTCGCCGTTCTCCAGCAATGCGAAGTACTCCGGGTGTTCCTTTCCATAGCGTTCCTCGAGTTCCATCCGCGGGGGTCGATGGTTGAAGGCAAACCATTCCGACGAACCACGCATCCGCAGCAACCACCAGCGAACGGCATCGCCTCCCCAGCCAAGCTCCTCATACTCTTCACGATTCATTGTGTTACCGGCGCTGTCGAGCAAGTACCATTGCCAGGTTTCCCGCCCCACCATACGCAGATCGAAGACAGGCTCTTCCTGAAGTGAAAAGGCTTCTACTGCGATATTCGGCTTCTTCGGAATCGAGACCCCCTTTGTCCCCGGGAAGAACCATCGCACCCCGAGTTCTTCGAGGAACCGGTATGCTCCATACAGAGTGCCGCGCTCGAAATCCCAAGTGGCCGCGCCGAAGCGGCGTTCCATTTCGTACCGGCTGGCGGTGCGGGGGAAGGGGTTGGTCTTCAGTTCAGGAAGGGCGTTGCTCTTTTCTGTGGCGTCATCCTTGCCCGCGATGTAGATGGTGTTGCCGACGGTCCGAAGAGCGTAGCCATCGCGACCAATCTTATCAACATCGATTCCGGCCTGCCGGGATGCCGGCCCATCGCCGAGGACGAGAGACGCCCCGTTCTTCGGGATGTTGCGAACAACGTGGAAATCGCCGCCCGTCATTGCATCGAGGTGCTCCTTCAGCTCCTCGCCAGCGAACACCACTGACGGTGGCGCGCCTTCGGGGACCACGATGACGGCCTGAGGTTCTCCAGCAGTGGCGAGCGTCACGACGCCACCCATTTTGCGGTACTGGAACTTGGCGCGCAGTTCCGCTTCTGACCGGAGGCTCTTGCCGTAACATTGACAGCAGACTGCGCTGACGGCGAGCATCAATATGGGGAACCGTCTGTCGCTGAATAATTCGTGTCGTGGACTCATCGTGCCTCCCGTGGCTCCCAGACTTCTTTTACAGGAATGTGCGGAGGGGACATGATTCAGCTTAGTCCGTTCTCCGTTTTCTCCGTTGTCTTCCGTTCAAAGTCCTTTCAGAGGAACCTCCACAGGAGTCAACGGAGTGAACAGAGATGTTCTTGATTCAGTCCAGTCCGTTCTCCGTTTTCTCCGTTGTCTTCTGTTCAAAGTCCTTTCAGAGGAACCTCCACAGGAGCCAACGGAGTGAACAGAGATGTTCTTGATTCAGTCCAGTCCGTTCTCCGTTGCCTTCCGTTCAAGCCTTTCCCTGTTCTTTCTTCGGCTGATATCTGTGGACAGAAGCGTCGAGGGCGACTTCGGCAGTTTCCATGACCGTCTCGGAGAATGTGGGGTGGGGATGGATGGTGAGAGCCACGTCTTCCGCCACTGCGCCCATCTCAATGGCAAAGACTCCTCCAGCAATCAGTTCCCCCGCGTTGTGTCCGACGATGCCGACGCCAAGGATTTCCTCAGTCTCCGGCTCCAGGATGAATTTCGTCAATCCGTTGGACGCGCCCTGAGAAACCGCGCGCCCCGAAGCCGACCAAGGGAAGGTGACGACCCTGACCTCGCGCCCTGCATATTGGGCTGCTGTTTCCGTTAGTCCGCACCAGGCGATTTCCGGGTGGGAGAAAACAACCGCCGGGATGGATCGGCTGTCGAAAACGGATTTCTGTCCGGCGATGACCTCCGCCGCGACCTTGCCCTCCCGAGATGCTTTGTGCGCCAACATCGGTTGGCCCGCAACATCGCCGATGGCGAAAAGATGAGGATCGGTGGTTCGCATGGAGTGGTCCACTTTGAGGAAGCCTTCGTCGTCGGTCTCAACGCTGGTTGCGTCCAGTCCAATAAAATCAGTGTTCGGTCGCCGTCCTACGGATACCAGGACACGGTCAAAGCTCTGCACTCGCTCGGGGACATCGCCCTCGAACTCGACGCTCACCTCCCCTTCCGTAAAGTGGGCCGAAACGACGCTGGTTCGGGTAAGGGTTCCGTGAAATATCCGACCCGCCTGGTCGATCACCGGTTTGGCCAGATCGCGGTCCGCGCCGGAGAGAAGTTGTTCGCTCATCTCCACGACTGTTACGGCGCTGCCCAAAGCGGCGTACACGGTTCCCAACTCGAATCCGATGTACCCTCCTCCCACGACCAGGAGGCGCTCGGGAATGGAGGTCAGCTCCAGCGCCTCCGTGGAATCCATGACCCAGGGATCGCCCGGGTCCAGCCCTGGCAGATTGATAGGACGAGAACCGGTGGCAATGATGGCGTGTTCAAACTCGACGCCAGTGATCTCCGCTCCGTCAACCCGCACGCTTCGGGAGCTGGTGAAGGTGGCGCGTCCGGTGATCCGCTGGACCTTTCTCAGGCGCGCAAGCTCACTCAGACCCGCGGCAATCTTGTCGATGCTGCTGTTCTTCCACGCCCGCAGAGCATCGAGGTCGATCTGGGGTTCACCGAAGGAAATGCCGAAGGAGAACGCCTCCGCAGATTCGAAAATCAGCTTGGCCGCGTGCAGCAGCGCTTTTGAGGGGATGCACCCTCGGTGCAGGCATACCCCCCCCAGGTGTGGGCGGTCTTCCACAATCGCCACTTCCATTCCGAGGTCTGCGGCGCGAAATGCAGCCACGTATCCGCCGGGACCTCCGCCGATGACCAGAACCTGTGTCTTTAGCGCGTCTCCCAAGGGGTTGCTCCTCTTTGCAGTATCAGTGATCAGTACAGGGAGTTATCCTGAGAAAAGACTCCCTCTCGATCCGGTCTGTTCCTTTCCCTGTCCTCTCTGTTACGTCCGGTTTGCGGTTGTTTTGGAGATGACCCAACAGGAGCAAATAGAGGTGACAGAGAATAACGCTTCTCAGTTCGGTCGGCTGCTCTTCCCGTCCTGTCCGTTGGCTCTCTCTCAAAAACGCCTGAAAGAATCAGCTTAATTGCACCAGCTTGCCAGGGCTCTCAAGGTGTTCGGCGACGAACCTGACAAACCGCGCCGCGGCGGCCCCGTCGATGACCCGATGGTCGTAGGACAGAGACAGAGGCATCATGAGACGCACACGCGTGTCGCTGGTCTGCTCATAGTCCTCGGCGGCAGACAGCACCGGTCGAGTGCGCGACACTCCCAGAATCGCCACTTCGGGAAAATTCACGATCGGCGTAAACCCCGTACCGCCAATCCCGCCCAGGTTGGTGATGGTGAATGTGCCGCCCTGCATTTCGTCCACCTTGAGCTGGTTTTGCCGCGCTTTCTCCGCGAGTTCCGTGAGAGCTACCGAGAGGTCAATCATCCCCAGCCTGTCGGCGTCTCTTAGCACCGGAACCAGCAATCCTCTCTCGGTTTCCACCGCGATACCGATGTTGATGTACTTCTTCAAAATCAGCTCTTCATTCTCGAGGTCCAAGGTAGAGTTGAAGAAAGGGAACTCCCGAAGCGCCCGCGTAACGCACTTGATAATGAACGACAGCGGAGTCAGTTTCCCCCCCGCGGCCTCCACCTGGCCGCGGAACAACTTGCGGAGCGCTTCCAGATCGGTCACGTCGGCTTCATCATGCTGCGTGACGTGCGGAACCTGCGACCAGGCGAGGCTCATGTGCGTTGCTGTCTTCTTCCGAATGGAGCGAAACGGCTGTCGTTCCACCTCGCCCCAGCGGGAGAAGTCGGGCAGGTGGAACGACCGCTTCAGCGCTGCCGACTCTCTGGCAATCTGTGCGGGCTGCTCCGACCTTGCGCGCACATGCCTCTTCAAGTCGTCCTCGATAATCCTGCTCCGCGGGCCCGACCCTGTTACCTGAACAAGGTCCACTCCCAGTTCTCGCGCGAGCCGACGGGTTGCCGGCCCGGCAGCGATACGGTCGCCCGAGGCGGGTGGCGCCCCGCCGCTTCCCAGCTCCCTTGCAGTGCCCGAGGGCGGGGCAGGTTTCTTCTCTGCCTGCACCCTTGCGGGAGCGGGCGTCTCGACCACCGGCTTCTCTGTGTCAGCCTTTGGCTCTGGGTCGTCCTGCGACACGGTCGGGACGTCGGTGGCGGCATCTCCGGCCTCCAGCGTCACAACGAGGCCGCCGATGGACACTGTGTCGCCAGCGGCCACGTGGACCTTTTTGACGATCCCCGCTACCGGACTGGGCAATTCCATCGCAGCCTTATCGGTCTCCATCTCCAGCAGACCTTGCTCTTTCTCCACGCGGTCACCCGGTGAGACGAGCAGGCTGATCACCTCGACCTTGTCGATATTCTCCCCAAGCTCCGGCAATCGAAATTCAACGGCCATAGTCACTCTCCACAAGAAAATTGCGGTGTTGGTCACCCGCGGGGTGTTGTCAACCTTCTACTTCCAGTTTCTCAATGACTGTCGTTCGGCAAATCTGCAGTGCTGGGGGGTAGGAGGCGTCCACCAAAATCTGCCAAACTACAGTCAATGATTCCGTTTCCCATACCACGCCCTACGTTGTCACCGGATTTGGTTTCTCCGGATCGATCCCCAATTCGCGCAGCGCCTCTTCCACCTTGTTCGCAGGGAACTCGTTCCGTTGCGCAAGCGCGTGCAGAGCCGCGAGCGCAATGCACTCCGCGTCCACTTCAAAGAAGCGCCGCAGATGCGCACGGTTCTCGCTTCGCCCGAACCCATCAGTCCCCAGAGCGGTGAAGCCATCGGGAATCCACGGAGCCACCTGTTCGGCGACCAGCTTCACATAGTCGGACGCGGCGATGACGGGACCGGGGCCGGCGGCGGCCATCACTTCAGCGATATACGGTGATCTCGGCGCGGCCGCAGGATGAAGGCGATTCCAACGATCGGTCGCGAGGGCTTCCCGTCGCAGCTCTTTGTAGCTGGTAACGCTATAAACCTGTGCGGGGATGGAGTATGTTTCTGCGAGGATTGCCTGTGCTTTGATCGCCTCTCTAAGAATTGCCGCGCTGCCGAACAGCTTCACCGGCGGTCCGTCGAGACCCGACGGCGCGGGTCTCAGCAGGTAGATTCCCTTCAGAATGCCGTCTTCTGCGCCTGTGGGGATGGCAGGCATCGGGTACGGCTCGTTCGCAACGGTGATGTAGTAGAAGACGTCTTCATACTCATGGTACATCCGGCGAATCCCGTCCTGAACGATGAGCGCGATTTCATAGTGATACGCCGGATCGTAGGTGACGAGGTTCGGGATGGTGGAGGCAATCAGATGACTGTGCCCATCTTGATGCTGGAGTCCTTCACCTGCCAGAGTGGTACGTCCGGCGGTCGCTCCCACCATAAACCCCTTGGCGCGGCTGTCGGCGGCGGCCCATGCGAGGTCCCCAATTCGCTGGAAACCGAACATGGAGTAAAAAATGAAGAAAGGGATCATCGGCAGGTTGTGGGTCGAGTAGGACGTTCCCGCCGCGATGAAGGACGACATACAACCCGCTTCAGTGATGCCCTCCTCGAGAAGCTGGCCGTCCGTCGCCTCCCGGTAGTAGAGGAGGGTTTCCTTGTCCACCGGTTCGTACACCTGCCCGACATGGGAGTAAATCCCTATCTGCCGGAAGAGCGTTTCCATGCCGAAGGTGCGCGCTTCATCCGGAACGATAGGGACAATGTACTTGCCAAGCTCTTTGTCCCCCAACAGCTTCCCAAGCAATCGGACGATCGCCATCGTCGTTGCGACCTCGCGGTCACCGGTATTTTCCATGAACTCCTGCAGCGTTTCGTCGGATGGCGGCGTCAGTTTCACCGCGTCGAACCGCCGTTCAGGAACCCAGCCTCCCAGCGCCTTGCGGCGTTCGCGCAGGTACTGCATTTCGCGACTGTCTTCAGCCGGTCTGAAGAAGGGGGTGTGAACGACATCTTCGTCCGCAATAGGGATTCCGAACTTGGAACGGAACTCCCGCAGCTCCTGTTCATTCAGCTTCTTCTGCTGATGGCTGACGTTCCGTCCCTCTCCCGCTTCGCCGAGGCCGTACCCCTTGATCGTCTTGGCCAGGATGACGGTAGGTTGCTCTTGATGGTTGATGGCGTTGTGGTAGGCGGCATATACTTTCGCGGGATCGTGCCCGCCGCGCCGGAGTCGTCGAATATCTTCGTCCGACAGATGATCCACCATCTTCAGCAGGTCTGGATGCGTCCCGAAGAAGTGGTTACGAGTGTAGCTGCCTGGTTCGACGGAGTACTTTTGATAGTCTCCGTCCACGGCCTTCATCATCCGACGTTGCAGGAGTCCCTGCTTATCTCCTGCGAGCAGGGGGTCCCAATCGGCGCCCCAGACAACCTTGATGCAGTGCCAGCCCGCGCCGCGAAACACACGTTCCAGCTCCTGGATGATCTTGCCGTTGCCTCGCACTGGGCCGTCTAGACGCTGGAGGTTGCAGTTGATGACGAAGATGAGGTTGTCCAGCTTCTCGCGCGCGGCGAGGGAAATCGCCCCCAGTGATTCCGGTTCGTCAAACTCGCCATCACCAAAGAACCCCCACACGTGCTGGTTGTGGGTTTGCTTGAGTCCGCGATCTTCGAGATACCGCGCGAACCGCGCCTGATAGATCGACATGATCGGCCCCAGTCCCATGGATACAGTGGGGAACTGCCAGAAATCCGGCATGAGCCAGGGATGCGGATAGGAGGACAGTCCTCCGCCCGGAGCCAACTCATGACGAAAGTTCTCCAGCTTCTCGGCGCTCAGGCGTCCCTCCAGAAAGGCCCGCGCATACAGTCCGGGAACCGCGTGCCCCTGGAAGTAAATCTGGTCGCCGGCGCCCCCGTCCTTCCCACGGAAGAAGTGGTTGAATGCCACCTCCCACAGAGTGGCGCAGGAAGCGTAGGTGGAGATGTGCCCGCCGATGCCCGCGTCCTTGTGGTTGGCGCGGACGACCATCGCCATCGCGTTCCAGCGAACGTAGCTCTTGATGCGACGTTCGATCTCCTTGTCGCCGGGGAAAGGGGGCTGCTCCTCAACGGGAATCGTGTTGACGTAGGGGGTGTTCGCTGTGAAGGGAATACGAACACCCAATCGACGCGCCCGCTCCTGAAGCTCCAGCAACAGGTACTTGGCCTTCTCCTGGCCCTCCGACTCGATCACCGCTTCGAGGGACTCGAGCCATTCGTTGATCTCTTCACGGTCTGTATCGAGGACAGCCGCGGCGTCCGGTGTGACCTCAGGTTCTCTCGCCATCGTTCCTCACCTTCTGCGCAGTGTGCTACCATTGCGGCGCGCTGCACCGCCAACCTTGTCGCGCGTTGGCCCTGCCATTATACTTAACACCGCGGCTTTCGGTCTACCTGGAGGGAGGAATGAACATGGGCATGGTGGACTTTAGTGATTGGATGAACATGGCGCGTCCGGGGGGCGCGTTTGCGGAGGCGGTTGCGGCCCTGATGTCCGGCCAGTCGCCTCCGCCGCTGGCCTTCCGACTGAGGTCAAACTCAAACTTCGAGGAGACGCAGTCCGAATTCTTCGCCCGAGCGACGCATTTCTGTTCCCACGATTCCGCAGTGGGGCGACAGGAGATCACCTGGATGGATCCCCACACGCAGGTAAGCTGTTGCCTCAAACTCCGGCTTTTCGAGGACACTTCTGCGGTCGAATGGGTCGTTCACTTCACAAACCACGGCGACTCGGTCGCTCCCGTACTCACGGATGTAGCTTCCCTCGATCTCGTCTGGGCCTGCGACGGTGAGGCTTTTGTCTACCGTTCGCCAGGATCGGACGAGACGCCGCGCGACTTTCAGTACCAGTGCGTTCCCCTGCAGACCATTCGCCAGCCACAAGCATCCCTGACCATGAACGCCGGCACGCAGGGGCGTTCATCCGTAGCCTGGTTGCCCTTCCTCAATCTGCACACCTCTGATGACGGCCTGATTGTGGCCCTCGGATGGACGGGACAGTGGTATGCTCGCATCGAACGGGATGGCCCGACGATACACGTTCGTGCGGGCATGGAAGGTCTGCGCGTCGCTCTCGAGCCCGGAGAGAGCATTCGCGGTCCGCGTGTCCTGCTGCTCCATGGGCGCGGCACCCCGACGGATGGCCAGAACGCCCTGCGTCGCCTGCTGCGCAAAAGTTACCTGCCGCGCGTGGACGACACGCCGATCCAGGCGCCGCTCTGCTACGGGGCGTGGGGTGGTGCGCCGACGCCTGTTCACTTCTCCCAGCTTGAGCGCATTCGGGAGAAACAACTGCCTTACGACTGCTACTGGATTGATGCAGGTTGGTACGGGACCTCCGACAAGCCGTGTCCCAGCGTCTTCCAGGGAGAGTGGTGGAAAACCGGCAACTGGCGCGTCAACCGCAATTACCATCCAGACACCCTCAAACCTATCGCCGACCGCATCCACGCGATGGGCATGGACTTCCTCCTGTGGGTCGAGCCGGAGCGCGCGCTCCACGGCGCGCCCGTGACTCTGGAGCACCCCGATTGGTTTCTCCAGCGCGAACCCGGACAACCGCGGAAGGAGGGCGATAACCTCCTGCTCAATCTCGGCCATCCCCCCGCCCGACAGTGGGCCACGGAGCTTATCTCCGGGCTGATTGAGGAAAACGGCCTGGACTGGTATCGGCAGGACTTCAACATCGAGCCGTTGCCCTTCTGGCGCGCCGCCGATGCGACACCGGACCGGCAGGGAATGACCGAGATCCGCTACGTCGAGGGGCTATACGCCTTCTGGGACGAACTGCTCCGCCGACACCCTCGCCTGCGGATTGACAACTGTGCCAGTGGCGGTCGGCGGCTCGACCTCGAAATGCTCTCTCGCAGTATCCCTCTGTGGCGCAACGACTACAACTGTTTCCCGAACAGCGACCCCGAGGTCTTTCAGGTAAACGGTCTGGGGCTGAGTCAGTGGCTCCCCCAGCACGCCATTAGTCCCTGCAACTTCGATCCTGGCGACACCTACCGCTGCCGCAGCATTATCTGCCCCGGCATCGTATTGAGCGTTGAGGAATTTGGGTTCGGAACGGTAGACGCGGACAGCTACCCGTGGGATTGGCACCGCCGGATGCTGGAGGACGCGCGCCGTGCCCAGCCGTTCTGGCTCGGTGATTTCTACCCACTCACTTCGTGCAGCACGGCGCCGGACGCATGGCTCGGCCTGCAACTGCATCGCCCCGACCTCGATGCCGGCGTGGTCCTTGTGTTCCGGCGCGCCGCCAGTCCCATCACAGACGCAGCGTTTCCGCTTCGCGGCCTCCGGTTAGACGGCGACTACACCTTTGAGGACGCCGACAGCGGCGAGTCCTGGACTTTGGCAGGCGGTGACCTCGCTGCCGGGCTGCCTGTGCGTACCCTGCAGCCGCGCACCAGTCGACTGATCTTCTACAGCTCTAAGTAGGTCGTCACAAATCCTGTCCCCCCCTTCCGGCCATCAAGCCGGCTTTCCTGAGAGCTTGCTCCGGTGTGAGTGCGTTCAGTTCCGCTCGGCATGCCTGCCGAAGGGGTTCCAGGTCGTGATGCGTCCGATGGGCAGCGGACTCACAGAGTCCGACAACCCCGGGCTGTGAGCGTGACCATCCATCCCCGCGTCACCAGCCGGCCCATCGGAGAAAAAAATGACCAATCTCAGAAACA
>MNXM01000273.1 GCA_001872605.1 Armatimonadetes bacterium CG2_30_59_28 | reverse complement strand
AGGGTATACCACTGGAAAGATCCTTTCGATGAATGACATCGCTTCAATTAAACTTGGGTACGAGCAGACACCAAATCTTCTCATTGATGGACTGAGGTGGTGGAGGGGTGAATGGATCCAGGTTGGTATAGCAGCGTTTCGACCGGTCTCATCGTACCTTTACTGGTTGGAAACGCACCTTTGGCTCCACCAAGGTTTCATCTGGACGGCATGGATTGGTTTTGTGCTGTTCTCAGTAAACTGCCTGCTTTCTGGAGTGTTAGCATGGCAGTTAACGCAATCAAAGATATGCGCCTTTGGCGCAGCAATACTCGCAACAACGGTCCGTTTTCATAACCCGGGACAGCCAGACATTTGGTTGGGCTGGTACCCGGTACACCAAGATCTGATGATGAATGCATTAATGCTCGGTGGAATCGCTTCTTTCTACCAATGGTTTAGCACCGGAGAGAGGAAATGGTTGCCACTAAGCTGGGTACTTTTCATCGTTGGTTCGTTAAGTAAAGAACATGTATATGTTTTTCCGCTTTTTGCGACCGTCATCGTTGTATTCGGACAACGCCGAAATAAAAAACAGATTCCATTGAAGTCAGCACTCGGGCAGGTTGCCTTAATGTTTCTGACTATCATTGGACTCTGGGTCTACCGGGCAGAAGTTATTGATCACCCACGCAATCCATCGTTGAAGTGGAACCAGCTCATCTACAAGCCAGGGATATTTCTTTTCAGTGAGTTCGCTGGATACCTATTCCAGAGGATTCAAGTGAAAACGGGAGTATACAAAGAAGTATTCCTTTCTAAAGATTCCTGGATGCCGGGGCTTTCATTGGTGTTTTTTGTCGGAATTGGTGCCACGGTAAAGCTTCGCCAAAAGTTCCAAAACCGATGGGTAAGCTTGCCTGTTTGCTCTATGGTTATCATGCTTATCACGGCAGGTTTTCTTGGTACTTATGGTCCCATAAGCGATATTCCGGGAGCCGTAAATACGTTTGACCAACGTATTGTCACGGCGATAATGACTATCCTTGACCATCCCTTTGCGAAGGAAGGATTGAGAATGGTCATTTGGATGACTATGACATTTTATTTCCTTTACCTCCTCTGGATGTACAGGAGAGATTATCCATCATTGGAAGCCTTTGGGTTTTTGTATCTTGCCTACCTTCCGGTGCTAGACTACATCGGTTGGCATTACACTACGCCAGCGTGGTTCGTCTGGTCGGTGTACTGGGTGATGATATGGAAACTCGTGTACACAAATCTCGCGCTCCTTTTTTTGCTATAATAACCTTAATGATCTCAAGATGAGAGGGGACACATTCGAGAATGAAGATTTTATGTGTTGGCGGAGCAGGATGGTACTTTGCGCGACCGATTGCCGATTTCTGCGTGTGTGAGGATCTGCGCGGGAGCGAGGTTGCCATCTACGACATCGACAGAGACCGCGGGCAACTGATGGCGGGCATGGGGGAGCGGCTGAGCGAGACGGCGGAAGCGAACCTTCGCTTCACGGTTCCCGCGAGCCTCGCGGAGGCGGTGGATGGCAGTGATTTCGTGCTGGCGTCCATCGGAGGCGCAGGAGCATCGGGTGCGGCGGGATACTATGAGTCCCTTGTTCATCTGGGAGACAAGGTCATCTGCGCGAAGCGCGGAGTCCCGCAGATTGTCGGCGACACCGCGGGCCCAGCGGCGATGGCCGCAGCATTTCGCAGCGTACCCATCTATCTCGAAATCTGTCGTGAAATCGAAAGACGCGCGCCCCGGGCCGTTATGCTCAACCACGCCAATCCCATGTCTGTGTTGTGTCGAGCAATGGTGAAGTATTCATCCGTCCGTTGTGTGATCGGCATCTGTCACGGCGTGCAGGGAGGCGTGCGACACGCTGCTGAAATTCTTGATATTCCGCCGCAGGAACTTGAGACCGTCTGGATCGGCACGAACCACTACTACTGGTTCACTCGAATGTGTCACAAAGGAAAGGACGTGATGCCGGAGTTCTGGGAGAAGGCGCGCAACCGCACACCAGAACCCGGTCGGGTGTTATCCGCTGATCTCAGTCGTGTTTATGGACACTGGATTGTCTATCCTCAAGACGACCATATCATCGAGTTTTACCCGTACCTCCCGCAGGTGGAGTACCCCACCAACCTGCCCTTTGGCATGAGCGACGCACACTTTGGCAGGCGCATGAAGTCCCTGTATTCCGGCGAGGAGACCCTTGAGGAGGTGCGACAGCGCGACGCGTGCGTATCACGAGCCGACATGCTGCGGGACTACGCAACCCGTCTTGACGAGGTAAGGCTGCCAGAGAACGCGACCGACCCCATCCTGGGTGAGGGGACCGCGCGGCTCATCACGGATATCGCTACCGGCAGACGCAATGTGCATATCTGCAACGTTCCGAACCAACACGCCGTGGCCAACCTGCCCCCGGACGCCGTGCTCGAGGTGGAGGCAGTTACGGATTCGATGGGGGTCCGTCCGCTGTGGATGGGAGAAGCCCCGCTGGCACTGGAAGCTCTACTGCGCAAGCGTATCGCCTGGCAGGAGTTGGTTGTCGACGCGGCAGTCAAAGGCGACCGACAACTTGCCTTGCAGGCAATGCAGGTGGACGAAACCGCCATCCCTCCGAAAGAGTCGGAGCGACTGCTCGGCGAGCTACTGGAGAACTCTCGGGGAATGCTGCCAACGTTTGAGTATAGTTCACCCTGACCTCCGCGCAATCTGGAGGGAACTCAGAGTCTGCTTCCCTAATTTTTCTCGCTTTCCTTCTCTCCCTTTGCGGGCCGTTCGTTGATGGTGATGAGTCCTGCCGCCATCTCTTCCATCGCCTGCGTGAGAGCGTTCTTGTTGTCGAGTTCCAGACGACGCTTCGCTCTCAAATCAAGCTGAATCGCGCGCTTTGCCAGAACGTTTGTCAGGACGAACTTACTACCAACTTGATCGGACATATTCACGGTGTCTTCCCCTTATGTTTTCCCTTCAATGGACGACTGCATCTCAATCGTCTCAGGAATACCCTCGCGAGCCCCGCACTCTCCGAATCCTGTCAACCTCTTCCTGCATCTCTTTCTCCATTTCCAGTCGCATCTTGTCCATTTCCTGCGCCATTTCATCCTGCATTCTGTGCATGTCCGAGAGGAGTTTGAAAACTACCTCAACGCCTGCGAGATTGACACCGAGGTCCTGAGTCAGATGCTGTATGCGCCGCACACGCTCGATATCCTCATCCGAATAGAGACGCACGTTTCGTTTCGTCCTCTGAGGCTCGATGAGTCCCATGCGTTCATACATCCTGAGGGTTTGAGGATGGCTGTCAACCAGTCTGGATGCAATGCTGATATGATAGAGGCCTTCCTGAACGTGCTGTGCCACTTTCTCTTCACCTCCGGTCATTGCTGCAGAATCGGCGGAAGCATTCGCGTCGGGCAAACCTCTCCGGAAAGCGATCCCGTACTCGCAACTACAGACTGCGTTCTCGTAACCGTTCAAATGGTACGGGAAATCCCCCCGTGTGAAACTGGGGGGCTTCATACCCTTAGGCACCGAGTGAACGGTTATGCGTTCTCAGACTTTTAGATGCGATCTCGGATTCTCGGTACGCTTGGAGGCCATCTCCTTGATCAGAAACCGCTCTTCTTCGGTCAGGTCATTGGGAACAACGATCTTGATCTTCACGTACTGGTCACCATGACCGTTACCTCTCAGGTGTGGCGCGCCCAGTCCCGAGAGACGAAGTGTTTGTCCACTCTGTGTGCCCGCCGGGATTTTCATGTTGACGCGGCCCTTCTTTGTCGGGACTTGCACCTCTGCGCCCAGTGCAGCTTCGGGAAAGGATATGGGAAGCTCGCAATGGAGATCGTCCCCACGTCGTTCGAAGAAAGCGTCCTTCTCCACTCGCACTCGGAGGTACAGGTCACCGCTGGCCCCGTTACCAGCGCCGGATCCTCCTTGCCCACCGACTCGAATCCGTGAACCGTCCTTGACTCCGGCGGGGACATTGACATCCAACTTCCTCGTGCTATCGACGCTTCCTGACCCATGGCACGCGCCGCAGGTATCGCTCAGCGTTTCTCCCTGCCCATGGCATCGAGGGCAGGGAGAACCCAGGTTGAAGATCCCGCCTCCCTGCTTCTGCATACCTGACCCACCGCACGCTCCGCAGGTCTGAGTTCTGCCTCCGACGCCGTGGCAGCTTTGACAAGGCTCCCGCAGGCTCAACTGCACGCGCTTTGTGGTTCCCGAAAGGGCCTCGTCAAGAGTGACGGCTATCTCATGTTCGATGTCCTGTCCCTTATTGAGGGTTGCTCGCGTTCGCCCCGCCCGGCGAGACTGCCCAAACAGGGTCTCAAAAACGTCGCTGAAATCGCCCCCGCCGAAATCATAGCTGAATCCCTCAGGACCGCCAGCGTTCGCGGTGAACCCACCTCCCGGTTGTCCGGCACCCGCCCCCGCGCCGACACGCGACCAGTTGTCACCAAACTGGTCGTACAGCTTGCGTTTCTCGGCGTCTCCGAGCACATGGTACGCTTCGCTGATTTCCTTGAATCGCGTTTCCGCCCTCTTGTCATTCGGGTTTACGTCCGGATGACACTTGCGGGCCAGCTTGCGATAGGCGCTCTTGATGGCCTTTTTATCTGCGCCGCGATCCACACCCAGAATCTGGTAGTAGTCTCGTCCCGGCATGGCAGATCTCTTTAACCGGTGATTTCGACCGGTATCTGTTTCGGTTTGGCGGCTTCAGCCTTGGGGAGTTTGATGGACAGGACTCCCTGATCGAATTTTGCGGCAATGGCCGCTCGATCCACATCGACCGCCAGTGTAAAGCTCCTCTCAAACGGACCGGATACTCTCTCGACGCGCACGTAGCACCCTGTTTTAGCATCCTGAATCTGCGCCTTTCGTTCCCCCTTCAGGGTGAGCATATCTCCAGTCACGTCGACCTGAATGTCTTCCTTCGCAACACCGGGGAGATCGACAGTAATCACAACCTCGCCATCTCCTTCGCAGATGTCACAGGCTGGAAGCCAGCTCCTGGATGACATCGCCGCTCCTGGGGTCGATTCCTCGAAAAGCCGGTTGACGCGACCCTGTAGGGAACCAAGTTCATCAAAGGGATCCCATCGTACGATCCTCATGTCTCCACCTCCTTGATAGATTGATGACGGAAGACACAGCACTGAGGACGAGGCGTAGGCGTTCGTTCCTCGCCGCTCAGTGCTGTGCTCGTCTGCAGCTATGATACGTCGATCGTGATCTGCTTGGGCTTCACGGCATCAGACTTGGGCAGTTTCAATGTCAGCACACCATTGTCAAAAGTCGCTTTGATTTTCTCGATGTCGACTTCTGTGGCAAGGGTAAACGCTCGGTAGAAAGTGCCGTGGACGCGCTCAAGTCGATGGTAACCTTCCCTCTTCTCGGCCCGATGCGGTCGCTCGCCGGAAAGAGTAAGGCTGTCGCCCGTCAACTCGATCTTCACGTCTTCCTTCGAGATACCGGGCAGGTCCGCAGTAATCACCACCTCTTCATCAGTTTCGTAGATGTCACATGCAGGAGCCCAGCTCCGAGGCTGCATACCGGCGCGACCTCCAGTGGACTCACTGAAGAGCCTGTTGACGCCCTCCTTGAGGGACATCAACTCATCATAGGGATCCCAACGTACCAGAGACATAGCAATCACCTCGCTTGTTAGAATGGTCTTTGCGCATGAGCGTTTTGGGTACGATGGCGAGGGTCGAGCCGGAACTCGACCCTCGCCATGAAGTCAACACTTTTATTCTCCCGCCTCGATGGCAATTTGTTTTGGTTTTACGGCTTCGGACTTCGGCAGGGAAACGGTGAGAACACCATCCTTGAAGACCGCTTTGATGGCTTCGAGATCGACCTCGGTGCCCAGGGAGAACGACCTCTGAAACCGGCCATGTGAGCGCTCGATCCGGTGGTATCCTTCCTTCTTCTCTTCTGACTCGTGCTTGCGCTCGCCTGACAGGGTGAGCACATCTCCGTTCACCTCGACTGTGACATTATCCTTGGTAAGACCGGGAAGGTCGGCCGTGATGACCACTTCGCCCTCCGTCTCCTTGATGTCACACGCTGGGCGCCACGAGCGCGGAGACGCTGCGCCGCCCTCTCCCAGCGTTTCACTGAACAACCGGTTGACCCGTTCCCTCAATGAGGTCAACTCATCGAGAGGGTCCCAACGTACGAGTGACATATCACTCACCTCCACATTTTGTATGGTTTGTTTTGGAGCGGCGGGCCGAATCTTGATCGGACCCACCGGGGTTCCCTTACTCCGCCTGCTTGAAGTCGGCGTCGATGACTTCTCCATCTGTTTCCGTGGACTGCTGACCGCCGCTTGTATCTTCTCCCGGCGCTTCTCCGGCTCCTGGAGATCCCGCCTGCTGGGAGGATTGCTGGTATAGGATCTCAGACAGCTTGTAGGAAGCCTGTTGCAGGTTCTCCGTTGCCGTCTTCATGCGTTCCACTTCATTGGCCTCTACAGCCGACTTGACCTCTTTGATGGCTGCCTCGATGCGGGTCTTCTCGTCCGCGGGCAGCTTGTCTCCGTGTTCCTTCATCAGCTTCTCTATCTGATACACCATGCTGTCAGCGTTGTTGCGCACTTCGGCTTCTTCGCGCTTCTGTTTGTCTTCATTGGCATGGTGTTCGGCCTCTTTCACCATGTTCTGGATATCGTTGTCGCTCAACTGCCCGGAACCGGTGATAACGATCTTCTGCTCTTTCCCCGTGCCGCGGTCTTTTGCCGAAACGTTGACAATGCCGTTAGCGTCAATGTCAAACGTCACCTCAATCTGCGGGATACCCCGCGGCGCGGGAGGAATGTCGGCAAGGTGGAACCGGCCGAGCGTCTTGTTGTATTGCGCCATCTCACGTTCGCCCTGCAGCACGTGGACTTCCACCTGCGTCTGTCCGTCCGCGGCCGTTGTAAAGACTTCGCCCTTGCGGGTAGGGATGGTAGTGTTCCGCTCGATGAGCCGGGTGAAGACGCCACCGAGGGTTTCAATCCCGAGAGACAGCGGGGTCACGTCCAGCAGGACAACGTCCTTCATCTCTCCCTTCAGAACCCCGCCCTGAATTGCCGCGCCCACCGCGACAACCTCATCAGGGTTTACGCCCTTGTGAGGTTCCCTGTCACTCAACTTCTTCACAAGTTCCTGCACCGCCGGAATGCGCGTCGATCCACCCACGAGGATGACTTCATCGATGTCACTGGCAGAGAGTCCGGCGTCTTTCACCGCCCGATTGAAGGATTCCTTTGTCTTCTCCACGAGGTCACTCGTCAACTCATCGAACTTGGCGCGGGTCAACGGCATGTCCAAGTGCGCCGGAACACCGTCAATGGCTGTGATAAACGGGAGATTGATATTTGTCTGCACCATGGACGATAGCTCAATCTTTGCCTTTTCCGCAGCCTCGCGAAGCCGCTGCAGGGCCTGTGAATCTTTGCGAAGGTCCACTGTGTGCTGCTTCTTGAACTCGTCCGCGATGAAGTTCAGAACTCTCTCGTCGAAGTCATCGCCCCCCAATCGAGTGTCACCGGACGTCGATTTCACCTCAAAAACACCATCGCCAACCTCCAGGACAGAGACATCGAATGTTCCCCCACCAAGATCGTAGACGAGGATTGTCTCGTCGGTCTTCTTGTCCAGCCCATAAGCCAGCGCCGCCGCGGTAGGTTCGTTGATGATGCGCAAAACGTTGAGACCGGCAATCTCTCCTGCGTTCTTGGTGGCGGTTCGCTGGCTGTCGTCGAAATAGGCGGGAACCGTGATCACGGCGTCAGTCACTGGCTCACCCAGATAGGCTTCGGCATCGGCCCGCAACTTCTGAAGAACCATCGCCGAAATCTCTTCGGGGCTATACTCCTTCCCATCAATGCTCTTTCTGTCACGTGTGCCGATCTTCCGCTTAATCGACATCACTGTCCGTTCGGGATTCAGGGCCGCCTGCCGTTTGGCTGCCTGTCCGACCAAACGTTCCCCCGATTTGGTAAACGCGACGACGGAAGGAGTTAAGCGACTTCCCTCCGGATTCGTGATGACGACCGGCTCGCCCCCCTCGACCACGGCAACCACCGAGTTGGTCGTCCCCAAATCAATACCTACTGCCTTGGACATGTGTCTCTCACCGCCTGTTTGAGATTGTTGGTTTGCATAACAAGTGCGCCGATATTATAAAACTTGAGTGCAATGCTGTCAATATGGTTAACGCTATTTTCTTTATATTGTTTCCCGATCAGAATCTGATATGCCGCTCAAGTGCCTGGTTCAGTTGCGCGCCCATTGTCTGTTGTTCTGCTGAGTGGTAGTATCTACGTCGTGATGCCAGACCAACATCCCACTGCTCGGGTCACTGTAGATGAACCTCATGATTGTTGGCGCGACCTGCAGAAACAGAAACAATCGATATGGGGATTCATGGGGTTTCTCGTCCTCTGCGCCCTTACCTTCCTGACCGTCCCGTCCCACGGTCGGGAGGGCAGATTGGATACCATCAACGGTTACCGCGTCCTCCACGTTGCCGGCACACCCAGGCAGATGGGTGAACGACATGGAAGGCTGCTCGGCAATGAAGTTCGACGGATGGTAGACGACCTCGTACATCCCGGCGGTAGCACCGGCTGGTTGAGTTACCAGAAACTCATCGAGGGAACGAAGGTGATGGAGCGCCACATCCCTTCAGACTTTTGTACGGAAATGCGATCCCTGTCGAAGGCGGCCGGGGTCGAGTACGAGGACCTCGTCGCCGCTCAGCTTTTTGGTGATGTCAGCCGCGCGACCCGCTGCACTTCCTTCGCGCTGTTCGGCTCAGCCACAGCCACCGGCGAACTCATAATGGGACGCAATCTGGACTACTGGGACAACGGCGTCAGTGAATATGCTGCCGTACTGATCCACTTCAAGCCTGCAAAGGGAATCCCGTTTGTAACCGTGACCTGGGCGGGAATCATCAATGGTTGGACGGTGATGAACGCCCGGGGAATTGTCTGTTCCAACAACAACTCGTACGGTCGCTCCAATTCACTGGAGGGAATCTCCACCTGTTTTATGCTACGGAAGATTGCTCAGCAAGCGTCATCTCTGAATGAGGCCGAACGAATCCTAAGAACAACTCCCCGCGCGTGCGGCACCAACATGCTGGTGGCGCAGGCGCACCCGGCCAATGCATTCATCGCTGAATACGACCACAGTGAGATCGTCTTCCGCCGCGCAGCTCGTGGATACGTCATCGCCAGCAACCACTTCCGCAAGCTGTATCAGGACGAAGATGATGAACCGTGGTGCTACCGATATCGAAAAGTTGAAGAACTTATCAGCGAAAACTACGGTCAGATCGACCGGTCTTTCAACCTTGCCGGAGAGGACGGTGTGCCGATCACAAGCATGAACCTTCACTCAGCGATGCTGTATCCTGCCACGGGGGACTTCTGCGTCGCCATGGGGAAGATTCCTGCCTGCGAACAGGAGTACCGATGGTTTCACATGGATGAAGACGGGGTGGCGCGTGGCAAGTAACGGATCGCAACCTGCTAACGACGGTTGATGGAGGAAAAATGTACATGCGAGAACTGGGTACCTTGACGGCTGCTCTGGCCGTGTTGACGTGCGGGGCGACTCACGCCGATCTGTCTGAGTACGTCGCCCGCGCGGAACCTGCCTACCGGTGGGAAAAGACGGACGAAAAGGTGTTGCAGAAATGCAGCATGGTTGACCTCAAGCTCACCTCGCAAGTGTGGCAGGGAATTCAGTGGGAGCACAGGATGGTCGTTTTCGTCCCGGAGGTTGTGGAGTTCCCGAAGATGGCGGTCCTGCTGAATACCGGTGGGGATGCGAGCGACACGGATCGGTCTCTTGCCGCCCAGATGGTTGGCTCGTTGGGATGTGTCTACGCCGTCCTTTACCAAGTCCCCAATCAGCCTCTATTCGATGGGCTTTCAGAAGATCGCCTGGTGGCTCACACTTTTGTCAAGTACCTGGAGACCGGTGATGAAAGCTGGCCGCTGCTTTTCCCCATGACCAAGAGCGTCGTCAAAGCAATGGACGCGCTTCAGGAATTCTCGAGGAAGGAACTAAACCAGGGGCTCGAGAGTTTCATCGTCGCCGGCGCGTCGAAACGCGGTTGGACGACATGGTTGACTGCGGCCGCCGACGAGCGAGTCAAAGGCATCATACCCGTGGTGTATGACAACCTCAACATCCCCGCACAGATGCGGCGCCAACTGGATGTGTGGGGTAAGTACAGCGAGCAAATCAACGCCTACACAACCCACGGTCTGCAGGAGAAACTGACAACGGAGGGGGGTCAACGGCTTGTCAAAATGGTGGACCCTTATTCGTACAAGGAGAGGTTGAGTCTGCCCAAGCTCATCATCAATGCTACCAACGACCGCTTCTGGACGTTGGATGCGCTGAATCTTTACTGGGGGGATCTCTCCGGCCCGAAGTGTGTTCTATATGCTCCGAATGTTGGTCACGGATTCCAGCGGCAAGGGCCCGAGAGTACGGCAAATGCGGATGCCGCCCAGGCTTGGAGCAAACTCTATGCCACAACCATTGGGTTTGCGCGTCTCGTTGCGTCGGACACGTCGGTGCCGACACTCTCGTGGAGTGACGGCGCCCCTCAGAACAATCAACGCACAATTCAAGTTCGGACCGTTCCAGAAGCTGAACGGTCCTTGCTCTGGTCGGCGCAGTCCGACTCCCGGGATTTCCGTCTTGCCAGATGGGAGCCGCAGACAATGGTAAAGGAAGGCAATATCTTCACAACGGAGTTGCTCCCCCCAGCGAAGGGGTTCGCTGCGTTCTTTGTCGAGGCTACTTTCAGGATTGACGGCAGGATGATCTACTTGTCGACACCGGTAAACATTACACCAATGCAACCAGCGCAGTGAAGTATTCCGGGCTTTGTTGCGGCGCCGACCGATGGCTGCGCATCGCAGAAGGTAAACCGCTGCTCCTTGCATGGCATATCTGCTCAGGCGAAAGTCGCACGACCGGGTTGTGTCCCCAATATGCGCCAGGGCTATCCCGTCTTGATATTACAGCCGTACATGCCTTACAGGCGTGTTGAGGAATTCCCGACACGCACACGTTACTCCCAGTTGGTCACGTCTGCATCTCGCCCTTCGCCGCCTTCCTGTCCGTCGCGGCCAAGTGAGTAGATGTCAAACCCGTCCTCATTGCGTTGCCCTGGGCAGACGTAGATATATGCACTTCCCCACGGGTCTTGCGGAATTTGCTTGGTGATGTAGGGACCGTTCCACTGGTCGGGCACGGGGGACGACGTTGGCTTGGTTCGCAATGCCTCCAGACCCTGTTGTGTGGTGGGGTATCCGCCTGCATGGATATGATACTGCTCGAGAGCGCTCTCCAGTGACGCGATGTCGGTAATCGCCTTCGCCCGACGTCCCTCCTCCACACGCTTCACGACCGAGGTTGTCACTATCCCTGCCAGCAGAACCAGAATCACCATCACCGCAAGCAACTCGATGAGGGTAAGACCGCCTATTCGGGAACGTGGCCCAAACGCTCCTTTGATACCTCTGTGTGATCTCATAACCAAGTTTCTCCTTTCTCGGACTCCTGTCGACGTTCTAAATCAGAGTCCCTCGTCGAGGAGTTGCCGGGAGCGCAATTGCCGCGAGAACTCATCTCCTCAAAAGATCGCCCTATCAATGCCATTTTTAGACTCATTTTGGCTGAATAGTTGCCATATTTTTACACGCCGATATGCGAGGCGTCAAACCTTTTGCGGGTGCGCCAGGCAGTTGTTCGGCGACTACTGCATCCGTTCGTAAATTCTTCCCCATTAGACGCCGGATCGCTTCAGCGTCCGGTAGCTCACACAACTGACTACCGAGCGCCAAGAAAGGACATCTTTTCTCCCCTTTCAACCCGTGTTCGTGCCGAACACGGGTT
>MNXM01000025.1 GCA_001872605.1 Armatimonadetes bacterium CG2_30_59_28 | reverse complement strand
GGCGAATGGGCGAATAGGCGAATGGGCGAATGGGCGAATGGGCGAATGGGCGAATGGGCGAATGAGCGAATGGGCGAATGGGCGAATGGGCGAATGGGCGAATGGACGTTGCATTGCTTCCAGTCCTCTCATACGGCCCGCCAACTGGCGAGACCGAAGACAATGCCTTCCACCAATCGCAGCACCTGCTGGGCACTGATGGTCTGCGGGTTGATTCCCAATCCCTCCGCGCGCGCCTGAATGGTGTTGAGTGCAATGCGGTCAACGTGGAACTTAGAGTTCGCGGTGTCTCCCATCACGCGATAGAGTCTCATGCACTCACCTTCCGATGGTTTCCGTCGTTGATTGAAATGGAGCAATATACGCCGGTCGGATCTCGAAATTCGCTCGATGGATACCGACGGACAGGTCACGCGCAGGCGCATTACTCTCAGGAGATTGGACGCCTGGATCGGGAGCACTCCGAACCGGTCTTTCATGTCCACCTCCAACTCATCGACATCCTGGAGCGACTCCACCGTTGCCAGTCGCTGGTAAAGTTCAAGTCGATGATTCAGGTTCTCAATATAATCCTCCGGCAGGTATGCCGCAAGGGGGAGGTCCACTTCGGGTAGGTCTGTGCGTCGCTTTACCGGCTCGTGCCGAATGGCGCTGACGGCCTCGCTCAGCATCTGGCAGTAGAGGTCAAAGCCAACCGCCTGCATGTAGCCGTGCTGCTCCGCTCCGAGGAGGTTCCCCGCGCCGCGAATCTCAAGGTCTCGCAGGGCAATCTTGTAGCCAGACCCCAGGCCGGCGAATTCCTGCAACGCCTCGATGCGCTGCTCGGCCTTGTGACTGATCTTCGCCCTGCGTCCGTACAGAAGATAGGCGTACGCCTGTCGATCCGATCTTCCCACACGCCCCCGCAATTGATACAACTGCGCCAGTCCGAACTGTTCGCAGCGATCCACGATGAGCGTATTGGCGTTGGGGATGTCCAGTCCGCTCTCGATAATCGTCGTGCATACCAGAACGTCGTACTTGCCGTTGTAGAAATCATACATGATCTCCTCAAGTTCGTCCTCCGCCAGTTGTCCGTGGCCGATAGCGATACGCGCGGACGGGACCAGTCGGGCGATATGCGCAGCGACGTGTCGGATGGAGCGGACACGGTTGTGGACCATGTAGACCTGTCCCCCGCGCTCCATCTCGCGGAGGATGGCGGTGCGAACCAGGTCGTCATCGAAGGGCATAACATGGGTGCGCACCGGCAGCCGCCCTCTTGGAGGGTCGTTGATAACGCTCATCTCCCGGATGCCTCCCAGCGCCATGTGCAGCGTCCGCGGGATGGGGGTTGCGGTGAGGGTGAGCACGTCTACCTGTGTCCGCAGTTGTTTGAGCTTTTCCTTTTGTTCAACACCGAAGCGATGTTCCTCATCGACGACGATAAGCCCGATGTTACTGAAGGTTACGTCTCGGGAGAGGAGGCGATGGGTCGCAACCACGATGTCCACTGTTCCCTGGCGGATGCCTTTGACAATCTGTTCCTGCTCAGCCTTATTTCTGAACCGGCTCAGAAGCTCCACCTTGACTGGATAGGGGGCGAGTCGCTCCCTGAAAGTTGTGTAGTGCTGTTGCGCAAGGACGGTGGTGGGCACCAGCACGGCCACCTGGGTGCCGTCCTGCACGGCCTTGAAGGCTGCACGCAGGGCGACTTCGGTCTTGCCGTAGCCGACGTCGCCGCAGATCAGACGGTCCATGGGACGGGAGGTTTCCATATCGGCTTTGACGTCCTCAATGGCCCTCGCCTGGTCGGGCGTTTCCTCCCAGTCGAACGACACCTCCAGCTCGCGCTGCCACGGGGAGTCCGGCGCAAAACTGTGTCCCTCGGCGCTCTCCCGCTCCGCGTAGAGCTTTGCGAGGTCCTCCGCAATGTCTCTTGCGGAGGTGATGGCGCGCCTCTTGGCCTTCTCCCAGGCGTTGCCGGTGAGTGAGTTCAGAGCAGGAGCGCCGCCGTCACCGCCAGCTCGGTGTTCGGCGCCGATATACTTCTGAATGCGGTCGATCTGGTGAACAGGGACGAACAGGCGATCCGTCCCTGCGTACTGGATGAGGAGGTATTCGTTCTCGCTGTCGCCCACTTTCTGCCGCGTGACCCCGTGGTATTGGCCGATACCGTGACCGATATGGACGATGTAGTCGCCCGGCGTCAACTCCAAGTGTGTCCGGATGGCTTGAGAACGTTCGCGGCGCTTTCGCCACCGACGATGAATTCCGCTCCAGCCAAATACCTCAGCATCAGTGAGAAGCACAAAATTGGCTTCGGGGACCTCGAATCCATTGACCATTCCGTAAGTGGAAACGCGCAGCTCTCCAGGACGCACCTCTTGGGAAGCCAGTTCGTCTCCGTTGTGTCCGGCGGAATCCGCTGCCGATTTCTCGTAGCGAACACCCCCGATGTCTGCGTCACGGAAAAGTTCCATCAGCCGCTGAGGGTGGTGAGTGGAGCAGATGACTCGCCTGCCCTCCGCCTGCCACTGCTTCAGCTTCTCGGAAACGAGTGACATCTGTCCCTGGAAAGTGACGGGAAGCTGGCAGTCCAATATGAAGCTGTGCAGTGGAGCGGCAGAGCCTTCGTCCGGAAGCCCAGGGAGTAGCTCACAGGTGTTGTTCCTGTGAAGTGCCCGCAAGAGAGTCTCCAGCTTGGGAAACCACGGCAATGGAGGCGGCAGAAACTCTCCTGCGGCTATCTTCGCATCCAGGTAGCGACCAAATTCCTCCGCCGTTCGTTCCCAACAACGCTGAATGCGGTTGAGGTCGTCGACGAATACAACACCGCCTTCAGGGACGAAATCGATGATCCTGGATCCCTTGGGGTACAGGTGCGGCATGTAGCGCTCGACACCGGGGAAGCATGTCAATTGCTCCAGTCGAGAAATGTCCCCAACAGTCACTTCGTTTAGAAGGTCTCGCTCCCGAAGGAGGTTTCGACTTTTCAGAACTTCCTTCTGCTCTTCCAGCGACTGTCGGATACGTGGGAGCGCCTCGCGGACGATTGATTCGGTAAGAATTATCCCTCGCGGAGGAACGATCTCGCAGCTTTCCATGTCGCCTGCCGAGCGTTGGGTGTCTGGATTAAACTGCCGCATGGATACAATTTCGTCCCCGAACAACTCCACGCGGAGGGGCAGTGCCTGCGTTGGGGGAAAGACATCCATGATTCCGCCGCGTACGCTGAACTGTGCGACGGTCTCCACGGTATCTACCCGCTCATAGCCGTCGTCCGTAAGACGTTGGGTCAGTTGGGTAAAGTCCATTTCTTCGCCAAGTCGCAGCACGAAAGTTCCCTGTCTCAACAGATCGGCGGGAACGGTGAATCCTGCAAACGCAGATATGGGAGCAACGACGATGACTGGCTCTTGGTTGAGCCAGGGCTCGAGTGCTGTCAAACGGTCTTGCACAACTTGGGGGTCGGGCAGCGATGTTGCCTCAAACAGAAAGTCGTGAGATGGCAACACGAACAGCTCCGGAGTGAAGCCCGATGCGTGGATGAGCGGCAAAAGCGACTGGACGTCGGCGGCGATTTGGTTGGAAGACTCAGTGTCCGCCGTGAGTACCACGCACGATCGGTGGACATGACTGAGAAGCGAGGAGACACAATAACCCCTTGCCGACCGGCAAACCCCGTAGGTGGCCGCCTTGGTGAGTGCGGAAGCTCCACCGGCTCGGGGCGGGTCGCCGCCCTTCAGGTAGTGCACGAGACGCTGGAAGTCTCTGCATCGAGTCAGCAACGCGAGGAAGTGGTGCATCGGAAACGAACAACGCGAACCCTGAGGTAAACCCCTCCGGAGCGTCGGAGCTCCCCGGTGGTTCACTTGGAGCGAGTCACATCCGGGTCCAACGAATCGGGCCGGGGTGGCAACAGGCGATCCTGAAGGTGGCCGAAGTCTCGTTACGGAGTCTTCACTCGGCGATGTAGACCAACAGATCCAACTCGCGAGCGCGCTTTACGGCGCGGGCGATCTCTCGCTGATGCTTGGCGCAGTTCCCGCTCTGTCGGCGCGGCAAAATCTTGCCACGATCCGAGACGTATCTGCGAAGACGCCCTGCGTTTTTATAGTCGATGGTCGCCTCGCGATCAGCACAAAAGGTGCACACGCGTCGGCGCGGCCGTCGGAATCGACCGGGGGGTCGGGTCCTGCTGCGGTTTCTGTATCCGTTACTCATCATTGCTCCATCAAAACGACTTGCTTACTATCAGGTCTGCGTCCATACGCTGGCGAAAAATGTCATTCATCGGCGAAGGGATCTGTCCCGTCAAACTCGTCACCGAGGCCGCCCGCGGATCCCGACGCGGTGTCATCCGGTGGTGGAATGTCTTCCACGCCTGGCGCGGCTTCCTTCGGGCGGTCGAGACCATAGACGTTGTCGGCCACCACCTCGGCGATCGTGCGTCGCTGGCCGTCCTGGGTGGTGTACTCCCGAATCTGCAGCCGGCCATCCACAGCGGCGAGTCGGCCCTTCGTCAGGTAGTTGGCCACGAACTCGGCCCGCTGTCGCCATGCGATGCAACGAACAAAGTCGGTCTCCTTCTCTCCCTGGGCGTTCTTGAAGTTGCGATCAACCGCAAGGGTGAAGTTCACCACCGGCAATCCGCTGGGAGTGTATCGCAATTCCGGGTCTCTCGTCAGACGTCCTATCAGGACTATGCGATTAACCATGGTGCTCCCTCCTGTAACTTGGTCATCTTGATTCGTCTGGGCCCGAAGACTCCGAGGCCTCAGGCTCCCCGGGGCCTGCGTCCTGCTCCGACGCTGTTTCGTCAAGGCTCACTGGACCTTGAGATGTCTCCACTTCTGGTGCTTCCGCCTCAGCGGCTTCCGGCTGACTCGCGACTGAGGCATCCCCTGCGTTGGCTATCTCTTCGGGAGCGTGGGCAAGCGGAGGCAGGCTGTCACTCACGTATACCCGGTGTCGCAGAATCTGTTCCTCGAGTTTCAGTACAGTATCCAACGGCTGTATTGCCGACGGAGCCTGCTTGAAATTGATGACCACATACACGCCCTCAGTCTTCTTCTTGATCGGGTAGGCCAGCCTGCGCACCTCTGAAGTGCGAACGTTCTCGACGGTTCCGTCATTGGATTGAATGATTCCGGAAACGCGCTGCGTCATTTCTTGAATTTCTGTGTCCTCAAGTCCTGCATTTAATATGCAGACCAATTCGTAGTCGCGCAATCAGTTTTTCCTCCTATGTGGCTGTCCCACACAAGCTAAATCAGCCGACTCTCGTCGAGGCGACTCCGCGAGTCGGCTGAAACATTTCATTTTGTTCCCAAGCGGACGGAATTATACCAATTCTTATCAAAACGCGCAAGGGCAGCAAGGACAAATAGTGCGTGGTGTGCCGCACCGTGATGAATTTGCGGAACCTGTTGTGCTTCCCAAGCGCCTTCTGGTAGAATCCCAATGAAGAGGAGTGAGGGCGATGAAAACGATAGGCCTGAGTCTGCTGGCATTGCTTACCGTCAGTTCTTGGTGCAATGCGGGGCCGCGTACCCGAGCGAGGGACGGAATCGCGGCTCGGCTGGAAGCGCGCGACGCGTCAGACGGAGGGTCTTCCCCCGGCGCAGACCTGACCTCCGCTGAGAAGAAGGCGCTGCGCTTTTTGCGAAAGCACCCGGTCGCAAGTGGAAAGGCTCTGGAAAAAGCGCAGGATAATCCCTCCGCGGCAAAAAGCGTTGTTGAATTCGCGAAGGAGCACCCGGGCATCAGCCGGACTATCGCGCGCTTTGGGGACGACCACCCCGGTGTTGCTCACAACTTCGCGCAGTGGTACGTGAGCGGCCGTCCTCGCCCATCAACGCCGCCGGACGGTGATGTGGATCCCCCTGACAACTCGGACGACGCGGGGGACGTGACTCACATCTACTATCCACCGCCATACTACTATCCGTATCCATACAATCCCTACCCCGTGTATCAAGGGCCTGACGACGACTATCGCGAGTGCCCCGATCGTCGGTCTTCTGAGAAGAGCCCTTACGTCACTGGGGAACTATACGCCAAGAAGCCGAGGGACGATAAGGTCGGGGGCATCAACTCAGACTTATTCCGGCAGTGGCTGATTGTGGAGCAGATCGATGCCCCGGATACCCCGACAATGGAGAGCGCCGAGGAAGAGAAGTGGTTGCGGTTGACCTATCCGGGAGATGTGGTGAACGTCGAATCGGTTGCGTTCTTCACCGAGGATGAAAATCGGGGGACACTCAACCATGAGAGAGTCGGCGAGCCGACCTTCTCCTTCGACCTGCGCGTGGATCGCCTGACGACAGCAGTGGGCATCACCGTAAAGTACAAAGACAGCTACGAAACCACCATCCGCTTCCCCTACCCGATTGCGGAAGAGCTCATCGGCCGGGGCGATAGCGCGCAACCGGCAGCATAGCGCAATCCCGGCCCGGGCAGGTTGTTAGCCCGGCCAGACAGGGATCGCGCCCCTGATCCAACATGACTCATACTGGTCGAGCTGTTCTGCTCGCAAGCGGAGTATTCTATCTGGTCGCAGTCATCAATGACAGCGATGGCGCGTTCGTCATCTGCTGGACCGGACTCAGTCTTCTCATCTCCTGTTTCCTTCTTTCCAGAGCCTCGCTTTCCGGACTTCAGCTTGAGTGCCACTCCGCTCGACGCCCGGTTACCGAGGGACAGCAGACATTCATTTCCGTTAACTTCCACAATGCCGGGTCGTTCAACAAGACTGGGGTCGGTCTGGAATTGTTCCTCCGCAACGAAACCCAGGGCGTCGATTTTCACCGAACCTATGGGATTGAATTTGTGCAGGGCGGTGACCGGTTGAGCATTCCTGTCCCCCTGCCGAATCTGTACCGAGGAAGCCACCGCCTTCTTCGGGCCCAACTCATCGGTAACGACCCAGTCGGTCTGTTCCGGTTTGTGAGATCGGTGTCCGTGGAAGCAACGCTCCTCGTTTACCCTCGATCCGAGATCTTCCAACGGGCCTTGTTGCATTCCAGAGATGCGCAGCGGCAGTCTGGTCGCATGGTATTGAGACAATCTGCAACCAGTCCCGAATTTTTCGGTGTACGAGAATACCACCCAGGTGACGATCTGCGATGGGTTCACTGGCCAGCGACGGCGAGACACGGCCGACTGATCCTCCGCGAGTTCGAAGCGACCATTCACGGCAGCGCTCAATTCTGGATCGATCTGTCCGCTCACCAAACATACGGACAGGGGGTGGACGCGTCGCTGGAATGGGCTTTACGGATCGCCGCGTCATTGATCCACGATCAGGTCTTCTCCGGCCGCACTGTCAGTGTGCACCTGTCTGCGCGTTCCCCGGTGCACATTCCCGGCAGGCGAGGCGTCGGCCACTTCAATCGGGTCATGGAAGCCTTGGCAACCGCCCGCGCCGATGGAAACCATCCTGTTCACGAGACGATGGCCGAGTCTCTTGGCCTGACTTCGGAAGATTCCGTTGTGCTTGTGACAGCCGATGTTGAAAATGTGGAGCGCATCGCCCGGTTAGTGGCCCGGCGCGGCGCTGAAGGCACGGTGATTCTACTGAACCCTGAGTCCTTCGCCAAGATTCCTGGTCAGGCGCCAGACAAAGCATCTTTCGATGAAGCGATTGATTGTTTGGAGCGGCGGGGTTGCCACGTGGCTGCGTTCCACTGTGGGGACAGTGTGCGAGCGATGCTGTCGGAGCTGCAGCAGGGCAAAGGCGTTCACCGGCGCGGCGCTCGTGTTCAGGTCCCGCAACAAACACGATCGGCGATGGCTTCGCAGGGAGCCGGCGCATGACTGCCCTCGCCGCGTTGGCCGCAGGACGGCAAAGTGCATCTTATCGTCCCGCCGCCTCATCGATGGGCGTTCCCGACCTCGTTCTGGCCTACGGGGGTTGCGCTCTGGTGGCGCTGATGCCGGTGTTGGCGGCGGGAAAGCTGGTCGTGAGTCCGGTGTTCTTTCGCGCGATTCTCATCGTGGCCATTTGCGGTCTGCTGTTCTCGATCCTCATCCGTTCGCTTGGGGGATGGTTCAACCATCAGCGATGGCGCCCCGTCATAGCCTTTCTCGTACTCACGATGACTGCCCTCGGCTCTGTGGGGTATCTGCAGACAACTTCGTTCTGGCATGCGGTCGTTGGTCTGCGGGGATTCCGCGGGATGCTCACTGTGAGTACCGCGGAGAGTTACGTTGCGCTTGTGCATCTGTTTCTGATCTTCCACGTTGTTCGCACGTTCAGCATCCTGACAGACAAGGATCTCGTACTCACAATCATCCCCAGCCTCAGCACGCTGGTTCTTCTCTGTCTCTTCCAGCGAGAGATGGGCATCGTTCCCTATTTTATTCCTCTGGCTTTCGGGGTACTGATGCTGCTTCTATTCTCCCATCGAGCCGCCATATACCAGGAAAGGGATTGGTCGGCATTTGACGATGCCGAAGGCCGAACTCGTCGACGCGGATTTATCATGAGCCTGCGCGCGCTGGCGACGACGGCCTTGCTGTCCGTGGCTCTGGCCGCGGGACTGACCTCCGTCTTCCAGGGAGAGCAACACCGTTCAATGCTCCTCGACCGCGTTGGTCTGGAGTTGGCGATGCGGCTTGCCAGACAGATCGTCACCTACGCTCATAGCGCCGAGGTGTCGCCGATCAGTCACTTCTATCTCGGTGGGGAAACGTTCCAGCTTTCCCCGCGTGAACTCTTCCAGGTTGACTCGCGCGAGCCTCATTACTGGCGGGGAAACACGCTGGACGTGTACAACGGGATCGGGTGGAGCCAGACGCGGCACAGCCTGCAGGTGCATCCGATGGGAAGCGGCGTAACGGATATTGTTCCTCAAGACCCCGGTCTCCAGAACGGGATTCCTGCAAAGGAGGCGGTACAGCACGTGAAGCTTCTCGTGCCTCACACGGGTCTTTTCGTCTGCGCTTATGAGCCGGTGCGCGTTCAAGCAGACCTCCCGAAAACTGGGCCGCGTCACCGTTCGACGGTTCGAGTGGACGACGCATCATCGGCGTACTTCAACGGAATACTGCGTACAGAAGCGGAGTACTCGATCACTTCACGTGTCAAAGCCCTGCCTGAAAAGCACATGGTCGGCGCGGAATCACGCGTCCGAGGAGATAAGTCTGAACGGTTGTCACCGGACTTGCATGTGCGCTATCTCGACCTCCCCCCCCTCTCATCGCGAGTTACCGCGCTGGGAAGACGGTTTGCGGAGCGCCAGAACCCTCTGGACAGAGTGGAAGCCATTGTGAGCTTCGTGCATCAGCGGGTGCAGTACACACTTTCCCCCCCCTACATGCCCTGGGATCGGGAGGCTGTCGACTACCTGCTCTTCGAGACGCGCAAGGGATACTGCACCCATTACGCGACAGCCGTCGCCGTGCTGTGCCGACTAACAGGGATTCCCTCTCGAATGGTGACCGGCTATGCTCCGGGAGATTACGACGCCGAAACAGAAATCTACCACGTGAAAGAACTCCACGCCCATGCGTGGACGGAGGTCTTCCTCCCCCGATACGGGTGGCACGCGGTCGATGCCTCTCCCGTTGTTGATCTGGGTGCAATCTTGGAGAAGCGGCGAGAGCACCGCGAGGGCCTGTGGGCGCAACTGAGGAATCGCCTCATGTCGTGGAACTTCCGGGGAGCGCTGATGCCAATCGCGATGGTTGCGGGCGGACTTCTGGCCGTCGCCGTGGCCTTCGTCACGTATGGGATTCATCGGACGCGCGCGGGACGCAGGGGGGGCGCATGCGTGGTTGTTGGGTCCTCGCACCAGAGCGTCAGGCAAGCCTATCGGCGAATGTGCCGGCTGCTCTCCCACAGGTTTCGCGTTAAGCAGGCGACAGAGACGCCCAACGAGTACCTTTCCGCGCTGGGCGACTGGCAACCTGCGCTCCTGCCCGCTGCACAGCAGCTCACTGATCTGTACGTTTCCGCCTTGTATGCCAATTCCAGTCCGGCGGAAGCATGCGACGGGCAGTTGCGCCAACTGCTGCGCACGCTCCAAAGAGGGTGTCGGTGCGTGCGCCGGTGGAAGAAATAAGATCACTCTGGACGCGAAGAACGACAGGTCACGCTCAATAGGCCTCTCCCACAATGCTCTGCACGCGCTCGATAAAGTCGCCGATGTCCCACGGCTTGGGCATCAGGTGTCGGGTGGGCACTTTCAGCTTCTCTTTCAGCGCGACGATGCTCTTCCTGGGGGCCAGGTAGATGATTTGGATATCCTTCAGTTCGGGGTCCTGCTGGATCAGTTCGTAGATTGGTTTGCTGTCCCAGACGGTCATCTCTGCATCCGCAATCACGAGGTCCGGTTTCTGACCCCGAATGAGAGCCACGGCATGTTCGCCCCCCGTGGTGGCATCGACCTCGTAGCCGATATTCTCCAGTAGAGCACTGCCCTCATCCACGACCTGCTGGTCTTGGTCCACGATGACGATTTTCTTCGACATGGATGCTACCCCCTCTGACGACAGTGGAGATTGCGGTCGCGTCCACCTTACAACGCGACGACCCGCAACTCCGGCTTTGCTTGGAGTCATTATGCCAGATGCCGACACCCTCTCCAAACGGAAAGGGAAAATATCCTCACAGTGGCCGGTGAGATTGGGTGGAGGCATACCCACCAACCACAAGATCACTCCGAAAAACTAATCAATCCTCCGCGGAATTTGACGCGCTGTGTCGCTGCAACAGCTTTTTCGCTATCGGCTTACCAATCGTCCACAGGGGATACCAGAACCTGGACAGCGGCAGGTCGAACTCTCCGATATATTCCACATACTCTGCGCCGAACCCGGTCTTGAAACGGTTCAACCCGGCGAGGTGATCGTCAAGGGGAACGCCCTCCCGCTCAGGCGAGACGCCGCGGAAATCGTAGACGACGCATCCTTGATCCTTGGCCCACTGCATCATCCGCCACTGGATGAGATAGTTGGGCATCAGGTTGCGATGGCGATTGCTGGAGGCGCCGTACACATACCAGCACTGTTTCCCCAGAATGAAGGCCAGTGTGCCGGCGAGCGTTTCGTTCCCGTGGCGCGCAATGAACAGACGTCCCAGGCCGCTGCCCACGAGGTTCTGCCAGAGCGACTGGAAATAGGGATAAGATCGCACCGTGAAGCGGTCGCGTTGGGCGGTCTCAAGCAGGATATTGTAGAAGGTTTGCAGGTCGTCTTCTGTGCAGTCGTCGATGATTTCGACGCCCTTGCGCTCTGCCAGTCGAAGGTTGTATCGGGTCTTCGCTTTCATCTCCGCAAGGAGAGTGGCCTCATCTTTGGACAGGTCGAGCTTCATGACGCAACGCGGTTGCGTTCCACCGAAACCACTCGTAGCGTCTGGAGCCACGCGGAAGCCGTGCTGTTTCAGAAGTCGCTCGATCTTCTCGTTCCCTGCGGTAATAGCAGGATCGACCTTCAGCAGAATCGCGTGATGCGTACGCGCGAGTTCCCTTATCCCCTCGACAAGCACATGGAAGCATCCCTCCTGCGCGTCGCCGAGGATGGGGCCCCTTGGGCAGTAAAAAATGCAGTGCCCGAGCGGCGTGACTTTGCGTTTCAGGATGAGCGCTGCACAACGGATTTCTTCTTCGGCAACGACCGCGACCGGAAGTGGCTCCCATCCGCTGAACCGTTTGATTTCCCCCCATTCCATGGTTTGAAGCACATCCCCCACCGGAGATAGAGAGATGAAGTTGTTCCAGATGTCATGCTGATCTTCATGGAGGATGGTGAAGCGCAATGTGTGCTCCTGTCGTGATGGTGTGTAAGAACTCGTCCAACAATAATTCCGCGTCAAGTTCAGCCGAACACCTCGGAGCGACGGCGATGCCTGCTACTAAAACGCGGAATTATTGTTGGACGAGTTCTAAGCTGGACTTTATCCAATTTGGAGATGACTGCTGGGGAGGTTAAGCTCAAGACTATCTTTGTCCAAAGGGGTCTACGATGCTTAACCTGCCCTGCGAGATTATAGCCTTAACCACAGCCTTCGCGCCATACTTTTAGGAACCGGTATGG
>MNXM01000026.1 GCA_001872605.1 Armatimonadetes bacterium CG2_30_59_28 | reverse complement strand
GTCTCTCCGCTCGGCGGCATTATAAACACGTCGCGGCAATCGTTTATAGAGGTTGGGAGCACAACGGCCCCAATGATCCCGAAAAATCGCAGCGATCGTGCTCATAACGCCAACTCGTCGGAAAGAAATCTCAGCCTGAAACACTTGTAGAATAGGGCTTTCAACCGCTTTTGTCATTCAAAAACGCGTCATAAATTCCTATGGTAGAACTAACCGGCATTCGTCGATGGGATAGATTCCCCACTCATCCCGGACGCGCTTCATCTCCAGGATGTTTTCTCGCTTTGCGTCCACGGCCAGGGAATGGGACGAGCCCATAATGAACCCTCCGCCGGGCGCGGCGTGTTTGAACGCGTAGCGCGCGTCGTTGCGGATATCCTCAGGCGTGCCCATGATGATGTGCTCATGCCAGATGCCGCCCCACAATGTCAACCGGCCTCCGACGCGCGGCTTGAGCACTTTCAGGTCCATCCCTCCACTGTGCTGGATGGCTTCGTAAGCGTCATAGCCCGCGTCTGCAAGATCGTCGATGATCTCCATCAAATGCCCACAGCAGTGCTTCAGCACTTTCAGACCCACTGCGTGAGCCTTTTCGCAGTATGCCTTGTGCCACGGCCAGACATGTTCCCGATACCATTTCGGGCTTGCCAGCAGCCCGGTAGAAGAACCGAGGTCGCCGCACGGCATGAGACCATCCACGCCCAAACCACGATAGACGTCCATCTCCTTGAGCAGCCGCGTGCCGTGGATTTTCGTCAACAGCGCGCACTGTTGGGGATAGAGGGCGAGGTTAAGGAATCGCTCCTCATCCGTGTGTCCGAATGACGCGAAACCGATGTCTCCCGCCATTACCATGATGAAATGGGTGTCGCCCATTTCCCGAACCGCGTGCCGTACAAGCTCCCACACCGATTCATCGGGTGCGGTCACCGGTTCCCGCACCGCTTCCTCAAGTTGGGTCTCCAGCGACTCAATGGTGGGCGGCTCAACCGGTGGAAGGTTGACCTGGTACGTCATCAGGTCGTGGGTTGTCGCGGAGATGCGGTACAGGGAGCCGTGTTCGTCACGGTAGGTGACGTCGTCGATCTTCTCGAAAGGCTCCGGACGGAAATCCTTTGGTGGGACGCGTCCGACGAACGCGATATCCATCTCGAGCGCGCGAATGAGGTCGAGTCGGTCCCGCTTGTAGCACTCGACCACTTCGTCCCGCCGGCCATCCCAGTAGGCCTTCGCCTCGCGGAACTTCGACTGAACTAATGTCTCTCGACCCAGGATGTCCTCGTAAACGTTGTAGTCGATGGAATGCTCCCCCCACGGAATGCGGTCCGGTTCTTCGTGATTAAGGGCCTTGTAGACGCGTTCTTTGGGTGTCATGGTTTGCTCCCTGAAGATAGAAAACGGAAGTGCTGCCAAATGTCAGCCTTGCACGGCTGTTACCATCGAGGCGCCGGGACGCACCGCCACTTCCTTTCACGATGCTGACTCTGTGAGTCCGCGTTGTCCGGCCAGAGCCAATTTGGTCTGGAAAGTGACGTGCAGAGTCGCAAAGTCAGGGTCCTGCAAAAGCTCAGGGCGGACTTACAGAGTCCGATGTTTGGGAATCTCTCGTTCCGGACGATGCTTGCCCATAAACGTTTCCCACTGGGTCACTGCCTCGTACCGGCGATATCCCGACTGATCGGGACTTGCCGACAGGAGAACGCACCGCCCCACTGACAAAGTGGCGGCTGACCCGGTTGTGCGCCAGGGGGTAACGATTCTCCGCGTGATCGTAGTGCGAACTCTGCGAGTTCGCAACGATATTGGCATAGGTCTTGTTATCCAAAACCATCAGACCTGTCAGGTATACTCGTTACGGGTGAAAACACCCCCTCACCCTCGAACCCTTTGAGTTCGCGCCCTCTCCCCCGATGGGGAGAGGGCAGGGTGAGGGGGAAAGTTAAGCTGGAGGTGGTGGAGGATGTATGAGTCTGGCCACTCGGGCGTCTCAAGCAGATAATTATCCAAGCCAGGCTGGTTGACGAGATCATGCACTGCCGACTCGAGTACCCGTGCGGTACGTGCTACGGATTTTCGGCCCTTCGCAAGTTGGTGGGCGGAGAAGCGGAACGCGTCTTCGGCTACGAAGGGGACGTGCCGGTGGTCGACATGCTCAGTTACGGCAACGACCCGATAACAGAGACGATGTGGGACAGTGGAGGGATGGTTGTGAAGGGAGGCGCGTTCAGTTGCCCTTCCTCAGGTCTTCCACCTCAACCTCAATTCCTGCAACTGAGTTCCCGTCGAGCACCACCGTTCCGGCACGCTCGCCGATTCGTATCCCGGCTTCCATCAAGCCGGGTTGCGTGCAGCAGACACGATTGCCGCGGACGACGGTCCCATTGGCGGGACCAGCGAGGTCAATGCCGACTCCTGGTTCTTCGGTGGTGCCGATATTCTCGAACAGGTTGTCTGCGACAACAGTGTTGTGCGCCGCCTGGTGGGGAGGGTCGTCGCGATAGACCAAACCGTCTTTGCTGCAACGGCGGACGGTGTTGCAGCGCATGAGGTTGTCCGTATCGCGGTGACCAATGCTGATGCCTGTTTCGCAATCCTCGATGAGGTTGCCCTCGGCAACGCCTTGCTTTACTCCCCAACACCACGACAGGCCGTTTCTGCACTTCCGAACCGTGTTATTCCGGATGACAGGCCGCTGCGACCCGCTGCCCGGATGGATGCCCTGCACGCAGTCCTCAAAGACGCAGTCTTCCACCGTCAGATCGTGAACGATCTGGAAACTCAATCCATCGCTCTCGATGCTCTCGACGTGGACGTTGTGGATGTGGACCTGTTCACAGTCCTGGAAATACATCGCCGCTCCGTAGTTGCCGTCGAGGGCAGCGCTCTGGCCCCGATTGCCATTGATGCGCAGGTTGGCGACTCGGACGTCGTGGATCCAGTTTCCTGTCACCAGTGAGAACACTGTGGCAGCGGTTGACTCGTATCCTACCCAGAAGTTGCCGACGTGCGCGGGAACATCCGCGCCACGGCCCTGATGCTGGAGGTGGAGCGTGTTGCCCTCGATCCCCAGCACCGTGGTGATGGTGACCTGCTCCTGTCCGCTGTGGGGACTCTTGCCACTCAGCATCACCCCGCCGCCCACCTTGAAGGGAGATGCATCGGACACGGTGACGCGGGACTCGTACCAGTCGGTGTCTTCCGTCAGCGGCACGGTTGCCGACGGTTGTTTCTTCAACACGGTTTCTTCACCCGACCCGACGAGGGAGATACCGCTACGCAGCCGAACGGAGTTGCTCAACGGGTAGAGACCCGTCTTGATCTCCACTGTGCCTCCGCCGCGGGCGGAGACGTACTCGATTGCGGCCTGGATGACGAGATCATCCGCGCCGGTGAAATCCGTGCCTGACGGCCCAACGGTGACTTTAATCGGCATATCAATTGTCCTCCAGCAATGTGGCACGAGTCGTGATTTGTGATGCGTGAACCGCCGCGCTTGTCACTGCTCAGAAACAGGCAGTAAGCGTTCGTCGGGGCCGACGGAACCTTTCTCGGGGGATTCCCCCATGCAGGACGAATGTCCCGCAAGAGGAGTGGCTGGGGATGCATATCCCCAGCCAACCACCCAACCGCGTTTGGGCACAACTCATAGGTTCCTGTTCCCTCGAATGCCGCCCCCGGCATGGGGGTTCTCATCACTTGTTCCCTGCGGCCAGCCCGTTCTCCGTCAGGTACTGGTAGCTCTTCTCGGCAGCCTCCATCATGCCGGTAGCGCAGGAGTCCAACTCAACGATGAGCCACTCAAGCACGTTCGGGTCGGCGGCTTTAATGATGGAGGGCATGTCGAGCTTGCCATCGCCGACGGCGGTCATCGGTTGCGGCGGATCCATGGGGCCGTCCTTGATGTGCAGCAGCGGCGCGCGGCGTCCCAGCCGGGCGACGGTTGCCGTGGGGTCTTCACCGCCGACAGCCACCCAGTATACGTCCAGTTGCGCGCCCGCGCCCGGCGCGCCGTTCAGCAGAATGTCCTCGGGAAGCTGGCCATCGGGAAGTTTTGTGAATTCCCACCAGTGGTTGTGAATGGCGATGCCGATCCCCGAACCCTCCAACGCCTCCACGGCGGACTTGAGTTTTGCCGCTGCTTCGTTGCACCCCTCCAGCGTCTTCACCTGATCCGGCCCGAAGCCGGAGACGATGCGAGGAATGCCTATGGTCCTGCACGTGTCTAACAGCTCCGCAACGTTCTCCTTCGTCGGCATGGGCAGGTGCGCGCTGCTGACTTGCAGCCCGAGGTTGTCCACCATTTTTTTCACTTCTGCCGGGGGAGTGTCATAGAATCCGGCAAACTCCACCCCCTTGTAGCCGATGTCGGCCACCCGTTTGACGGTCCCGGCGAAATCCTGTGCGCAGAGCTCGCGCACGGTGTAGAGTTGGAGCGAAATGGGTTTCATCTTGGTAACATCCTCTCAGTATGGGGTTGACAGGACAGGCGAACCGCCCGCCATTGAGCGTCGGTATTCTCCTGCCTGCCAAGCTCCTACGCAGCATTGTTGCCAATGTCTGCTATAATTCGGGGGAAATTCAGGTGGTCTTGTCAGGAGGTTTGCTTTGCGCAGCTTGATACGGAAACGAGCGTTTTTTCCTGCGCTCGCTTTTGGGTTACTCATTCAGTGCGGAGGGTCGGTTGCACAGGAGACAGAACAGAAGACAGTGTCCCTTTCCTTCTCCAACCCAATAAACATCGACTTGAGTAACGACCGGTTGCGGCTGTCGTGCGAGTACGTTCAGGAAGCCGGAGAGCCGATCGCGATGGAAGCGGAACGAGCGACTGTGCTTCGGTTCACGCCGGACAAAGGAGCGATGGGCAATACCGACGCAGCGTCGGGAGGGTTGGCTATCGCGTATGCAGACCATGCCGAATACCATTTCGAGGTGAAATCTCCCGGCAGATACACAGCTTGGTATCGTGGTCTCTACCCCTGGGCCGGCTCCTGGAACCACTCGGAGAACATGGACGGCGGCGAGAGTCACACCATCACCGACAGCAGAGGCGAGGTTCTGAATCAGTGGGTATGGAGCAAGGGACCCACATACGACCTTTCTGCCGGAAAGCACCAGTGGAACTTCACGCCTGCCGGCTGGTGCGGAGGCACGCAGTTGGACAAGGTCGCGCTCATTAGAGATGTCGACCCATCTCCGACCGGACTGGGTCCTGGACGGTCTCCCGTCGTCTCCCCGCGCACAGGCGAGGTGCGCACGGAGGCGGTTCGTCGGAAGAACCTGATTCGCTGGGGGAGGCTGTCGCTGATCAATGCGTCCGGCAAGGGATATGTATCGGCCTCCTGCTCGACGGACTACGGCAGCACGTGGAAGAGCGTCCCGGTGGGCGGCGATCTCTCATTCCTCCCTCCCGATGCAGTCGCTATCTTCAGGTTGACGCTGACAGCCGACAATTCCGGTGCCAGTCCGTTTGCGAGCAGTGCAATGGTCTCCTATGAAGTCAAGAAGGTTCCCCCTTTGGTATTGGAAAATGGTTTCATCCACTTGCGCCTTTCCGGGGAAAGCGGAGCGTTGCAGTCGCTCCGCAACAAAGTGACACAGACCGAGTATGTCGTCGCGGGCGTAGAGTCACCGCTCTTCTCGTTTATGGCGCTCCGCGGCGAGTACGGAACGCTGCGTGAGATTGGTTTCTCGCAGGCGGAGTTGAAGCACACCAAACGGGTCTCGCCAAATGCCCTGCTGCTGGACTACGAGTTGATGGGCGGAGGACTGACCGTGGCTTTGAGCATCAAGCTGGAGGGTCGCTTGGTGCGCATTTCACCTCAGGTCACCAACAAAACCATCTACAACATCGCGCTGGCCAAAATCCCCACGCTGAGAGGGCTTCGCATCGGTGCGGACGAGAAGGACGATTATCTAATGACGCCGATGGTGACGGGCAGCATTGCGAAGTACCCCGCGTCACTCAAGCTGCCGCGGCTTGTTTACACGGATCGGCCTCTCACCTATCCCGGGCAGGGCACCATGTGCTGGATGGATTTGTGGGACGCACAGGGCGGCGGGTTGTACCTCGCCTGTGAGGACAAGGAATACCGTCGGACTGAGTTGACTTTCTCACCGGGGGATCAGGAGGCGACAACCGGCCAGGTAACGTCTGCGCCTCTGCCTCCAACCGAGGGTAGGTACAAGCCCGCCGATGTTCCCGGGAAATATGTCAGTCTGGGATTCAACAAGAGCATCCTCATCGGCCGGACAACGGGAACTGTGCGCCTGCCGGACATCGTTTTGGGTGTTCACGAAGGCGACTGGCACTGGGGCGCGGACCAGTATCGCACGTGGGCGCAACCGTGGATGGTGAAGACGCCGATCCCCGACTGGTTCCGGGATGCGGAAGGATGGGTGGATGTCCACGTGATCCACATGGGCGATTTTGTTGACATGGTCAAAGGTTGGGCTCGCACCGGACGCATCGTGACCATGAAGAATCCTCCCTTTCCTCTCTTCGCCGTCTGGGCACAGATGCTCAGTTGCGAGGCCTACTGGAGCACTCAGCCGCTGCACCGCATTTTGGGAAACGAGGAAGAATTTACCGGTGGAATTCAGAAGCAGCACGAGCTGGGTAACCGCATGATCTTCTACCTGCTGCCTCCCCACATGAATCCCGCCCTGGTCCCCGAAGGCAAGCGGTTCGGGTGCGTGCCGCGACAGATGGTCCCCGATGATGAGATTCCACCGTCGGGACTCTACCCGATCATCGCTCAGCGGCATTACGACGGCAGTCTGGTTTCGCCCGACGGAGGTCACAGCGAAGCGCATGTCTGCATGGCCGCGCCGCAGTGGCAGCAGTATCTCAACCACATTCTCCTGGACAAGTACGTCCGGCAATATGGCGCGGACGGGATGTACCTCGACGGGATTGGACTGGTTACCTACGAGTGCGCAAACCTCAACCACGGACACGCGGGTTACGGCGAATGGTCACAGGGACTCAACCGGTGGATGGAGCACATCAAGACGGAAACTCGCAAAGCGCGCCCGGGCGCAATTTTCGCCGGCGAGGGGATGAACGATGTTGACCATCGCTATCTCGACGTGGGTCTCTGGTACGTCGACAATGCTCCCGAAGTGTATCGCTACACATTCCCCGACAACATCGGTGTTATTCATGGCTCACCCATTGAGCACTACCAGGAGTATCCCACCACCGACGCCCTGCAGGAGTTCGCGACGGTGTTCGGCATCAAGTACGGCGGCATTTTCGCGTCGTTCGATGTAGATCCCAATAAGGCGCAACAGATTCTCAGCTTTCGCAGGAAGTTCAGCCAGTTCCAGTCCCGCGCGCGATTCATGGATGAATTGGGGCTGCGGTTCAGCGATGCTGATGTCAAAGGCAAGCTCTACACAAGGGACGAATCCGGCACGAAGGGCGCGCTGGTCGCGATCTTTAACGAGAAGGATAAACCCGGGACGAACGCCACGGTGGACGTTTCGCGGGTCGGCGCGCTGAAGTCCGCGTGGGCCTTCACGCTGCAAGGGGAGGCTGTTCCATTGAAGGTGCAGCAGGAGAAGGACGCCTATCGTTTCACGATCCCCGCGAGCCGTTTGTCGGCGGTTCTCCTGCTTGAGAAATGCGAACCGTTTGTGGACATGGAACGGGTCGCACCGGTCGTACCCGGTGAAGAGGGAAATGCAAGGGTGACTGTGAGGAATCTCGGAAGCGCACCGATCAGCGGCAAGCTGGGTTTGCAACTGCCGAAAGGTTGGAAGGGCAGTGCCGTTGAGTTCACGCTGGCGAAGGGAGAGGGGCGGCCCCGTAACCTGTCCTTCCGGGTCGCCGACGACGCAAAACACGCTGTCCACGATATCTACGCTGTGACGACAGAGAGAGGGCGCACGACGAAGAAATGTGTGCCAGTGGGCATCTGCCGCCCCATCCAGGCAGAGATCATCTACCTGTCCGCTGACACAGTGAAGGTGGAGATGGAGAACTCCAGTAACAAGGGGGTTTCCGGCGTTGTTAATCTGATGACACCATCGTCCGTGGGTGTCGACAGAAAGGATGTCCCATTCGACATCCCCGCAAAGGGCAAAGGTGAGGTCGTCCTCAAAATGCTGAACGTCGCAAGCATCCAGACCCGGGAGCACATCAAAGCGGTTATACGGTACGGCAAGGACGAGAGCTATGCGTACGAACTCCTCCAGCCCCCGGTACTGAACGGTGGATTCGAGCAGTGCGTGGCCGGGGATGGCTATCCCGACTACTGGAACTACCGTCAGCCTCAGGAACTGTACCTGAAAGGCGTGGCCCTCGATACGACCACCTCCGTCGAAGGGAAGCAGAGCCTGCGCGTCGATCCCTACGACAAACAGAATGTCAACGCTATCCAGACCTCCTTCGTGGAGCTGGTTCCCAACACCCGCTACCGATTCAGTTGCAGCATCCGTCGCTCTGCGAATCATGGCGGCATCGCCGCGCAGCTTTATTCTCTGTACGCCAAAGGCCCGAACGTGACGCTGGGGAATAAGGTCTCGGGGCCTCTCAATCAGTGGGAGATATTTGAGGCGGAATTCACATCCGCGTCCATCAACGTTCCGTACGGCATCTCCCTCAACAACGGAACGAAGGGCGCGGCGACGGTGTGGTTTGACGATGTGAGGATTGAGGAGGTGAAGTGATGGGATTGGGTACATCCACAATTAGGCTTCCGCTGCTCACAGTCGTGGTGCTGCTTGCGGTGGGCGCGCCGGTCACGGCGGCGACTCCCGTCGTCTCCCCGCACGGAACCGATGGGAATCCGGGAACCGACGCGGCTCCCTTCCGCACCCTCGCCAAAGCCGCGTCGGTGGCGCACGCAGGCGACACCGTTATTGTCAAAGCCGGGACCTATGAGGGGAATGTCTCGATCGCTCAGTCTGGAACACCGGAGAACCCCATCGTGTTCAAGACATCGGGCAAGGTGCTCGTTGCGGGGCGTATCGAGCAGAAGCGCGGTTTCCGTCCGGTTGATGGGGAGCAGGGAACCTTCATGGTGGAAGATCCGGGACCGGTGGCGGCCGTCGCCATTGACCTCGACACAACAAACATTGTTCTCAATGGTATGGACGCCGTGGGCCGTGTGAACGATGTTGCGGCGGGAAACTATCGTTATTGCTTCGACAATCATGTGGGCAAGTTGTATCTGCGATATGCCGGAGAGAATCCGGAGAAGGACCACACGATCCACGTGTTGCGCGATGTGCGCGGTTTCTCTATTGCGGGATCCAACGTAGTACTCGACGGATTCGCCATCAGCGGTTTCTCTCACCACGGAGTTGAGATCGGTGGCGGGAAGAACGTCACTGTGAAGCACTGCCGTATTTCCCTCTGCGGATTCCCGTGGGGAGGCGCCATCAATCTGTACAATACCAACCAGGCGAAGATTGAGGACTGCGTGCTCCATCGCGTAATGAACGGAATCGTGTTGACGCAGGCGGCTGGCACACTCATTACCCACAACACCATCCACCGCACCCGCGCCCATGGGATCATCCTGAGCGAAGGCGCCGGCAACGCAATTCGCAACAATCTCCTATTCGCAGGCGGGCCTTCGGGGAACGCCCTGTACGTTCACGCCGACGCGGCAGCCGGGCTTGCGCTGGACTACAACTGCTACCTTGACTACCTCAACTCCATCCTCATCTCCTGGATGCCGCTGGAAGGCCGCTATCCGACCTTCTGGGACTACCGCGCCGACATTCAGGGACAGGATACGCACAGCATCAGCGACGATCCGCTGTTCATCTCGACCATTCACGGGATGGAGGACTTCCGGCTGAATCCGGACAGCCCCTGCAAAGGCAAGCCCGAGGACGGGACGGACATCGGCGCGCGTCTGCCTGATTGATTTGATGATTTATCTCCTCTTACATATCCTCTCCTCCAGCGCTTTCGGTCTCACCTTCAAGTGGGCGCAATCGCGGCAGCGTGACATTGTATCGGTTGGTGTCATCAACTACGTCGTTGCCGCGTTTCTCAGCGCTTGCTGCGCCATCGGCCAAGGACAAGGCTTGCTTTCTTCCGCCGCGCTGATGGTGGCCATCTTCGGCGGATTTGCTTACATCTTTTCGTACCTCGGTCTCATCCCCGCAGTTCGCGATGCGGGCGTGGCGCTGTCCATGGCCGTGGTGAGACTCGGGATTGCTTTGGTCCCGGCGGTGGTCTCCATGATTCTGTGGGGCGAGCATCTCACTCGCATACAAACCATCGGCTTACTCCTCACCGGCGCTGCTCTCCCGATGATGAACCTCGGAGGACGAATGCCGCACCGTCCAAAGGCGCGGGCGTCCGTGAGTGTGCTGGCGTGGCTGTTTCTCTCCTCCGGCGCCGGAGGACTGGCAGCCCGCGCCTTCCAGGAATGGGGACAGCCCCCCGAAAGGTTTGCTTACCTTTCGATTCTCTTCGGAACGGCCGCGCTGGTGAACGGTCTGTTCTTACTGCGGGTCGTCGAACGAAGGCGGACCGACAGCGGTACCACAAGTGTGAGTCCGTCACTTCGCGATGTGCCCTATGGAGTGGTTCTCGGCGCTGTCAACTTGGTCGGGAACTGGTTCCTGCTGGCGGCGCTGAAAACGGTTCCCGCGTCCGTCGTCTTTCCCGTTGCCAGCTCAGGCAGTGTGCTGCTCACTGCTCTCTTTGCTCTCATCGTCTGGGGAGAACGACGCAGCCGCGTCGGCAATATCGGAATGGCGCTTGCCGTTCTCGCCCTTCTTCTGGTGAACTGGAGAACCTGACAGCCGGTCAACCGGCTGGCGCCCTTACCGCTGCCGATTGGCCTGCAGGTACTCGATGAAGCGATCCATCATCTCCGGCGGGATGTTGGCAGGCATGTGGTTGCCCACGGCGAAGATCAGTCCCCTGCACTTCCTGGCAAGCTCAAAAGTGCGATCCATCTCCGCCTTCACCTTTTCCCACGGCTCAAAGGCCATCGTCCGGCAATCCACACAACTGCCGATGAGACAGTGCGAATCTCCAAAGTGATCCACCACCCACTCGAAGTCGTTCATCGGCTCAAAGATGAATCCGTCCGCTCCCGCGTTGGCGAGGTCTTCCATGAACATGGTGAACTTCGCGTCGGAGCAGAACAGCACCTTCTTGCCGGCGGCGCGCAGTGGCTTCCACAACTCCGCGTAGCGACTGATAATCACCTCGCGGTAGATGTTCGGGTGCATGAACGGCCCTTCCGACCAGACAAAATCATCGTGCTGGATGATGACCTCCGCGCTGGTCTTTGCCCACGCTTCCATGTGGAACAGCGTGCGGCGGAAGATGCTGTCGAACACCTTCTCCATCTTGTCACTGTCCGACGCGGCGAGGAGCAGCATGTCCCAGCCAAAGGCCTGAATCGCGCCGGAGACGATGGTCTTGTAATAGCCGCCGGTGGTCAACTGATGGGGGTAGGCCTGACGCGCCTTGCCCATATTGTCTTCGTATGCCGCCACCTGTTCGTTAAAATCTGGAAGCCCATACTCATCGACGGCGTCAAAGGTCCAGACGTCTTCCACCGTCTCGAACGGGCAATGCGCGGGCTGTCGCAGATCGCTGCCGTCCACGGCGTACTCCGCGTGACCCATGTCGGTGGCGCGGCCGTATTCCGCCCAGTTGCCACGTAAGCCGTCGTTGGTGCTGAAACAGAAATCCAATCCCCAGAGATCATAAAACTTCCTGATACAGTCGGGGTGTGAGAGCGGCAGGCCCGTCTTCCCCTCGACATACTCTTTGTGGTAGCCAAGACTGTACTCGGTGTGCCCCAGCCGCTCCGTGGGTTTCAGGTGAATGGTGTCCAGTGCCAGTTGTCTGCTCATGTGGATTGCCTCATGTCCTGTGTTTCGTTCCAATAGTGTTGCGTTATTTTTCTGTTGATGGTTTTGCCTCCCTCGCGATGCCGTAGATGTCGCGAGGGAGAGGCGATGATTAAGCACGTGAGCAGATTATAACTGTTTGTACAGTGAGATGCAAGGCACTTTGACAACTTGCGACCACTTTTTGGGTGGAACCGATGGGAGTTTGAGTCCTCGCTTCGGAGCCATAGGGACATGAGGACTTGCGCGGCTCTCGGTGCGGGGTAATACTAAAGGAGTTAGAAGCGTTTTTCCTTTAAAGCGCCAC
>MNXM01000123.1:7726-12086 GCA_001872605.1 Armatimonadetes bacterium CG2_30_59_28 | reverse complement strand
TTCCCCGGGAGCACTCCTCAAGATCCGGAGACAGATTCTTCAACTGGCGACGGTCCCCTCTGGCTGACGTTAAGAACGAGGTCTTAACGGTCAAAGACACCCGCCAACCCCACACCGACACGGCTGTAACCTGGGGAGAGCGGCAGCACGGCTTCTGAAGAATCGAGAGGCACTGTACGCGGGGAATCACCGGCAAGACCGGCTCCCGCGATGCTCCTCCAACCCTTGACTCGCAAACCCAGGGGTCCGGACGGCTGGATCGACACTGCCCGACAGGTAGGCGGTGGATTTAGGTAGTAGACGCGCACCGCGGCGTATCCATCCGCTGCAATCGGCTGGAAATCAAGAGTGCCTGGAGAGGTGCGCTTGTCGAGGCCATACAGTGCAACGAAGTCACGGTTGTGCCAGACGTGAAAGGGGAACGGCAACGCCCAGTCAACTGCCGAGCGCATAGGCGGCAGGTTGGCGAGTGATTGCTCGTGGGCGCGCAGAGGGAAAGTGTAGCGAAGGTCGCTGTCGGCGTGGAGACGGAAGCCGGGACAGATGGCAGTCTCGGCTTCCCTGGTGAAGCGGTAAGTTTGCTCCCGCCGCAAGAATGGCTGATCGGCGGCAAGAGTGAGCACCTCGCTTGCCTCCCACCCGTCTGCCTTGCCGGACAGGAGCGCCCGCCACCCGCCATCGGGCAGTCGCTCCACTTCGCACTCAGTGGCGTTGATCCCGTTGGACGCGGTCGCGAACTCCCCGCCTGGCGTGCCTTCCACCACCGGCTTCCACCCTTGAGGCGTCTGTAAATCCACCGACTGCAGATAGTAGCCGGGTCCGTCAGCGGTGTGCGCAGTACCGAAGATCACCCGCAGCAGACCATTCGTCATCACGAGCGTGTCCACGCTTGCCTCCTGATGCAGAAGTTCAGTTCACGCATGTATGCAACGTCGTCTCCGGCACGCCGCATTCCTCCGCTGCTTCGACGAAGGCTGACAGATTCTCTACGGGCGTTGCAGAGCAGACGTTGGCGCCGTCGCCTAACAGCAAGCCGCCGCACGGGGTCAGGACCTCAAGGGCATGACGACAGGCTTGCTTCACTCCTTCCCGCGTTCCGTTCAGCATGAGCATGGGGTTGATGTTACCCCACAATAGCATCTTTCCGCCGAGGTTGTGCGCGGCTACTTCCGGCGCAACCTGATACCCGAAGAGGTCGAAGCTGGTGATGTGGAGGTCTTCGACCATCGCCTCGTGCAGGTGCTCGCTCCTCCCGCAGATATGCAACCCGCGGGGCGCATCTGGCGCGTTCCGTCCGTAAAGCCTCAGGTCGTACGGGACGCAGAACTCGCGGAAGTGGTCCACCGACATGCTCTGTGCCGAGTCCTCCGCAAGCCCCATACCACCGCGCGGGCGCGGCCAAACCCTCTCGAAGTGCTCCTGCGCTTGCAGCAGCGCGCAGGTGATCTTGTCCAGAAACCGGTGGCACGCTTCGGGGTTTTCGATCTGCCACATGTAGAAGTCCGTGCCCACCAGATCAACGGCAAGCATGTGTGGCGACAACCCACTGACTCCTGGCGCGCCGACCGCGACGTGGCCCTCGACCCCATTGAAGGTCACCCGCGTCTGTTCGGCAAACTCGCGCATCTGGTTGCACCAGTCCACGAGCCGTCCCCAGAGTCCGGCAGAGGGCGGAGGAATCTCGAACCGCTCCATTGCTTCGACCGTGCGGATCGTCGGACACGCTTGCAGCGTCTCGTTCTCCGGCCAGACCACCTCAGCGCCCAGGGAGTCGGAATCGAGGACGTTGTCGAAATAGGGGTAGACCGTGACCGTCGGCCCGGTGCAGAATGTGTCCTCGGGGATCTGCTCGATGCGGTACTTCGCGAACTGCAACTCCCAGTAGTATTGGGTTTCCGCGTCTCGAAAGAACTCACAATAGGGAATGCCCAACACAGGCGCAAAGAACCTCGGCACAAGGCAGAAGCCGACGGGAACCCGGTCCGTGTACCGGAACCGAGCGCGCGCCTCGAGCCTCCGCGCGCTCTGCTGCACCTTCTCGATGGGATAGTCAATGTCAATATTGAATCTCATAGCAGGGCCCGATTGAGAATCCGTCTCACAGCTCCGCGATCTTTGTGTGCTTTGCGGTTAAGAGGATTGGCCATCAGTACTTCCCATACTCCTGCGCGGTTTCGATCATGGCGAAGATGTTCTCGAACGGGGTGTCGCGCCCGCACTGATCGCCGGTAGACAGGATGAACCCACCGCCTTCACCCGCATCGGCGATGGCCTTACGCGCAGCCTCGCGCACGGTCTCGACGCTGCCGCGCAGCATGACGTCCGTTGTATGCAGGTTGCCCATCAGCGATAGCTTCGACCCAAACCGCCGCTTCACCTCGGCGAGGTCGCAGTCGCCCATCGGAGGAACCTCAAGTGGATTGATGCTGCTCAGATCCGTCTCTTCCGCAGCGATCCGTACGAGGTCGAACTCCGGTCCGCAGCAATGAATCTGACTGGGAACTCCGGCTTGCCTGCACAGGGCTGTGATGTCCTTGAGCGTGGGCAGGGACAACTCGCGGAATACCGGCTCGGGGTTCCCGATCATGTGGCCGGAAGCGCCGATCAGGATGATGTCCGGCTTCAACTTGAGATACTCCTTAAGGTGGCGCACCGTCGCCTCCCGTTGGCGTTCGCAGCGTTCGAGGACGAGGTCACGATGGTCGTAGTATTCGTAGACGGAGTCCGGTACCCACGCGGCCAATCCCGGCATCCCGACGGAGAGCGCCACGACGCCGTCATCACCCATCATACGATTAGCCTCGTAGAATGCCTCCAGTCCCGGATAGTGAGACCGCTTTTCGACATCTTCCCACTCGTCGGGTGGCCCCTCGGAAAGCCCCACCTTGGTGGGGGGCACCTCGTGGGTCGGCGGATCGGCGATGTAATAAACCGTACAGTTCGGGGACCACTCTTCCCGCCCGTCCACTTGTGCGTGACGCCGTGTGAAGATTCTGTCCGGGGTGCGAGCGACGATTGCTTCCTTCCACTCCGGCTGACCTTCACGTGCCGCGCGGTCACTCTCCAATTCGATGGGTGTCGTATAGAGCCAGCCGTCAATCCCGAAGTGTTTCACCGCGTTGATATACGTCTGCCACCACGGGGGATCATCGTAGAGGTAGATATCCCAGAACGGTTTCCCCGTGAGGCGGCAGGGAATCATGTTTGAGATATCCGGCGTTACCGGGACGCGATCGGGTTGCCCGTTCCGCAGGGCCGTCAACATGCGTTCTTTGGATGTCACCGTATGTGTCTCCTTATCGAGGCACCATTCTACTTCTCATGGTTGGTTACATCAAGCTACTTGACGAGGGCGAGTGCAATATCTGATGTGAGGTTTGGATGGCAGGGTGTAACAACAGGGGATAGGGAGATGAAGGGGATATGGGGATTGGATTTTGGGTCAGCTTAAAAAGCATCTCCATATCTCCCCTATCCCCTTATCCCCTTTCTTACACGCTTTACGGCTGCGTAATCACCATCTCATTACTCGCTGCCGAATCGCCGGACTGCACAAACACTACCACCCGCACGGGATGCGCCGTGTCCATGTAGGGAATCGGTCCACCGGACCAACTCCGTGTCTCCGGTGTGGTGATCGTGCCCAGCATTTGCCACGATCCATTGGTTCTCTGTTGCACTTCATAGCGGGCGAACTCCGCGGGTGTGACATGACTGTACTCCACGTTGATTCCCATCGGCCCGATCTGCGTCACGCTCACGAGCACAGGCGGAGTCAGTGGCACGGGCGTCTCGCCCGTGATCGTCACCTCGTTGCTCGCCGCCGATTCTTCCGCCATATTGAAGACCACGACGCGATACGTCGCTTCGGTGAATCCCTCTCCCGGCCCCGGGCCGACCCACTGCCGCGCCGCCGGGTCCAGCGTGCTTCCCACCACTAACCACTCACTACTCACCTGCTTCTGAATCTCGAAGCGATGGAAGTCCGGGCAACCCGCAAACGTCCACGTCGCGGTAATCTCCGTCCCATTCAATCCTGCAACCACAGACTCCAGATGCGGAGCGGTCAGCGTTGGAAGTGTCAGCGTCACTTCATTGCTCGTTGCCGATTGGCTCGCGGTGTTGTAGACGATGACGCGGAACGGGTTGATCGAGTCCATCGAGTTCGGTGCGCCGGCCCACTCGCGGGCACTGCCATTTAGAACGATGCCGATCTCATGCCATCCCAGCTCGAGGTCACGCTGCTGGATGACGAACCGCGCGAAGTCTGCCGCTCCCACGAAGGTCCAGTCCACCGTTACCGTCGTCGGCGTCGCCTGCGCCACCGTCGTCACCGTCGGCGCGGTCAGCGGTTCCGGTG
>MNXM01000123.1:0-7672 GCA_001872605.1 Armatimonadetes bacterium CG2_30_59_28 | reverse complement strand
CCGACCGGCTGGTTTCGATGGCCTGCCCCTCGGAGTAGGCGCGCACCCCGACGTAGATCGTGGTTCCCGCGTCCACCGCCGGGACGACCGACGCCAATCGTTCCGTCGGGCTGACCGCGGCACCCATCGCCACTCCCAACAGGTCCGCCCGCGTTCCTGCCAGAGCGGCGAAGGCGTCCACCCCTGCCGTCTCATTCACCTCGAAGGTCAGCTTCACCGCCGCGCCCTCGGTCGCCACTTCCACGACCGTCAGCGTGATCGGCTCCGCGTTCGATGGCGGCGTGCCCTGAGCGAAGGGCTTCGACGCATACCACAGCTCGTTGAAGTAGCGCATCGCCCGGTCAACGAGCGCCTTGGTTTCGGTGAAGAAGGAGAATTCCCGGTTGAACTGCAAGCCGCCCCGCGTCCAGTTGTGGCTGCCGACGAAAGCCTTGCATCGGTCTACGATAACGATCTTCGCGTGGATGGTCTGATTTTGAGGACCCAGCCGCACCTGGCAGCCGATGGCGACCAGCTTCTCGGAAGTTGCGAAGTTTTGCCGGGCGACATCCGCCTCGAACCTGCTGCAGTTGAGCACCACCAGCACCCGCACGCCCCGCGCCCTCGCCCGCTCGATGGCCTTGAGTATTTCCTTCGATGCGGTGTCTCCGGCGTAGTCCGTGCGCCACAGGAACATGACGACCTGGATCACCTCCTCCGCCCCATCTATCGCCGCAACGACCGCGGGGTAGTAGAGACCGTCCTGATAGAAGGTGGATTTCAGCGCCATGAGAACCTCCTGTTGGGGGGGATGGAGTAATGGAGTATGGAAGTATGGGAGCGTGGGGGAATGGGAGTGACGAATCACCACCGGTCCCCGTCACTCGCCACTCGTCACTAACCCGTCGTTCCACCCGATGCGGTTGTGTCGTCCTCAGGAACTTCCACGGAGCCGCCTCCGCCTGACGACGACTCCGACACCTCGTCATCCTGCGTCGGGATGGTCGCTCGCAGTTTCTGCCCTTCCGGCGTTTCGGGGGGAAAACCGCCAGAGCGGCGAGATACCAGTTCTTGCAGTCCCCCCACAGGCTGTTGACGAGCTCGTGGAGCGCGATGCGATCGGTCAGCTCTGCGCCCTCCACTTTCCTGAAGTCCTCCAGTCTCGCCGCCCCCGCCAGTCGTTTTGTTCGAAACTGTGCCAGCGTCACCGTGCAAATAGTGTCCCGGTCGGCTTCCGGCACAGCGTCTTCCCAGGCGATCTCAAGCTCGTTCGCTTCCTTCACGATGCCGTCCCAATCATCTCCCCGGGCAGTGACCTTGCTCATCCGCTGCAGAATGGCGGGTTTGTCCGGATAGTAGGACCGGATCAGCTTGAGACACTGAACCGTAAGGCCGTGCAGGGCTTCCAGTTCCTCCTTCGTCTCGGGATTGTGCAGTTGCACGAGACCCAGGCTGTGGGTGTGATTGTCCACCGCCGTGGTGAGAGAGGTCCGGCCCTCACCCCACTGAGCCACTGTCTTCCTCGGCCACCGCCAGGTGGATTCCACGTCAATTTGAAACGTCTCGGTTTTGAATAGACGATCCCCTAAAAACTCTGGAGTCACCGCCATTTCAACTATATCTGGTATTTTTCTGCCTCCTTTGTGTTTTTTTCGCCCTCGGAGAGGGATTTTTGGCTCAGGAAGGGCATTTTCAGCCTCAAACGCTTCCCGGAGTCCGTCGGTTGACCCCCGGAGTCCGTCGGTTGACCCCCGGAGTCCGTCGGTTGACCCCCAGAGTCCGTCGGTTGAGCCTCGGTGGCCGTCGATGCAGCCTCGGTGACCATCGATTGAGCCTCGTGGACCGTCGATCAAGCCCCCGGCCCACTCAGGATGCCGCGGGAGGGACTACCGGGACTCGGTTTCAGCAAATGTTAAATGATCGTGTCTGAAATTGCGCCCGAATAGGGCGACTGTTGCCTGAACTGCCTGGGAGGCAGCGACGCGGGGGAGGAAACGACTTCGAGGACATGGTGACACGGCAGGGACTGGTTACCCGATGAGAAACTGCTCCGTGACGTTTCCAGCCCCCTCCCACTCCTCCGCCGCCCCGCGTGTACCAAGGGAGCGGAGGATTTTGAAAGGTGGAGTGATTATACAAACGGCCACAGGCGAAGTCAAGCGCAAGAACGAGAAAGTTGAAAATTTTTGGGGAGCCGCAGGACGCTGGCTCCGCGAAGGGTTTCAGCCGCCGCCCCACACTGCCCCACCTTCAGGTCCCGCAACAGGCGGTCGAAGGCGCGGGGGGTTCTGAGAAGGTGTTGAGGATGTGATCAGGCAGCGGAGGAGAACAAGGAGACACGCTATGCCTTGTTCAAATTACTTCCTGAACTTCCGAGTATAGCTGCGTCCAATAACCTTGCTTCAGTCGGAACTTAGTCCCGTGATTGTGACCGGTTCGGGCGTCAAAGTCCACGAGAACCGCTCCCTCCTCCAGGCATTGAACGAACTTCTCAAATGAGAAACTTGAGAGTATGTGCAGCTTCACGTATCGGAAGAACTCATGCCCCTCTTCCATACTACTTTCAGCGACTACGTAAAGGCAGTTTCTCATTTTGGAACCTATCGAGTACTTGAGGTCTTCAAGTCCCCAGTATGGTTCCGGTTCAAGAGGTCCCAACCCAATTCGATCTTCAACGGAATTCAGCCACTGCGCGATCTCAGGATTTGAACTGTCAGTTTGTGTTGGATCAAAAATGAACCGAACCTTCTTTTGGTCCCTATCCACAAGAATCCTGAATCCTCGGTTCGTGAACATGGTTGCACTGGTGGTGGATCGGAAACTCATTTCATTGACGGGGTAAATCAGACCGGCTTTATTATGACGCCAACCATAGAGAGGCAAGAGAATGCTCGGGACGATCCTTGTGGCTCTCGGAGAAGGTTCAATGTGCTTAAGTGTCAAAAGGGATGATGTATGTAGCCTCTGTCCTTTAAGTTCCCATTCCTGTGCATTCGGTATAGGGAGGTTATTCTCCGCGATACCGAGGAGTTTCTCTAACGTATTCCCCACAGCACCATCATTCCTGGTGTCTTTGGTTTTCTTCACACTTCTGTGCAACCCTTGCTGGAAGATTCTTTTGATCTCGTCAACGAGTTGATCCTTAGAATACAACTTCATGAATGGGGGGCCTCCAGAAGTCCAGAAGATATTCAAATGTGACGCCCATGGTTATGTAATTGCTGGGCCATCCAAATATCCCTATCTTGTTGACGATATTAGTCCTGTCCCAGATGATGATGTTTCGTAACTCATATCCGCGTGACCGCAGTTCCTGTATCAACGATACGTGGATTGTGATTCGCTTGTTTTCCCACCACATATCGGGAACGTTGATCACGCAATGAGCCTTCGGGCGCAACATTGGCAGTAGTGATCCGAAAATATTACCCATCGTTTGGGTATAGTCTTCAATCTCCATAGTGCCAAGATCCCGTACATCCTGCGAATACTGCTCCACTTTACCGAGTTGTTCATTATTCCTATCGCGTCTCGATTTGTTCTTCCTTGTACGGTTCAGGAGATTGGCATAGGGCGGCGAAGTCCAAATCAAACTAACAGTCTCTGGCTCCAAGTAGGCTGTGATATCGCGGGCATCGTCTTGAATTGATATCTGTCGGCTTTCATTAAAAAGATTGGAGTTGTGCTTCAGTCGTTGCTCACAGAGGTCTATGTACTTTTCTTGGAGGTCGAACCCAACCGCGTTCCGATTCGTGTCGCTGGCAGCAACCAGCGTCGTGCCGCTCCCAACAAAGGGGTCGAGAATAAGCTCCCCCTGGTGCGTGAAGAGTTCGATGACCTTCTTAGAAAGCGAAATGGGGAAAGTCGCGGGATGGATACTTTTGTCCCTCACATCACGGGCTTCGTAGGTGAACTGCCATACACCCAACTGTGATTTCAACCAATCCTTTGCCGTCAGGCAATTGATGTGTGTTGGAGGGCACTTACACGCCCTATTGAAACCAAGAGGAATCCTGTGACGATAGTGACAACTTTCTTCTCTAATGACGAAGTCAACTGGTGATTGAGGTTGCTGTGATTTTTTGTTTTTCTCGCTCATGCCTTTGATTCACGTTATTTTATTTGGTTGCGAACATTCTACCGGATTGCCATCGAAGGGGCAAGAACTTTCCTTCTCAAAACTCTCCCGTCTCATCCGCCACGTGCTCCCGCAGAATGGTCAGGTTGTCGCCGTAATACAGTGTGTTGCGCATGAAGCCACTCCTTCACAGTCGTGGTTCGGGTATGCGGGGAATTCTACCAGACGCGGGGAGGAAGTCAAGGGGACGGGGGATTGCTTTGCTTCGTGTCTCGCAACCGTCCCTCCTCGCAATGACAATGGGAACGCCGCGGCGGGCGTTCCCTACGGTGGTCCGGTATTGGATGCCAACAGAATGGGTAATGCAGATGGGTGGCTGGTTTGAGTATCCATCGCTCTGCCTGTTGGTTTATAATGTCGGGCGAGCGATGGACAATATCTCAATCGTTGTCAGACAGCCACCGGCGGCGGCTATAGTCGTTAAGGGTGAACCCCCCTCACCCCGACCCTCTCCCCGCGGGGGAGAGGGCGGTGGGACAAATACCTTCTCCCCGGTGGGGAGAGGGCAGGGTGAGGGGGAAATTGGAATCGGGAGGACGCCATGAGAGGGATTTACTGGTTGATGCTGGCATCTGTGTTGACATCTCCCCCAACGACCGAGGCTGATTCGCAGCCTCCGGTTCTCTACATTTCCACGAAGGGGGATGACTCCTGGTCGGGAAAGCTCGCCTCACCGAACAAGGCGAAATCCGATGGGCCGTTTACCACTCTCGAACGCGCCCGGGACGCCGTTCGCGAGTTGAAGCAGAACGGCGGAATCGCTGTCGAACTTCGGGGCGGTGTGTATGAACGGGACACAACCTTCAAGCTCACGGCGGAGGACGCGGGAACAGCGGAGGCTCCTGTGGTCTATCGCGCTCATGCCGGGGAAGAGGTGCGGGTCGTCGGAGGAAGACACCTGCCTCCGGCTGCGTTCAAACCTGTGACAGATCCGGCGGTGCTCGACCGGCTCGACTCCGTGGCGAGAGGTAAGCTACTGCAGGCCGATCTGAAGTCGCTCGGAATCGGAAACTACGGTGAGTTCCCCAATCGCTTCCGTGGCGCGGCGCCGGTGCTGGAGTTGTTCTTCAACGATCAACGGATGATGCTCGCCCGGTGGCCGAACGACGGATGGGCGCATGTCGCGAAAGTGGTCGAGCGCGGGTCGGTCCCAAGAGTGGGCGACAAAACCGTCAAGCCCGGCGCCTTCGAGTATGAAGGGGATCGTCCGGCGCGGTGGAAAATCGAGGATGGCGTCTGGCTGACAGGCTACTGGTGTTTCGACTGGTGTGATGAGGCAATCCGGGTGCGATCCATTGATCCCGGCAAGCGCGTCATCACCTTCACCGATCCACATATCTACGGACTCGGAAGCGGCAACCAGGGACCGCGGCGTTACTATGCGCTGAACATCCTTGATGAACTGGATCGTCCCGGCGAGTATTACCTCGACCGAAAGACCGGCACGCTCTACTTCTGGCCGCCTGCGCCCATCGCAAAAGCGCGCATCGCAGTTTCCGTTCTACAGGATCCTCTCATCTCTCTTGATGCGGCAGCGCATGTCACAATCAGAGGACTGACTCTGGAGGCGTGCCGCGGGGTTGCGCTGACAATCAAGGGAGGACGAGAAGACCAGATCGTCTCCTGCGTCGTCCGGAACACCGGACAGGCTGGAATCGCGGTGGAGGGCGGGGAGAAGCATCGCGTGGAAGCGTGTGACATCCACGACACGGGAACGCTGGGTATCAGTCTCGTGGGCGGCGACCGCAAGACCCTCACAGCCGCAGGGCATGAGGCCATCAACAACCACATCTATCGGTTCTCCCGCCTCCAACGCACCTACGCGTCCGCAATTCAGGTCGGCGGGGTCGGGAATCGCGTTGCTCACAATCTGATCCATGATGCTCCGCACCAGGCCATCGGGCTGAGCGGCAACGACCATATCATCGAGTTCAACGAAGTTCACCACGTCATCATGGAAACCGACGACTGCGGCGCGTTCTACATGGGACGCAACCCGTCGGAGCGGGGAACGGTGATCCGCTACAACTTCTGGCATCATCTCGGCAGTCCGTTGGGCCACGGGAATGCTGCCATCTACTTTGATGACGGCGACGGCGGACAGACAGTCTACGGGAATGTGTTCATCCGCTGCGGCGAGCCCGCACTGGGGAGTTTCGGCACGGTGTTCTGTCACGGCGGTCACGACAACCTGATCGAGAACAACATCTTCATCGAGTGCAAGCGAGCCATCGGCGCGGCGCCGTGGAACGACAGGCGGTGGGCGGAGGCGCTCAAGGAGGGCGATTGGCAGCAGAAACTCCTGAAAGACGTGGACATCACGAAGCCACCCTACAGCACACGCTACCCGGAACTCGAAGGCTACATGACTCCCTCGGGCAAACCGCGGATGAACCGCGCGGCGCGGAATGTTGCAGTCATGTGCGGCCAGTTCGTGCGCGGAAACTATCTGGATGACGACAACTTCATAACTGACAAAGACCCCGGATTTGTGGACGCCGCAAAAGGGAACTTTCAACTGAAGGACGACTCCATCGTCTATCGAAAAGTGTCGGGCTTCAAGAACATTCCATTCGAAAAGATAGGACTTTACAGGGACGCGAATCGTCCTACTCTCACTGCGAGGCGATGGTCCTACGCCCCACCCCATCCCTTGCCACCGCTGCAGCAGGCGCGCCCCGTAGTAAAAAAGGCGGCTCCGCCTCCTGTCTTCAGAGTGGCCCGAACTCTTGTAGCGCCGCAGATTGACGGGACCATTAACACTCAGGAATGGAATGGAGCGGATCCTGCGAAAGCGATGGTGTTGGAGCAGGACGTGGGTGGTATGAAGGTGGACCGCCGCAGCCTCGCCTGGCTGTTGTGCGACGATGACGCGCTCTACCTGGGGATAGATAGCGCAGTGAACCCCAGCGTGCCGATGCGCGTGGGTCAATCCTGGGGGCAGGATGACGCCGTCGAAATCGCCCTGTCCAATCCAGCCGCGGGCAAGAGCGCGCCGATCATCATCCTGCGCGGCTTTCCGAACGGTCATTTCGAAAGCAGCGACGAAGCTGGCGCGCCTGCCGAAGTGGTGAAGCGCGCTGCCGAGGGAGTTATCTACAAAGCCCGCATCGAGAGCGCCTCCCGATGGACCGCTGAATGGCGCATTCCATTTTCCTCCCTCGGGGCTGATCCATCGAAACACACGCGGTTCGCTTTCAACCTCACCGTGCGCAAGTCCGGAGACAACCTCTGGCTGATGTGGGAAGGCACGCGGGCGCGCTCGTGGGAAGTGGACCAGGCGGGATTCATCGAACTGGCGCGGTAATGGTCCGGGGCAGATTTTCATTTCACCTTGACGTGCGACGAGAAACTGGCTATAGTCCGCCCCGTGGAACAGAGTAGTTTCAGGAAAGGATAAAGGTAATGTGGCTACCACTTATACTCGTTACGGGTGAAAATCCACCTTTCCCCCTCACCCTGCCCTCTCCCCATCGGGGGAGAGGGTTGGGGTGAGGGGGTGTTTTCACCCGCAACGAGTATAATAAGACTTGGGGAGTGCTGGCGGTGACGGCT
>MNXM01000219.1 GCA_001872605.1 Armatimonadetes bacterium CG2_30_59_28 | reverse complement strand
CGTGTGACGTGTATCTGGCGGAAGAGGAGTGGAAGGTGCTGTACGCCTGGAAGAAGAAGGCGCCGCCACCGGACAAGCCGCCGCCGCTGCGGGAAGCCGTCCGGTGGATTGCTTCTCCGGGAGGGTTTCTTGGGCGCAAGGGGGACGGGGACCCCGGCACTACTACGACGTGGCGCGGTCTGGAACGTCTGTCCGCCATGGTCGAAGGGTGGCAACTCTACCAGACCATGCACCCCGCCCGCGCCCGCCCTTGATGTGCGGTGTCAGGTGTGGGTAAAAGTCAGCCCGATGGGGAGAGGGCGCGAACCCAAAGGGTTCGAGGGTGAGGGGGGGTTTTCATCCGTAACGAGTATAGAAGGACGCGTTGCCGAGAAACTCCTGATAAACATGAAACTTGTTCGCCCGAAATTCGTCGAATGAAATACCTTCCGCAGTGAGGAGAAGAGGCGACGAACGGACATGGCGGCCTGGGCGTGTCACAATAGAGGACACTTGGCATTCATGTGATAAGTATCTTGTTTCAATGTCCCTGATGGAGATTATGGAGAGGAGGTTGACTGATGCCTGAGAAAATGCCTGCAGCAGCAATAGGGGTGCAGCCCTCCAGTCGCGTGGTGCGTTGCGCGCAGTGCGGCGACCCACTGAAGACCATCCCCGGTAAGCCCGCCCTGCCCAACATGCCGATTCTGTGCAAGGAATGTTTCGGCGCGGGAACCTACGAACGGAGAGGACGGTCCTGGCTGGATCTGTTATATGCACCAGCAATCGCAGAGGGAGGCGAAGTCGAACTGTAACCTCCGTTGAAGTTCAATTAAGGAAAGCATCGCTGCAATTGCCATAGCGGGCGGAGATTCTGAGAGAACTCAGGACTCCGCCCTTTCGTTTGGGTGAGTCTGGTAGTGGACCCCCCCTCACCGCTCCAACGTAATCTCCGCCAAGCGGTTCACGTGCGGACTCACAGAGTCCGAAATGAACGGAGCAGAAAGAGACCCAAATGACATTCAGGTACAACTTTTCACCCGGCTTTGGGCCGACGGGGAGGACAGCCGCGTCACCCACCTATCCGGTGATGAGGTGTTTGGAACGACATTCATCTCATATTCATCGGTCTTGAAGTTGCGGCGGAAGTTGACCTCGCCGTGCGAGAGAGCGACGGGGTGTTTTCACCCGTGACGAGCATAAAAGGTTTCCCGTCTTGGATCAGCGCCAACCGCGCCGCGGATCCAGCGGCAGCGCACGAGGTCATGAGAATTCCTGCAACGAGCAGTGAGTAGTCGGGTCTAAGTTCTCTCATGAAGTGGTCACCTCAACGTGAGTTACGCCTGGTGTGCGTCCGCAATGCCCATCGTCTGTGCAACTGCGCCCCTGAGCAAATTACAACGGGCCGGTTGTCGTCAAAGGTGAAGTGGACGTGGTCTCCTTTCTCGTCGGCGACCCCCGTCCGAATGCGCAAGATGGCCGAGAACATCGGCGAGAATTCGACCGGCACTGGCCGACGATACCTATCCTGCAGAGTCCTCCGCGAGAAACCATTCACCCGGACCTCTGGCGGACCGGATCGCGTCAGTTCCAAGGCGCGCCGCGCACCGGAAGTAAACTGCACGTAGGCGAAAATCTGGTCGGAGGTCGGATTATGCTCGTCAAGGTTGAGAACCAAACGTCCGACGGATCCGTAGGATTTGACCCATTCCGGTAGTCCGTAACCCACTTGCACGAGAGGCAGGTATCCTTGCGGACAGCGCGCGGGAAGCAGACGTTCCCCGTTGCTCCTTAACAGGTCGTCTGAATCCACCCACACATCAGTACGAGGTCTTGACTTCAGAACCGAGGCCGTCTCTTCTCCCGCAGTGTCACTGTCCCCAATCCTGCACAACGCAGCCGGGTAGCTGCGGGTTTATAGCGATGGCGATCTTCGCTACTCCGTTCTCGATTACCGGTGTGAGATCCAATCCGTTCCACGCGTCGCGATACTTCGCCCCCTTGTGGTGCGGCACTATCAGCGCCACCCCGGAGTAGGTCTTGGGTCGGCCATTGTAGAGCGTCCACAGCTTCCGGTTCTTGCCGGTGAAGAGGTTGGCGGTGAGGCCGGCGGCGGCCGGCGGCACCCACGGGGTCGGGTTGTCGCTGCTGAAACAGTCGGCGTACTGGCGCTTGACCACATAGGCGCGTCGGACTCTGTGAGTCCGCGTTGATATTGACGCGCAGCCGCGAGAACTCCAGCCGGTACGTGTCCTCGAAATAGGCTTCACCCTTGACGAAGACCGCATCCACCTGGCAGGGCGTGTTGCTCATCTCGGCGTAGCCGGCGAGGCAGAAAATCCGGTAGCGCGGCAGGGCATAGCGCCCGATGCTCAGCGGCATCTCCGCGAAGAGGTTATCGGCCCGGTCGGAAATGTTGTAGCGGCGGGCGAAGGTCTGGTTGAGCTCCAGGAAATAGTACTGCAGGCACCCGTCGGCGTACTGCGAGGCCACGTCGGTAAAGGGGTACTCGGTCCAAAGCGCCACGTTATCGGGCAGGGCCCCTCTCATGCGTTTGACGACGTTGAGGTCGTCGTCGCGGGGGCTGAGGCCCGACCGCCCGCGCAGGTGTGAGAAGCGCCGGAAGACATCCACGTAGACGATCTGGCAGCCGGTATCGCGCTGCATCCGCGCGATGTCATTGATGAAGAAGTCAGTCCAGCGCTCGTTGCCGAACCACGGGAAGATAATTCCGTCCACCTGCTTGGCGCCGCGCAAGGCGGCACTGTCGTCGTTCTCGAGCGCTTTGTACTGGTGGGCCGTGGCGGCCAGCTCCTGGGCGAGTGCCTGATCCGGCAGGGCCGACATGCGGAAGCGGTCAATGAGGGTGTAGAGCGAGACGGGGCGCTGCCATTTGGTCTGCATCTCCGCGATGCCCCGACGGAACACGTCGAGGCCGCCGACCTGCTCATATGCCAGCGGTGTACCAAAGACGCCGTATGTGTCGCGATCGTGCTGGTCGCTATACGTCCAGTTATAGAAGTGAACCAGGTCCGGCACGTGACCGAGGTATTGCTGCTCGAATCGGACTCTGTGAGTCCGCGGTGAAGGTCTCGTCTACGAAAAACCGCTTGCGCTCCGGAGAGATGATCGCCGGGATACGTGCTTCGAGCCAGCAAAGTTTCTCGCTTGTCGGACTCTGTGAGTCCGCGTTGAAGGCCGCGTGCCCGTCGCCGCCGTGGGCGAGGAGGGAGACGGTCGGATAGGCGCGGCTGGCGCCCGGGTCGAGTCGGACTCTGCGAGTCCGCGTGGTTGAACTCCGCCGGGAAGCAGACGCCACCGGACACGCCCTCGGCGTCCTTTCGGAGCGCGAAGTTGGCCATGCGCTGCTCGCGGTTGTCGGTGCGGACCATCAGGCCGATCCCGGCCGGGTGGCTGTAGACATCCATGAACTGGGTGGTAAACTCCGGACCGTATGGCGCGCGCAAAGCCATGGATTCCGCGGTATCCACCGCGCGGTATTGTGGTCGGACTCTGTGAGTCCGCGAAGAACAGGCGCGTGTGGGCGAGATCGCCGATCGTAAGACCGGCCAGCGCCGGCAGGCAAAGCTCTGCCGCCAGCGGTTTGTCGCCGCGGTTCGTGGTTTGGGTGACGAAAGTCAGTTCAGGGGAATCATTGGCGGTAATCTTCACCGTAATTTCGAGGGGCAGCTCCGCGCGGGTGCTCGTGAGCTTCAACTCCGCTGCAGTGGCGGTTGTGCGCAGGACGCGGACTCACAGAGTCCGATTCGACCTGGAAGCAACGCCCGGTGTCGACCGTGTCACCCACGCGCACGCGCGGGCCGCTGCTCGGCGCAAGCCGGACCCTGGCGGCGCTATTGCAGCGGTTGACGATCCGGTCAAGCGCGAAGCCCTGCGCCAGGTCGAAGCTGTATTCATACCAGCGGTTGCGGAAGGACAAGCGCTGGTCCTGCAGTGTGACCGTCACGAGTCGGACGGGAGGCTCGGGCGGCCGGGCGGTGCGCTCCGGAACGGGGAACGCGGCGAGTTCCGGCACCAGCGCCTGGCCTGAGGTGTTCAGGGTCAGCGCCGCGAGCGCGAAGTTCACGCCGAACTGGTGGTTGTGGAGGGTGATCTTCTTCAGCCGGAGCGTCGGGTCCACCGCCACGGCGTAGGCCCCCAACTCCCGGGCGGGGATGTAGCAACCCCGGTCGGCGAGCGAGTACGGGAAGGCGGTTTCGCTGCGGCCCCGGTCGTAGGTCAGCTCGACCGCGAGGCACTCGATGTCACCGAGGCGCAGTGCAGTGCTGGGCAGCCCGGCTCGCACCTGCAGCGGCGGGGCGTCCAGGGCGAGGCGCAGGAAGACTTCGCGAGCCTTGGCGTTCACGTCCACGCTCAGCGCATCATCGCGGGACACGGGCCCAAGGTTGCGGCTGTCCACGGTCTGACCGAGGAACTGGACGCGCTCGTTCTTCTCCAGCGTCTGCGGGACGAGCGCCAGGTTCTTCTCGCCGACGGAGATGCCGAAAGGCACGCCCGACACGCACACGCAGCCGGCCGGCAGGGCACGGGCACCATCGAGCGCGATCGCGTGCTTCGCCAGCACCCGCTCATGCCACGCGGACAACGTGCCGTTGAACGTCGCGCTCAGGCCCACGGGGCTGAGCCCTGCCTCAGACTGGGACTTCTCGGTGGCGATTTCCGTGTTGAAGACCTGCGGCGCCTCGTTCAACAGCTCCAGGCGCTCCAGCGTCAGTCGCGGCGCATCATTCTCCGTGTACAGGACGACCTTGAGCTGATGCAGCGTGAAGCCTTCGGGCAAGGGCTTGAGCAGCGTGTGGCGCAAGCCGTCATTCATCGCTATGTTGGCTTCGAGCAGCGTCACGTCGTTGACTCCCTGGAGGGCCACCAGGGGACGCGGCTCGTAGGTGCGGCGAACGCCTTCAGCGCGGAAGGTCATCAGGGCATAACGGCATTGCTCCGTGGATATGGGCTGGGCGAGCCGGGCGGTCCAGGACATGCTGCGGGGCTTGCCGGCTTCGCCGTGCAGCGTGAAGGCCATCCCACCCGGGCCGAGCAGGGCTTGCTGCAGCGGCGTCTTCGCGCCCTGCTCGATCGTGCCGTCTACGAGCAGTAGATGGGTCGGACGCTCGGCGTAGGGGGTGGAACCGGTGTTGTCGCGCCATTGGATCTCCGGCCAATTGGCGCGCCACTGCTGGGGGGCTTCGGGCCAGACCCGCGGACGGTCGAGCCAGGCCGCTTCGCCCTGATAGATCTCCACTTCATCCAGCATGATATACGCGCCGGTGCCCAGGTTGATGGGCGAGCAGACGAATCTGATGAACCGGCCATGGGTCTGAAGTTCATCGGTGACGATCCAGAACGAGGCATAGCCCGTGGCCGGGGGGGGACCGGGAGAGTAGCTCCATGAGGTTGCCCACAGAACTGTACTTCTTACCGTCGTCGCTCACATGGATATGAAGGCTGGTGGGCCATTCGACTCCGGCCTGCCCGGCCCCCCTGTGCAGTGCCACGCCCCGGATCGGTCGAACCGCGCCGAGATCAATGGTGAACACCGTGGGGTCAAGCAGGGCCCAGCCGGCCGTGCTCTTGTCGTACCAGATGGGCGTGGCGGGACAGAGCTTGCCATCGACGAGTTGCAGTACATCGTCGGGGTCAATGGCGCTCACAGAGTTGGGTGGGGTGTTGAACTGCACCGTACTCCCCGAGGCCAGGTTCTTCCATTGCGGGTGGGGAGAGGCTGCATCCTCCACGCGGGAGGCGGACACGCATCCCAGATACACCATCGAGCAGAAGCACAGTAGGATACAATCGACCTTCATCAGCTTTTCTTTCCGGCCAAGTTGGTACGGTGTGTCTTCGTTGCGCGGTTCACAGATTCATCAACATTGCTGCTGCTTTCTCTTCAAACAGCCTCTGCCATTCCGGGGCCAAAAGACAGTCGCTGTCCTCCTGGGCGCCACCGCGGTTCTGGAGTTGCTCCGCGGTGGGCGCGTAGTAAATGTAGCCATTGGTGTATCCCGCGACAAAGGTGAATTCGTGGGGAGATCGCTGCTTGACGTTGAGCCCAATCTGCACGGACAACTCGCCGGGAAACGTGACCAGGACGAATTCCCCGATTCGCAGCCCCATCACCTCAGCGTCGAGCGTGTTGGACTCGAGAGTCCGCGTCTTCCCGGCCGCCACATTTTGAGCGTGGTGCATTTTCAGCAAACTCAAGTTCTCCTGCACCCTCGTCAACTGTTCCATGATGTGGATGTTCTCGATGTAAGCAGCCATGTTGCGCCTGTTCTCAGCATCGAGCCTGTCGAGGTCACCTCGTCCCATCATGTTGTCGTGGAGGTATCGGTGGGAGTAGTAAGAGGGGAAGTCCGGTGAGAGGCCGTGCTTCACCGCCAGAGAAAGAAACGTCTTCAGGTTGAGAGTCGTCCCTTTGAGCGACTCCAGCAGCCGCGATTGCTTCGACTGCAGGGAATCGATGTACGGCGCAAGGTCGGCGCGTGGTAACTCGATGGCTTCGCAGGCGACTCTCAATTGGGTGTCTTCCGCGCGCCTCGCCTTCCTCAATGCCTGCAAAACACTGAGTCCCAGCAAGTTCCCGAGCGGCTCCGCATCTCTTGGGTGGTCAACATCCTTGTACCAGACTGGGTTGATGTCGCCCGCACACCCCTGCAGAAACAGCGCGATCGTGCCATCGCTCAGGTTGTCTTCAATCACTTTGGAGGCAAAGCCGACAATGTCCGCGGTACTCCCCCCGCCAGGAACGCCTTGAATCGGGTGGCACGCGAAGTTGTAGACCACAGCCAGCGTCCGCCCGTCTTCCCTCTTGAGTTGCAGGATGCCGATCTCCGGGTCAACCGGGCCGACGGCAACGACCTCGGCATCGGAGGGAAGCGAATAGGCATGCCGAACATCCGCCTCGCTGCCATTTTTCAGTCTGAGACGGCGGTTCTCCATGATCCTGTCTTCATGCCCTCTGCCGACGTGAATAGCGACTGGCGCCATGTTCTGGCGCGCCTCTTTCACCGCCTGCACCGTTCGCAGGTCAGTCTCGGAGCTGACGATTCCGTGACAGTGACTCGCGTTGATGAGGACATCGGTGGGTTGAATGCCCAGGTCTTGTTGCAGCGCCGTTCGCACGTTGGACAGGTAGTTACCGCGGATCGGGCCAATCTCCTCCAACGCCACAGCGTCCACGGTCACGATGACCACCTCGGTGGCGTCATTTCTCAACACCAGCGCTTTGGCATACAGGGGGTCGTTGGCCGCCCCGGCGTCATAGTCAGTGATATCTACCTTGGCAACTCCTGCCAGAAGCTGGTGTGATGGTTGCGAATCGGTTCCCTGTCGCGCCGAATTCATGGTTGCTTCCTGGATTTCTGCCTCAACCGCCCGGAAGGTCATTTCGCCATGGGGTGGTGCACCCGACAGTTTGGCGCCGTCATTCCGGGATGCACCCTCCTGTCGTCCGTTCATTCCGCTCTCATCTACGTGCGTTCGCGCCAGTCTTCCCAATGCGTCTTTACCTCGATGAGAGCGGGTTCGCGACGTCGGATGGCCGTTCTCAGGGCAGCGCTGAAGGAGGCTTCGGTGTTGGTGGCGCAGGCGCGAACGCCGAAGGATTCGGCGTATTGGACGAAGTCGGGGTTGTTGAGGTCCACCTCGAAGAAACGGCTCTCGTAGTGGTTCCGCATGATGCGCTTCATCGCTCCGTACGCGTTGTCGTTGTGCAGCACGATGATGACAGGCAGATGGTAGCGGGAGAGAGTGGCCAGCTCCTGCCCGGTCATGAGAAATCCGCCATCGCCGCAGACGCACACCACCGGCCATTCGGGCGCGCCCACCTGAGCGCCGATGGCCGCGGGGAGTCCCCAGCCCAGCGAGATAAAGTTGGCGGGGTAGTTGAAGGTGCGGGGAAAGTCCACCGGGAAGTCGGTCTCCATGGTGTGCCCCATCTCGCACGTGTCGCTCATCACAAGGGTTTCAGGGGGCAGCAGTTCTCGCATCACCGAAATGACCCAGTGACGCGGCGCGGGGCGCGCCTCCTGAATGTCCGGCAGCGTCTTGTCCCACAGACTGAAGTCTACCGGCGGAGTTTCCCGCAGGATTTCGCGGATGACTCTCTTCGCGTCTCCGACGATGCCCACTTCCACGCGGTAGTTTGCCCCGATCTGATCGGGATCGATGTCCACTTGAATCAGTCGCTTGGGAACGTGCATTTGCCAGCGGTTCGTTACCACTTCCGTGAATCGGCAGCCCACCGCAAGCATCACGTCCGCCTTCTGCAATGCCTCCTGCGCGGGGAGGCTTCGCGCGTGGCCAAGGCTCCAGGGACCGGATTCGGGGATCGCGCCTTTGCCCATCGTGGTGGTGATGACAGGGGCGTGGATCTTTGCGGCCAAGTCGCCAATCTCCGAAGTGGCGCTTGCCGAGATGACGCCGCCGCCAACGCAGATGATGGGGGCCTCCGCCTGCCGCAACATGTGCAGGGCCTGCTGCATAGCTCCGGGGCTGCCGACGCGGGCCACGTCCGTGGACGAGCCCGATAAGGCAAACTGGCTCAACAATTGGCGATGTGCTCGCGCGGACCACAGATCCTGAGGGATCGATATCTGCACAGGTCGAATTCTCGGGGTGCGCAGGTGCAGGAAGGCCTCCGAAAGGGCGGCGGGAAGTTCCTCGATGCGACGCACCAGCGTATTCCATTTGGTGATCGGGGCGAAGAAAGACTGGAGGTCCATCTCGTGATAGGCGCCACGTTCCTCACGAACACGCGGCGAATCTACCTGTCCGGAGATAAGGAGAACCGGGATCCCGTCCGAGTAGGCTTCCGCGATGCCGGTAGAGGCATTGGTCGCGCCCGGACCGGCAGTGGTAATGAGAACGCCCACCTCTCCGGTGGTTCGCGCATAACCGTCGGCCATGAAAGCACCGGCCTGTTCGTTACGGCAGAGAATGTGGTTGATGGATTCACCGGTCGCGTTATGGGAGGTGTAGTGCTGTAGCGCGTCGTACACTGCCGCGGAATGGGAACCCGGCATACCGAAGATATTCCTGACACCGGCGCGCATGAGACATTCCAGCAGCAGTTCGGCGCCGGTAAGGACATGGGATTCACTCATGAACATTTACCTCGTCTACGTCCTTACTCCATCATCCGAGAAGAGACGCTATTTCTTCCTCTTTGATTTGTCTACGTTGCGCCTCAGCTCTTCGAGCTTGCGCACAGTCTGAGTGGTCGAGCGACGTTGCTCCATGGCTTGGTCGACTTTCAGAACGATCAGCTCGTACACATCAACGCCCGGGACGTTCTTCTCCACATAGTCAAACGCGCCGTGCTTCATGCACTCAACGGCATTCGCCACGTTGCCATACGCGGTGAGCACAATCACTTCAGTAAAAATATCGCGAGAGACGACGGCTTTGAGGATGTTGAGCCCGCTGTCCGAGTTTTCCATCAGCATGTCCGTCAGCACGATGTCAAACGGCGGCTCGGATGCGCTGATTGTCTCCAGAGCCTGCGCTTCAGTTCCCTCCGTAGACACTTTGTGGCCTTCTCTCGCGAGACGACGCTGCAGCGCCACTCGCACATCCTCTTCGTCGTCGATCACTAACACTCTGCACATGATTGTGCCTCCGTATACAATGGTTGGGATGGCGTCGGACCGTCAGAGAGGTGACGCGTCCGACAACCCTTGTTTGACGGGCAGCAGAATAACGAACTCCGCGCCCGAACCCTCATGCCCCATCTCTTTGATAATTCCGTGGTGTGATGCAATGATTCCCTTAACGATGGAAAGTCCCAATCCCATCCCCTGCGACTTGGTGGAATAGAATGGCTCGAAGACTCGCTCCTTGGTATCGTCGCGGATTCCCCTTCCCTTGTCGGCGAAAACGATTTTCACGCATTCTGCGGATCCGACACGTTCCCAGCCTTCATGGACATCCTTGGTCGTTGCCCACTCCGTGGATATTCGAAGCTCGCCGCCACCCGATTGCTCTACCAGAGAGTTCTCGATCAGCTCCGAAAACGCGCTCTGCAGTTTGGCGGGGTCGCCCTCCATGGATGGAAGGTCTTCGCTCAAATCTACCGTCAACCCGATATCGGCATCACTGCAGAAGGTGCTGTCCAGGGAGTGTCTGATGACTTCGTTTAGATTGATCGCCGTGAATTTCATTTGGTCGCTGCGGACGAAGTTGCGGAATTCCTGGAGCATTCCCTCCACTCGGAAAATGCCGTTCTTGATGTCGTTCACCAGATCCATCAGAGCTTCGCGTCCGGGAGTTTCTTCCCGGCTCTGGTATTCCAGCTCGTTGATGTGGCCTTTGATGCCGAAGATGGCATTCCCGATCATGTGGGCGGTGCGCGCCGACATCTCACCGAGGGCAGCCATACGCTCCGCCCCGATGACCCGCTTCATCAGTTCGGCGTTCTCGATGGCAACGGCAATCTGGCTGGCCAGCGTTCGCAGGATGTCTTCATCGGCTTCGGTGAACGCGTCGGGGATGAACGCCTGCGATGACCGTCGCCGACGCACCGCGCGCAGAACGCCAAGGAGTGCTTCGTGACCGCAGATGGGCACGCCAAGGAAGGCGCCCAGTTCCTCGGGCGGAAGCTCCATATACAGTCCGCGCCACCGGGGATCCCTTGAGGGATCCACAATCCGGATGGACTGCCTGTGCTGGCCAATCCAGCCGGTAAGCCCGATGCCCAGACCATAGGCGGCAACAGGTTCGTCGATATACTTGGCCAGCGGTCCCGATGATGCCGCAAGGGTCAACTCTTCATTCTTCGGATTGTACAGAAAGATGGAGCAGTCTTCCGCGGGAAGGATCTCCCGCGTGATTCGGGTGATCTTCTCAGTCAACCGGTGAGGATTATTTTCTGAACTGAGCCCCTTGCCGATCTCGATCAGCGCCTTTTCGCGCGCCTGGTGCTGCGCCAGAGAGAGCGCCAGGGCGGCCCGGGTGGCCAGAGCCGCGAGGTGGCGTTCCTGGTTCTCGTCAAAGGCGTTCAGTTTGGTGCTCTCTACATTCAGAACGCCGATCGTGCGGCCGCTGAGATCGACCATCGGGACGGCAAGCTCGCTTTGCACGTCGGGGAAAAACGGAATGTAGTAGGGATCGACGGAAACATCGCCACAGCGATACGGCTTGCCCGTTGTCGCCACCTGCACCGTTATTCCCTGGCCAAGCTGCTGAGAAATGGGGACCCTGGCTTTGCTCCGGGCTTCATCCCAACCCTCTCCCCTGTTCATGCGAAGGGCAAGCTCCCCGGTCATCAGGTCGATAAGGGCAATGAATCCGCGAGTCCCACCGGCAACAGCGAGGGCCTCATTCAGGATCTCCGACAGCAGCGCTTCCTGTTCCGGGAGCATTTCATCGATTGGCTCGGAGAGAGCCGCAACGAGGCTTCTTTCCCATTCTTGCGAAGGAGCGGTGTCAACGAGGGCACAGCCGGCGCCATTGGATAGAGTGTCATCGAGGTGGGTCGCCCGTGTGGCGAATTGGTTCGACATGTTTGAGGTTTCCTGGTCGGGAACTGGGGAGTCCCCTGCATTTCCGATTCAATCTTCCGCTCATTCTACTCAAACCGGAGCAGATTGGCAATGAGGTACGCACTTGCGGGTGTAAGTAAGATTTGTGAGAATCAGCCCTATCCAGCCCAGCCGGAACCAGAGGCGCCTATCATCTGGAAACCGACAGTGATTGTGTAACGCAGTTCGCGGTTCGTCGGTCCTGAGTGAGTTCTTGCAGCAACCCCCATCCTCGAACCCAAAGGGTTCGCACCTTCCCCCGTTATCGAACCGAAACGGTTCGCACAGGGGAAGGAACCGCAACCTTTCGTTTATGCCTGGCCGACCCCAGGGCGCTGATTACCACCACGCATCACACATCTGACTTGCACCCCGCACTCGCCCTGTTGAAATGTCTTGTGAAGCAGACGGAAGCGCACTGTACCACCTCTCGCGAGACTAAGTAAATCGTCATGAATTCTGTCCCCATTTTCTCACCACAGAGATCACGGAGAACACGGAAATGAAGGCAAATCTTTGCACGCATTGCGGTTTTTCGGGGGACAATATATTTGATGATCTACTTACAAGCTCAACCACCTCATTCCTCCCGC
>MNXM01000125.1 GCA_001872605.1 Armatimonadetes bacterium CG2_30_59_28 | reverse complement strand
GACCGCGCAAATGGTCGGAACGATGATGTCCGGAAGCTTGTGCCGGATCTTGCCACCCATCCGTGAATCCTCAAGCTCACCGAAACACGCCTGAATCGAGGCGTTGGCATTGCTGGTATGGCTGCTGCTGCTGTTGCTGAGACTGCTGCTCATGGCTGTGACTCCTGCTGCGATTGGCTTGACACCCTTGCCAAGCCGGCTTATAATCCTGCCCGTTAGTCTAACACAACTGGGCAACGCTCATCGGCGCCGGTAGCCTGTCTCGACCACCGCAATTTCGTGCGATTGCCCTGACCTCGGAGGGAGTATAAAAAACGAAGACTTTCGCACCCCGAGTCGGGTCCCGGGAAGCCTGTACCGTCCGCGAGACCCGAGTCATACCCCGAGTGCTGCGATCGGTGAAAGTCAGAGAGGGGATGATTCTCTCTATTGAGATCAAGACTTGCTCGCATATTCCCGATCCGGCGCCAGGAGTTGCCACGGGTACTCCCCTGCGTTCTGATTTACTTCCTCGTCGTCGGCGGCGTTATCCTGGGACGCAACGCGCGTGACGCCCTGTTCCTGAACGCGCTTGGAATCAAGTGGTTGCCATACATGTACGTCGCGAACGCCTTTGCGGTCGTAGCGTGTGCCCTGATCTACTCATCGTTTGTCGACAAAATATCCCGCTCGCTCCTCGTCCTGATTTCCTTCTCAGTCTTCATCGGCGCGTTGGTTCTTAGCCGCTTCGTTCTCGTGTTCGAGATGACTTGGTTCTACGTCGCTCTCTACATGATCGTTCAGGTCATCTGGCTGCTTTCCGTGATGCTGTTCTGGACCTTTGCCGGCGACCTTTTTGACACGCGCTCCTCGAAACGACTTTTTCCCGTTATCAACATGGGCGGGTTGGTCGGCATGGTGGTGGCCGGTTTCGGGGGCAAGCCACTGGTCAGCCTGATGGGCACTGAGAACCTTATCGCGGTGTGGGGAGGAACACTCTTTGCGGCCGCCCCCATCTGCCTGTGGACCCTCAAACGGTTCGGCGGGCCCAAGGGCGCGGCGACCTCCCGCACGGCCGATGCGAACACGGGTGCCCTTTCGCAAATGCGAGATGACTTCCGCGACGGCTGCGCCTACATGCGCGATTCTCCGCTGATGAAGAATCTCGCTCTCATTACTTTGGCGCAGTGGATTGTCTTTACGCTGGTCGACTACCTGTTCAATGCAGAGACGCGCGTTCACTTCGAGAGCAACACCGACGCCATGTCCGGTTTCTTTGGGATTTTCCGCGGACTTGCAGGCGCAGCGGCGTTGCTGGTGCAGCTCTTCGCGACCACCCAGCTCATTTCCGTGTTCGGCGTCGGCAAGACCATGCTTGTCCAGCCTGGGTTCCTGGTGATGTCCACTGGGGCCATGCGACTGATGTATGGTTTCATCACTGGTTGCATCGCCAAATGGGGGGACCACGTGCTGCTCTACACGATCCAGGAGTCCTCCTATCAACTGCTTTACAACCCGGTGCCAATGGACAGGCGGGGACGCATGCGGGCTTTTGTCGAGGGCTACATCAAACCCGTCTCGATGGGTATTGGCGGGGTGGCACTCGTCATTGCCGCATGGGCGTGCGGCGAGAACAGGCAACACCTGGCGACGCTCTCATTTGTCCTGTCGCTCGCTTGGTTCTTCCTGGCGCGCAAGGTGGGCGGCGCCTATTTCGAGGCGCTGGTAAGCAACCTCGCGGACACCGCCGACGTGCGGGAGATGACCGCGCATCAATTGCGCGGAATGCGCGACGAACAGACTACGGGGGTATTGATCCGACAACTGGAAAGCGACGAAGAAGAGAACGTCCTCTTCGGTCTCGAGATCATTCAGAGAATGCATCCCGAGAACACACGTAAGGTGATCGCAGACAAGCTGCGCCATCCCTCGCCGCGGGTTCGCGCGATGGCGCTGATGGCGCTTGGAGAGAAGAAGTCGAAGAAATCCGTGGGAGAGATCATCCACTGCTTGTCCGACGACGACGACACTGTTCGCGCTGCCGCGGCAGAGGCGCTCGGACGGATTGGGGAGCCGGTAGAGGACGACAGCCTGGAGCGACTACTGGACGACCCAAGCTCTGCGGTTCGTGTCGAGGCGGCCGTAGCATTGACCAGTACCGGAGGTCTGGATGGCGTCCTGCGCGTGGCTGAAATGCTGCGCAATCTGGTGAAGAGCGACGACGATGAGAATCGGGTCATTGCTGCGACGGTTCTGGGGCGTCTCAAGACGCGACATTTTACGCCGTCCCTGCTTCATCTCTCGCAAGACGCTAACCCCGCGGTTCAAATGGCCGGACTGCGTGCCCTGGGCGCGAGCGGTGACATGCGTGGGCTGTCGGTGCTGATTGAGGCAATGGAGGACCGCAGGTACCGTTACCGCGCACGCAAGGCGGCGCTGAACATCGTCCACCGTCACCCCAAGGGCAGCGTGCATGAGCTGGTCTCCGCATTCCATCGTGAGTCGCTGCCGTCAGTGCGATCCAGAATCCTCGACCTTCTTGGGTCCTGCAGTGGCGCCGGAATCTTGGAAGTCTGCCTCGGCTCTCTTCGAGATCCAAGCTCTGAAGTTCAAGCGCGCGCGCTGGATGCTCTCTGGCAACGGGAGACCCGAGGGGGCGTCTCGGAGTCGACGGCTGTGGAGCTAAGAAGCTACGCACGAGATGAGATACGGGAACTTTATGAGGATCTGCAGGTGCGCGCTATTCTGGAGTCCCGTTACGACGCGGAGACGATTGGTGTTCTTGCGGACGCCATCGACATCGACAACCTGCAGACGCGCCAGCGCATTCTTCGGGTGATTGGGCTGCTGACAGACCGGTCGACCACCCGCACGATCATGAACAAGCTGCATTCGGAGAACCCGCGAATGAAGGCGGATGCACTGGAGGCCCTCGACAGCCTCGGAGTGCCTGAGATCTCCCGCCCGCTGATTGCCACCCTCGACCTCGCAGATGCCGGCAGCGTTCTCGCGCTGGGTCGATCGGTTCTCGGTGACGATACCCCCGGTGAGACGGAATGCCTCGAACAACTATTGAGCCACGCCTCCGTCTGGCTGCGCGCGGTCACCGCGCATTTCATTGGTCTGCAGCGATTGCAGAGTTCGGCGACTCATGTGGAGAAGTTGCTCGACGACCCCAGTGGCTTCGTCAGAGAAACCGCGCTCGTTGCGCTGTTCTCCGTTGACCCCGAAAATGCGAGGAAACACCTGGAGCGGCTGACGGCGGACCCATCCCCGCATGTAGCGGCAACCGCAACACGGCTCTCGCAAGGCAACGTGAATCATGCAGGAGGTTTTGAGATGCTCGCGACGATTGACAAGATACTGTTCCTCAAATCCGTTTCCTTCTTCAGCGGGCTTCACGGTGAAGAGCTTCGCGATCTGGCGGACATTGCCACGGAGTCCGAACATCCGGCAGACACGGTGCTGTACAAGCCTGACGACGCGGCCGATTGTCTCTATGTGATCGTGTCGGGACACTGCTCCGTCGAGCGAGAGACGCAGGGACAGAAGATCGAGCTGGCCAGCCTCGGATCAAGAGACTACTTCGGCGAGATGTCTCTGCTCGACGGCGAGCCGCATACCACCACAGCGACCCTCACCGAGCCGTCGGCATTGCTCAAGTTGACGCGTGACTCTTTCCGAGAGTTCATCAAGGAGGACCCGGATGTTGCCTTCGCGGTCTTCAGAGAATTGACGCGGCGCCTGCGCCAGTATCGGGACATCGACGAGTACCGGCACGCCGAAGAAGCCGCCGCGCCGGTGCCAAGTTTGTCAGGTTAGTCGCTCAGCGGAGGTCTCCCATCGCGCGAGAAGCAATGACCCGGAAACGATGGCATCGCATGATCCCCTTTCTCATTGCCGTCGTATTGCTCCTTGCTGCGACAATTCTGATGTATCGTCAATGGTTCACCTGCATTCCCCGGTATTCATCCTGCGCGCGCCGCGTCGAAAGGCTCGAGCGCAGCATCGTCGACGTCCCTCGCGTTAGCCGCCTGTATGACGCTGCGAGCGCCGACCTGATGCAGCAAGCCCCTCTGGGGGTGGAGACGATGTACATTCAGGTGCAGTACGCGCGTCACCGGCTCCCCGAGCTCCGCAAAGCGAGTATCCTGAAACTGCAGAAGTTCCAGCTCGAGCTGGGACGGATCGAGAGAGACCTGCGCAAGCTGCGCGCGGGCAAAGATCCATACAAACATCGGAACGGCGCAATCCTGCGCGCACACTATTCCGACATCGACGATACGCTGCAACCATTCTCAATCGCGGTGCCGCGCAGTTACGACGGCACCCGGGCTTTCCCGCTGATTATCCGCCTCCACGCCCACGGCTGGTTCCGTCCCTTCCAGGGACATCCGGCTTCCCAAGTGCAGCAGGCCCTCGTCCTCAGCCCGCACGGACGCGGCAGCACTGACTACATGCACATCGGCGAGAGAGATGTCCTCGCGGCTCTGGAGACGACCAGGCGCGTTTACAACATCGACGACGACCGGGTCTATCTGATGGGGCATTCCATGGGTGGGACGGGTTGCTGGCAACTGGCGGCGCATCATCCCGAATTGTTCGCAGCCATCGCTCCCACTGCCGGGAACACCGACCACACCGTGTGGGAGGAGAAGTGGGGTTGGGACGCGCCAGAGAGTTACTTGCTCCCGGTGCGGCGCAAACTTGAGATGGCTCTGGACCCCATCACCTACGCAGCGAACTTGAAAGATGTTCCCGTCTTCTGCGCTCACGGAGCAAATGACCCCATCGTTCCGGTGGAGCATTCCCGCAATATGGTGCGGAAGTTGAGGGAACTTGGCTGCGCTGTCCGGTACGAGGAGCTCCCCGACGTGGAGCACGGAGATTTCCCGGACTCCCTTTTCGACGAGCAAATCCAATGGCTGTTGCAGCAGCGGCGTCCTGCCAAGGCGGCGTCAGCCAAACTCTGCGCCGAAGACATCCTCGAGTGGCAAAAGAACCGCACCCCCTCACTGCCGGGCCCCATCGAGAACGCCTTTCTTTCCCCGTTTCTTATCGTGTATGGGACATCGTCCGTGTCCGAAATCGACAACATCGTCTGTCGCCGTGAGGCGGAGCAGTTCGTGCGGGAGTGGGAGAGGCGATATGGAAATCCATGTCGCATCAAGGCGGATCATGCAGTGAGCGAAGCGGACATGAGGAGGTTCACTCTCGTTCTGTACGGCAATCCGAAGCAGAACTCGGTGCTCGCGCAATTTGTCGATGAGGTCCCACTCAGGTTTCGCGGCAGGCAGATAGTAATTGAGGCGGAGGCGGGTTTCCGCAACGCCACCCGGCCCGAAGGCAACTCGTCAAGGCCCGAGACTACCATCGACACCGTTCGCTGGGAAAGAGCGCTTGCCGTCGGGGACGACGCGGGGATTGAGTTCTGCTTGCCGAACCCGAAGAACCCCAGCCGTTACCTTGTGGTGATGGCAGGAGTCACCTGGAGAGGACTGTTCCAGATCAACGGCCGCTTCGGCAACTGGTTCGACTGGGGAGTATATGACAACCGCAGGTGGTTTGACTACGCGGCCTTCGACGGCCGTTCCGTCGATCCGGAAGGCATGGTTGGCTTTGGATTCTTCGATCGCCACTGGCACTTCCGGCATGAAACTTACTGGAAAGGAGACGACACCCTCCGCTCCCGTGTCGTCCCTCACCAACCGCCTGCCTGTCTGCATCCTCCTGCGGAAAAGAGGGCGTTCGCTCTCAGCGACCTCATGCCGGTGGAAATCGATCAGGAGAAAGGAACCGTGGAGCTTAACCGCAGCTTCCGGTCGCGTCCACTGCAGATCGGCAACCGGGAATTCACAAAAGGGTTGGGTGTTCGTGCCCCGTCGCGCATCGTCTATGACTTGAAGGGCGACTGGTCGCGTTTTCGGGCCACCGTCGGTCTGGACGCGGAAGGCGAACATGTCTCCGCCGCGCGCCGCGAGGTTGAGGCAGTCGCTTTCATCGTTAAGGGCGATGGAAGGATATTGTCGGAGAGTCCCGAGATCGACTGCAACTCCGCGCCGCACACTTTCGACGTTTCCGTTACCGGCGTCCGTCAGTTGGAGTTGATCACCGATCCCCGCGACGGACACCTCTGGCTCTTCGGCAGCGCCGCGTGGGGAGACGTGGAAGTGGGCAAGTCGTAGTGCCCCGCGGTGGCTTTGTTCTGCCGGTGTCGCCTTGTGCTATAATTGCGGGCCAGACGCAAGCCTTGATCGGGATATGCCGCCGACGAAGTCTGCAATTCAGGCATGGGAGTTTTACCGTACCTTCACCCGTTCCGTGGTTCACGTGCACGAACGGCGAGGGGAAGACGCTATGTCGACCAACTCCACAAAGCCTAGAGATGACGCAACTGGACGGAGCGCTCCTGACTCTCGGGATCCATTCACGCGTCTGGGGTGGCAGGGCATCGTGGCGCAGGTTCCGGAGAGCTGGAACCTGGCGGTGGTGAGTGGAGATCGAGCTTCAGGATACTTTCGCGCGGACGCACCGGAGAGACCTCGGTTTGAGGTAAAGTGGTGGAAGCCCACCCAGAGCGTCAGCCTGAATCAAGTGCTTGAGAGGTATGTCCGGGAGCTTCAGAAGAAGTCGAAGCGGAGCCAACCCCGGATTGAGGCACAGGTGGGTGTCCGGTTGGTGAGTCGCCGCAAGATGAGAAAGCCGGAGATGCTGGGGTTTACCTGGATGGGTGAGCAGACAGCCTGGGGTTTGATCTGGCGGTGCGATGAGTGCGACCGTGTAGTGATGGCTCAGGTTCTCGGAGCGTCCGACGAGAACATTAAGTCCCTCGCAGAACGCGTTATCTCTTCGATGGAGGACCATTCGTCGGACGGATGGGATCCGTGGGGCGCCTACGGGTTCCTCTACGAAATCCCGGACGATTTTGCTCTGGACACTTTCCGACTCGTGACGGGTAAGCTGGAGTTCCGGTTCACGCGGGGAAGACTAAAGGAAGAATTCATTTCGGTCTGCCGTTGGGGGATGGCGGATGTGCTGCTCAAGGAGGTTGCCCTTGAGGCATGGCTTGCGTCGTCGTTCCCGGAGCGATACAAGGACCTTCGAATGGACTTCACGACCGCGCCGGTAAAGGGACACTCGGGCGCGGCGTTGCTGGGGCAGCCGCGCAGCGTGAGAAAACGGATTCAAGAGAGGGCCCAATCCGTCGTGCGACGGCGGTCTCCTGCGCGGTTCATTGCCAATGCCTGGCACTGTGCAGAGAGCAACAAGATTTTTTCGGCAGAATGCAATGTCCGGCCGGATGATGATTACCTTCTTCACGATGTCACCGAGTCAATCATTTGTCATGAGGAATGACGATGGAACAGCAACGGCAAACCCAACGACAGAAAATGCTGCGAGAAGGGCCTCGGCGGCAGCTTTCCCAGGGTGCAGTCCGCCCGCGTGTCGGTGGTCTATCGGCCTCCGGGTCCGCAGCATTTCTCGCGATGCTCCTTCTCCTTTCGAGTGTCGCGGCGCAGCAGGATGATTTCCGCAAGCTGCTGGAACAAGGGAGGGAGGCGATCTCACAAGCAAGGTACGAGGTGGCCATCGACACCCTTCAACGCGCCACGCGCGCCAATCCCGAGTCGGCCTATGCCCATCATCTGCTGGGGTTGGCATTCCGGGGTCTGGAGAATCCAAACGAATCGACGCGGCACTTGTGCCTCGCTCTGAAGAAGGACCCCGTGGGGGCCGAGATTCGGGCCAGCCTTGCGGAAGCGCTGAAGGTTGGTCTGCCTCGTGAGATGACGGATGAAACGCTGAAGACTCTCCAGGAAGTGTACTACGAGGGCGCGTGGGAGGCGAAGGACTGGGAATTTCAGACGGCCATCCAGTATGGCGTTCCTGCGACAAAGAGCTACCAGGCTCTCTCCACCACGGAGACGCTGTTCCCACCGAAGAACCCTCAGCGGGATCCGCTGCACGCGAAGTCTACGCTCAACCAATTGCCCGACGCGTGGAAGTTCAACCGCGTCACCTACGGCTACCTCCGCGCAAGAGGGGCGGAGAACTGGAGCCAGCAGGTGCGGGTGTACTATGTCTCCGAGTTTCTCGCTCGGGGGGCGCAAAACTACGCCGCTCTCAGTGAGATGATTTGTCGGATGGCTCTGCAGGTCAACGCGGTGGTGCGTGACAACATGGGCGCAAACCCTCCACCCGCGGAGCCTGTCATTAATATCTGGTTGTGCGAGGAAGGCGAGGTTGGCGCGCGACAGCCCATCGATATTCCCGGTCACATCTACTTCTACGACATCACCCACCACCGTCCCTGGGTGGAGTGGTTGCGGCAACTGGTGCATGAGTATGGACACCTCGTTCTCCCCGCCATCGGTGGATTTACCTCCGCCACGGAACCTATCGCGGACGGAGAGATGGGGGAAAGGCTTTTCATGCCCTGGGTGCGCGCCAGCATGAACCTGACGCCGGACGCCTATCGGCCCGAAGACCGGGATCAAGTGGACGGCTACGTGCTCTCCAAAAGCGAGCAGTGCCTGAACCTGTTCCTTGAGGAAGGCCCCGAGTCGCCGCTGTTGTTTGATCGGGGTTCGTGGGGCGTCCAACTACTCTGCGGGTTCGCATTGTGGGTGAGTCGCACGCACGACCCGTCGTTCCTCCAACGCTGCTTCGTCGCCCTCGCGGAACAGGGAGATCCTATGGATATGCGTTCCGTTGATTTCCGTGACACTTACCAGAAGCTCTGGATCGCGAATTCCGAGAAAGGGCTGGACTACCGCGCCAGCCTTCCCTCCTCGCGTTTCACAGTTCTCTCGCCGGATGCAAAACGGGGTGAACCGGTGACCCTGAAGCAAGGCAACAAGGCCGGGTTCTGGGCATACCTTGTCGATGGAACGTGGCGAGTTTACCTGGGGCTTGCAGACGGCGCAAGTGGCGTGTTGACACTGTCCTGGAGCGGTGAGGGATATGAGGAGCATGGACTGGTGCTGAACCCGGCGGAGCAGGCGCGGGTTGAGCTGGAGGAAGTGAGCAGTGGATGGCGCGCGGTAATCATCGAGGCGAAGAACCTGCCCAAGCCCGTGCAACTCCAGCGATTGAGGTTCAGCAAGGCGGATGCGCCACCCGTGAAATGAGTGCGCGGCCTGCGGATCTGAGGAGGACGCTATGGAGTTCAGAAAAGCCTGCCTGGCTGTTCGTGTTTGCACCTGTGATTTTATCCAATCTCTTTGCCGGGAGGGTCAAGGTGGAGCAGACCAAGTACAAGGATTTTGAGAAATGCTATCGCATGACCAATGGCGGTGTAGAGCTGATCGCGACGTCCAGTGTTGGGCCGCGTGTGATTCACTTCGGGTTTGTCGGGCAACAGAACTTGTTTGGCGCAGCGCCGGGGATTACCGTTGACGTGGGCGACGACCAGTGGAAAATTTACGGGGGGCACCGGCTGTGGCACTCACCGGAAATGAACCCTCGCAGCTACTCACCGGACAACAAACCGGTTAAGGCGGAGGTGGATGGCAGCACACTGCGGCTCACTCAGGACACGGAAACGATGACCGGCATCCAAAAGGAAATGACGATTACTCTGGACGAAAAGAGCAATCGCGTGGAAGTGATGCACCGGCTGACGAACCGGGGAGTATGGCCGGTAACCCTCGCTGCTTGGGCGTTGACCGTCATGAACAAGGACGGGACGGCGATCGTGCCAATCCCGCAAGGCGATCCCGATGACCTCCTTCCGAACTGGACGATGACTCTCTGGCCATACACCGACCTTGCAGACCCTCGTGTTCACTGGGGGACGAAGTTCTTCACCCTCACGCAGGATCCCGACAGGTCGACACGCTTCAAGATCGGCCTGCAGGCACAGGACGGGTGGGTTGCCTACGCGAGGAACAACCAGCTCTTTGTGAAGACGTTTGCGCATGAGACCGGCGTGGCATACCCGGACGGGGGATGTTCGCTTGAGATTTTCACCAATGACGACATCCTCGAGGTGGAGTCGCTCAGCCCATTGGTTGAGCTGGGGCCTGGCAAGGAATTGGAGCATATCGAGGTCTGGTATCTCTTCGACACGGTATCTGTGGGCAAGGACGACGCATCGATCGATGCCACTGTCCGGAAGTTGGTGGAGACAGCCAGGGCCGGTGAGTAGCCATAGCCTCTGGGAACGCCACCGAAAAAGCGATTGGCTTCCTTGACTCTCGTGCGGTGGTCTGTTATGCTTGCTACCGTTTATTCGATGAACTGGAGGGGTGCTCCGCGTCTGTTGGGGGTATCCCTATGACAATACGGATACGGCAGACTCGTTAGAAGGGGGTACTGTCATGCAATGTGTGCGGCAATTGGCGACGTCAAGGGCTTCTTCGCACCCACGCGGTGAGGGAGTTCGCGCGCTGCTATTCATCCTGACAGGTATTTTCGCGTCTCAGATGCTCACCATCACGGGGCCCGCGGCAGCGGCCAACGCGTCGGACTCCGCCGACAAGCCGACGGTGACCATCGCGTACCCGTTGCGGAACGATCAGGTGAGTGGGGCGAAGGTGCGAGTGGTCATTTCGTACGTTGCAGGCAGAACTCGCGTCATACGTTTGGATATGATTATTGACGGCGTAGCGCGGTACTCGGAGAACTTCAATCCTCCGGAGGCGCAGAATACCAAGACTTTCAACCTGGACACGACTCAGTTCTCAGACGCGCCTCACTCCATTGGCGCGCGTGTCGTGGACGAGGCCGGGAACACCGCCGTCGCCTCGGTCGATGTGTACGTGAGCAATACTACGCAGGACAGCACTCCTCCCATCGTTGCGATTACAAGCCCCAAGCCGAATCAGACAGTGACCGGAAGAACATCGGTTGACATCGTGGCCAGGGACAACGTGGCCGTGAAATGGGTCATGCTTTTCGTGGACGACAAGTTCAAACTGATGAAGAACAACCCGCCATTCAATTGGGTCTGGGATACGTTGGCGGCAGACAAGGACAAGGAAGGCAAGGGATTGCCCATCTACCCGAACGGGCCGCATCAGTTGCAGGCGAAGGCGCTGGACCCGTCCAACAATGAGGGCTTTTCTCCCATATTGCGTGTCTTTGTCTACAACCCGGAGAATGACCCGTCCGTCGGAGCAAGCACGTTCCAGACGCCATCTCCAATTACGAATCTCGACGCCGCTGGTCCCTTCTCTCCTATCACCGGTTCCGCGGCCCCTGCACCTTCACCGGCAGTGGGCAAACCCCAGGAGTTTGGAAGTGTGTTGACAACGCCGCCGCCGACCGAGAAGCCTGGTATCCCCAACCCCAAAATATTGGGAGGTGACGCGGGCACCGGTGGGTTTGCCCTTCCCCCGGTATCCGACGCAGGCAGTGTGCCGGAGAAGACAACCCAGGATGTCGACACTGTTCTGCGATTCGACGTGCCAAAGGCATCTCCCACGGTTACCACGCTGGGGCCGACGGTGCTCCCAGGATTGCAGCCGTCCGGGCAACGCACCGCGAAGCCGAAACTGGACGGCGGTGCGCTCGGAGGAGTTAGCCTCGGTACACCCGATGACAAGCCTCAGAGCTTTGGACTCCCTCCGGTAGCATCTGGAGGCAACGGCCTGCCCGCGCTCCCACCTGCTCCCACGGCAAAGGGAGGCGGCGGTGCTCCCACAGACGTTGTGGCTCCCCCAAGCCCGAGGGATCTGCCAAGTGTGCCATCGAACCGGGAGTCGGTCGCCAAGCCTCTCGTGGATCCCGGGAAGGCTCGGCCTGAGATCCAGGAAAAGACCATCGTGAGTATCCCCACGCGTTATCTCGCCACAATGCGGATGACGACAGACCTCCAGGGAGAACGTTCCATTTACAGCACTGAGCTTCCGAGCTGGATTGTGACCCACGGGGCCGTTGGCAGCGTGCTCGCACAGAATATTGAGGTTCCCGATTTGATCGCCAGGATCGTCATCCCCCCCACGGCTATTACGCTCACTTCGCAGAGAGGCGGCGCGGCCCCTGTTCTCGATCCAACCGATAGCCTTCTCGGGGGCTTCATCGCACACGCGGTGCCCTCTCATACAGGAATGGCGCCAATAGACAGCATCCCCGAATTGGGCGTGCGCCCAGTGCGCCCAGTGGCGCCGATCAGATTGAGTTCCGCACCCTTTCCTGAGAGCGGCGGACTGAGGAAATCGACGGGCGTTGAAATGAATGGGGTGCTGCGACCCTCGGCACGCTCTGTTGG
>MNXM01000334.1 GCA_001872605.1 Armatimonadetes bacterium CG2_30_59_28 | reverse complement strand
CTACCCTCCTTTTCTCCCCTTTCAACCCGTGTTCGGCACGAACACGGGTTGAAAGGAGAGAAAAGATGTCCTTTCTTGGCGCTCGGTAGTCAGTTGTGTGAGCTACCGGACGCTGAAGCGATCCGGTGTCTAATGTCGAAGAATTTACGAAAGGATGCACTACTGATGTGTCCCTCACCCGGACAAGCCGGAGCCAATTTCTTTGCCAAAACGCGCAGAATTTGATTCGTAAAAGCCTAACCAACCGGACCGGGTGACGTGTTCCGCTCTTTCACGCCTCGAAGGGGCATGACAACCTTGTCGGCAGGGTCTCTCATCCAGCCGCTGGCGCCTTCGGCAACTCAAACCAGAACGTGCTACCCTCTCCCACTTGGCTATCTACCCCGATCTTGCCGCCGTGCGCCTCCACGGCCATCTTGCAGAAGGTCAAGCCGAGGCCCGTGGAATACTTCTGTTTGTTTTCCCGCAATTCCACCTGTCCGAATTTCTCGAAAATCTTCTCGTGGTATTCCGGCGGGATGCCGGGGCCGGTGTCCCGCACACTAACCCGCACCCGCTCCTCGTCCAATGCAATGCCGATGTGTATTTCGCCATCGTCGGGTGTGAACTTGAGCGCGTTGCCCAGCAGGTTCTGGATGATTCGCGACAGCAACTCCGGGTCTGCTATTACGGTCACCACCGAGGTGGGCGTCTCCAGCAGCAGCGCGCGGTTTCCCTTCATGGAATCCAGCTTCGTCAGGACCTCGCGGGCAACTGCAACCAGATCACACTCGACAAGGTTCAGCTTCATCTGTCCGGATTCCATCTTGCTGACGTCAAGAAGCGAACTGACCATCTCGATGAGCGCAGAGGTAGAACCAGCGGCTTGCTGAACATAGCCGGTTGCCTTGTCGGGCAATGTCTGCAGCTCCAGCAGTTGCAGGAAGCCCTGAATGCCGGTCAGAGGGGAACGCATGTCGTGGACAATCATGTGAACGAGGCTGTCGCGCAGATGTTCCAGTTCCCGCAGTCTCTCGTAGCTTTCCCGCACCGCGCGCTTTTGCCGCTGCAGTTCAAGGTGGGTATGGACCCGCGCCTCCACCTCCTCGAACTGGAATGGCTTGGTCACGTAATCCACTCCACCGACGGAGAATGCCTTCACCTTGTCCATCGTCTCGGTGAGCGCGCTGATAAAGATCACCGGAATGTCCTTCAGCGCTTCGTCGGCTTTGAGGCGTTCGCAGACCTCGTACCCATCCATCTCCGGCATGTTGATATCGAGGAGGATCAGGTCTGGAGGTTTTTTCGACGCGCCCTTCAGCGCCAGGTCGCCTCGGGGGAATGCGACAACCTGATACCCCCTCTCCCGCAGCAACCCGTCCAGCAGCTTCAGGTTCGCGACTGTGTCGTCCACAACCATGATGGCGCCGGTTCCGTGGGTCATCGATGTTCTCCTTCGTCGATCGGGTCATCCATATTATCCCGGAGGGAGGCGATCTCCACCTCACGCGTTAGAAAGGCCTGCACGATCGCCGGATCGAAGTGCCGACCACTGCCCTCTGTGATGATTCGGCGCGATTCCTCGTGGGGGAACGCGGGCTTGTAGCAGCGCCGCGACCGGAGGGCATCGTAGACATCTGCCACCGCCATGATGCGCGCAGACAGCGGGACATCTTCCCCTGTCAGGCCGTGTGGATAGCCCGAACCGTCCCATTTTTCGTGGTGCCACTGCGCGATGGCGATGCCCATCTTTATGAAACTGTTCCCCGGATACTGGTCGCGAACGGCCTCCAGTGTCTGAGCACCCAGTATCGTATGCCGCTGCATCTTCGCGAACTCGTCGGCGTCGAGTTTGGCTGGCTTCTGGAGAATGCTGTCCGGGATGGCCACCTTGCCGATGTCGTGCAGCGGACTGGCCCGAAGAATGTTCTCCGTATAGGTTTTCGTGATGTGACCGCGGAACGGTGGTTGCGCACTCAACGCCTCCGCAAGGAGTTTGCAGAACGTCTGCACCCTTTCCAAGTGTTGGCCGGTGTCGTCATCCCGCGATTCTGCCAGTTTGGCCAGCGCAAAGATCGTCGCCATCTGCGAGTCGGCGATCTCCTTCACCTGCGACTGAACCAGAGTCTCCAGATGGCGGTTGTGTTTCTCCAACTCCCTCTGGAGCCAGCGCAGCTTGAGGTGGGTCTCGATGCGCGCCTTGACCTCATCAAACTGGAAAGGCTTGGTGATGTAGTCCACGCCGCCGACGGCAAAGGCTTTCACCTTGTCCATCGTCTCGTTCAGGGCGCTGATGAAGATGACGGGTATCTCCCGCAAGGTCTCATCTTCCTTCAGTCGTTTACAAACTTCATACCCGTCCATCTGCGGCATGTTGATGTCCAACAATACCAGGTCGGGTGGGTTTTTGGCGGCGCCCTTCAACGCCCAATCCCCTTGCGGGAAAGCGGCGACGCGGTATCCCTCTATTCGCAGCATCTCTTCCAGCAATTTGAGGTTTGCCGGTGTGTCGTCAACAATCATGATGCTTGCCGACGTACGGTCATCAACCATCGCAGCCTCCTCTTCCGGCGAAGACGCCAGTTAGTTCATCGTACGCATATCGCTCCGCCAACTCCCGTAATCCCTGCGCCAGCGCCGGATCAAGCTCAGCCACCCGGTCAAGCAGGTCCAGCAGTGTGGACATGTCGCCCATTTCCGTGGCTTCCACAAGGGCGTCTACCAACTCTGGCGGGAGCAACGCCAATGATTCCGGATTCAGGCCGTCGGAGGCTGACTCGGATGATGACGCGCCCCCGACATCGTCGGCGTACACGTAGTCCACCGCAAGCGCCGCTCCGATCTTCTCGTAGAGGTCATCCGCCTGGAAAGGTTTGGCGATGAAGCCATCCACGCCCGCGTCCATCGCCTCCTGCCGCTCCTCCTCCAGAGCGGAAGCCGTTACGGCGAGAATGGGCGTCTTCTGCCCGCGCTCCGTTGCCTTGATGCGCCTCGTCGCCTCACAACCGTCCATCACCGGCATCCTTATGTCCATGAGAACGAGATGCGGTTGCCAACTGTCAAATTCCTCCAACGCTTCCTCGCCATCCACGGCTTCGCGGATTTCATATCCCAACGGTATCAATAAGGCGGACAGCAGGGCCCGGTTGGGTTCCAGGTCATCCACGATCAGGAGACGGCGTTTGTCCACTTCTGGCGGGAGTCCCACAATGTGCCGCGCGGCGACCACGGGTGCAGTTACCTTCGTGTCTGCTGGCTCCGCGTCCATCTCGAAGCGGAAGACGCTGCCCTTCCCCGGCTCGCTCTCCACCGTCAACTCCCCGCCCATGAGACGGACGAACTCGCGGCTGATCGCCAGCCCGAGACCGGTGCCCCCCTGGACGTGAACCCCGCGGCTGCTCTGCTCGAACGGGTCGAAAATCTTCCCAACCTCGTTCGGAGCGATGCCCATACCAGTGTCCTCTACCTCCATCGCCAGGCGAAGTGACGACACTGCGCCCTCCGTTCCGGTCTCGCCACTTGTCACTCGCACCGTAATGCCGCCCTGCTCCGTAAACTTCACCGCGTTGCCGATGAGGTTGATGAGCACCTGGCGCAGCTTGCCTTCATCCGCCACCACCTGGCGCGGCATGGCGGGGCTTCTCTCGACCAGGAGTCGCAGCCCTTTGGCGTCGGTGCGGACGCGGAACATCATCTCCAAGTCGGCGAGCAGGGCATGGAGGTCCAAGGTGGTTGGGTTCAGCGTTATGCGTCCCGCCTCAATTTTCGACATCTCGAGAATGTCGTTGATGAGGGCCAGCAGATGCTCCCCGCTGCGGTTGATCGTCTCGAGGTACTGCCCCTGATGCGGGGTCAGATCACTGTCTCGCTGCAGCAGTTGACTGAAACCCAGGATAGCATTCAGCGGGGTGCGGATTTCGTGGGACATGTTGGCGAGAAAAGCGCTCTTCGACTGGTTGGCGTGCTGGATGCTCTCCATCAGCTCCCGCTCTTTGGAGGTGTCGCGGAACACCTCAACCGACCCGACGAGGTCTTCCTTGTCGTCGAACAGCGGCGCGGTGCTCACCGACAGACTTACCCGATGGCCGTCTCGGTGCAACCCGAACACTTCCTGTGGTGAAACCACCTGTCGCGTCTGGCGGATCACCGTGAAAGGGTAGTGGTCAGTGAAGCAGAGCAGGTGTCCGTCGGCGTCGACGTATTTCAAGAAATCGGAGCACGGTTTACCGACCACCTCCTCCGCATCCCAGCCGGCGATCATCTCCGCGCCGTGGTTCCATGAGACGACGATGTTCTCGGCGTCCACGGTGCAGACACCGTCGGCGATGCTGCTCAACACGTTTTCGGCGTACTGTTTCTGGACTGCGACCTCTCCGGCGAGTGCGGTCGCTCTGTCCTCGATCTGCCGATAAATCCGGGCGTTCTGGAGCGCGATGGCAGAGGCGTCACAGACGCTCTGGAGGAAGGAGAGTTTCTCGGTTGCGAACTCGCGGGTCTCGTTGGCTGTGAGACTCAGCACGCCGATGGGCCTGCCTTCCGCCATCAGTGGCAGGCCCACATAGGAGACGACCGGCTCTATGCTCTCGGGCTTGAGGTGGCTCGCATCGGTCCGATCGGTCGGATCAGTCGGATCGGTCCGACGAGCCTCGTAGGAGCGAAACCGCGGGTCGTCGTGAACATTGGAGATGAACAGCGGCTGGGCGTGCTCCGCCACCCAGCCGGCCGCGCCCTCTCCCGGTTGGAGCCGGAACGAACACGGAACCGGCCCCGCCAATCTCTCACTGGCCACCACTTCGAGGTATCCGGTCGCCTCGTTGAGCAGCAGGATCGTCGCTCGATCCGCGCCGGACAGGCGCAGCACTCTCTCCGTCACGGTGTGCAGGATTTGGTCGAGGTCCAGCGTGGATGTGAGGGCGGCGGTGATCTCGCTGAGGGCCGTCAGTTCCCGGTTGTGGCGCTCGGTCTCCTGCTCGGCCCGCTTGCGCTCGGTGATGTCCAACACGTACACTTGCACAAGCTGGCTCTCACGCACAAAGGTAAACGCTTCTTGATAGCAGGCCCCACCAATCAGCGCTTCGCGCACGCAAGTGCGGAGCGGCTGTTGCCCCGCGTCGATACAGCAGGCGTCAAAATTCGTCAGTAGCGGATGATCGCAGACGGCGGATTCGAGTTCAGGGAACAGCCGTCTGGTCGCAGGATTAAGGTAGGTGATGTGTCCGTCCAGGTCCAGTTCGAATACCGGGTTCGGGTTCAACTCGGGGAAGGAGGCGAGCCGGGCCAATTCTCGCTCCGCCTCGACGCGTTCGGTCACGTCCTTGCCAGTTGCCACAAAGTGGGTAATGCTCCCCTGCTCATCTCGCACCGGGGTGATTGTCTTCTCTTCGTAGTACAACTCCCCGTTCTTCTTCCGGTTGACGAAAACGTGGCGGAATGGCTCGCCAGCCAGAATCGTGGCCCAGAGGCGTTTATAGAGAGCGCGGTCATGCTCCCCCGATTTCAGTATCTCCGGGGTCTGACCGATGGCTTTGTCCGCAGTATAGCCGGTCCGCCGCTCAAAAGCCGGGTTCACGTATTGGATAATGCCATTGCTGTCGGTAATGACAACACTGTCGGCGGTCTGTTCCACCACGCGCGAGAACTTCCGCAGGCTCTCCCCTGCCTGCTTGCGGTCGGTAATATCCTGAACCGTGCCGTCCATGCGAACGGGTTCGCCCGATTCGTTGAAGGTGACCTCCGCCTGCTCGTGGACGAACCTGACCGAGCCTTCGGGGAGCACGATGCGATGGTCAATGCTGTAAGACGCTCCTTGGTACAGTGCGGCGTCCACCGAGTCCCTGACGAGCTGCGTGTCTTCTGGATGAACAGTGTCCAGGAAAGTCTCGTAGGTGGCGCCGAACTCCTGCGGTTCCAGTCCGAAGATGCGGTAGACCTCGTCCGACCACCGCAGTTCATTCGTCACGATGTTCCAGTTCCAGTTGCCGAGGTGAGCAATGTGCTGCGCGTTCGCCAGGCTTCGCTCATTGTTTCGGCTCTCCTCATAGAGCCGGGCGTTTTCCACCGTCATGCCAATCTGTGCGGCGATGGACTCCAAGAGACGCGTCTCGGATTGGGTGGGTTGGTAGTTCGCGGGGAGATGACAGGTCATGATTCCCACGACTCGGTCGTGGGCCTTCAACGGCACGCAGATTTTGCCATCGTCGGGCATCCCCTCCCACTTCCGGCTATGGCTGGGATCGTCTCTGCCGTTGGTGGATACCGTCGTTTCGCCGGTTTGCGCCGTCATGCCGCAAAGACACTCGCCCACCTTCACTTTCTTTTCTGCACAGGGCCAGCCGACGGGCATGCCGCGATGCGCCGCCGCCTCCAGCTCCTGCGTGGCTTCGTTGAGCAGGCAGATGACGCCGCCGCCGCGCAATCGCAGCAACGGCATGGCTATAACCTGCTCCAGAACCTTCTGCAGGGTGATCCGCAGATCCAGCGAACTCGCAAGGGTGGCTGCCACAGCGTTTAATACAGTGAGTTCCTCACTATGGCGCTGTATCGCCGAATAGGACTTTTGCACTTGTTCCGCCATCTCGTTGAACGCCGCGGCAACGACTCCCACCTCATCGTGAGTCGCGATGTCAACGCGGTGAGACAGATTGCCATCTCGCACGGAGCGGGCGGCTTCCGCCAACCGGTTCAGAGGGCTTACAAGCCGGTTTGAGATCAACATACTCAGCAGCCACGCGAGGAGCAACGCGCCCATGATGATCCCGCCGCTGACGACCTCCCATCGCCGGAGCGGAGCGAACAATGTCGCGACCGGGAAGACGCGGCCCAGGACCCACCGAGTGTCGGAGGTTCCCGGCAGCTTGATGGGTCTGTAGAAAACCACCTTCCCGTTGGCATAAGCGTGCCCCGAACTCCCCGAGAGCACTGCGTCGGCAATCGTTGGGAAATCCTCCCGAAAGCTCTCTCCGGTATTCAGGTCCCCCGGCCCACCGAACTGCTTGCCCGGGTCCGTGTGGTGGATGTAGTAACCTTCCCTGTTCGCCACGAAACTTGCGCACTGGCACTCGCTCGCGACAAGCTGTGGCTGGTGCAACAGGCTGGCAGGAGAAGCGTTGAGGATGACGATCCCGCGCCGCTGACCCCGCGCACCGAAGACAGGCATCGCGATGCGGACGACCTCTTGGTGAGGGGTCACGATCTTGCCTCGCTCCTGGTTCAGGTCAATGGGGGACACGTAGACTTCCCCCGGCGGTAACTGTATGGTCTCACGGAAATACGGACGGTCGGATTTGTCCTGCAGCGCCTCCGTTGGGATCCGGACGAGGCGGTCGCCCACACGGTCCAACCGCACCACCTCTATCCCTGTCTCGTCAATGTAGCGCACCTGAAAGTAACGGGGATAAGCGGCCGCAACGGAGAGGAACAACTCCGCGAGGCGATCCTGCCAACTGGGATAGGTGTCGCCGTAGACCGGGTCAGCCCGACCTCCGGCGTCCCGGGCGGCGACCAGCGACCGCAGAACGTGCCCCTCGCCCACCACCCGGACGTCGCCGATCATCTCCTGCAACAGCATCTCGGCATGGTGCGCGGCGAGCGTGTTCTCCGCGACGATGGGTTGCTCGACTTGTTTCTCGATCACCTCGCGAAAGACGAAGAAACCATAACCGCCCAGCAGCAATACGCCCACGAGTGCCGTGAGAAACAGCGCGGCGGAGATTCTCGCGCGCAATGATGTTGACAAAGATTTCATCATTGAATTGCTCCTGTCGCCACCGAGTTCGGGAGATTCCCCCTTCAGGACAGGTGTCCGTGAAGAGGTTTCGCCCCGATTGGATCCGGGCGAACCGGGGTCGCGACCGTTTTGGATGTTGCCGTTACGGCGAACTCCTCAATGGTTGATGTACTGAGTGTGAACGATTCGCTCAAGTACGGCGTGCGGGACGCTCCAGTCTTCGAGGGCATTATAGGAGTCGGAACAGTTGCCGTCAATCGGCCTCGAGGGTTCCATGCTCCTTCAGGATTCTCCAGTACGTCACCAGCCACGAGGCAATCGCCATCTCGCACAGACTGCGGTGCAGAGGGCCGTGATAGTCCACCGGCTGTCCGGCGGTGTCGGTAATGTAGAGCATCTTCCGCGGGTCCTTAACCTGGCTGATGATAGACAACGCCTTCTTCGACGCCTGCGTCTCAGGGAAGTAGTGGTCCACGACCGGCGCGGCGGAGGCGATGCGTGTGCTTTCCGAGGAACGCATCTGGCCGTCGGACCACTTGCAGTGCCCATCGTCCAGTAGTATCTCCTGGTGCACCTCCCACTGGCGGAGAATACAGATTGGGTAACGCGGGTCCTCATGTCCTTCCTGGTAGGCAAGGTGGAAACACTCCACCATCAGGCTGCAGAGGTTGGGGTGCAACTGCGATTTTCCCGCTGCGTAATCGTCCACGATCTTGTCGAACCTGGGCAAAGCGTCCGTGTATTTCGCGTCGCCGGTGATATTTGAGGCGATGACGAGAATGGGCAGAAGAATGCAGATGTGATGGGGTCGGTTCTCCGGCGTCACCACAAAACTCTCACGCCGCGGATGAACGAACCCGCGCGCGAAGTGATAGTCGGCGAGGGCAACGAGATACTCATCAATCACACGGCTCACTGACAGTGGAGCATACTTCTGGTAGGCGCGCAACGCCACCACGCTCTTGATCTGCTGGTCGGGACTCAGTTCGTGCGAGTAGGCGCACTGCCGCACGCCGCCGAAAGGCTTGGGCAGGAATCCCTTCTCAAAAAGCTCTCCTTCGTAGAAGACACGCAGAATGCCGTAGATGGGATTCGCTGCGGCCACAAGCGCGGTTCCGTCGCCCGTCACCTCGTAGCGGAGAACCTGACTGAGAGCGTACTCACCAGTCCCCATCAGGCTGTTTTCATAGTTCCAGTACGACGCGGGGTCATTGACGTTGGCGTGACAGATGGGCATGAGGTTATACGGCTGCAACTCCTCATTCGTCCACGCCTTTAGCGTTTCCGCATTCGTGTAGGAGCGGACCAACCCGCACTCGTCGATGAGATGTTCCTCGACAAAGTTGCGGAGGGTGGGTTCGCAGCTTGTGAAAGTTTCGAGATCATGTTCCTTGCGGTGTGTCATTGAGCACTTCCTATCCATTCCCCCAACTCCTCGGAATGTAATGAATCTCCCGCTCCACTGAAGGCAGTTCCTCCTTGATAGCAGTCCACACAATGCTCAAGTCCACTCCCCAGTATTCGTGACTGAGTTTGTCTCGCATTCCCGCCATGGGATAGTCGGGTGTTCTTGCCGCACTTCTTCCGGTATCTGCCTTGCTGTTTCTCCCATCGCCTCAAGGCTTCGCACGACGGCATTGATGGTCTTTCTGTCGCCATAAAAAGGGCTCAAAATCCATGCCTTGCGTGAATTCATTCACCGCTCTCATGGGGTGCGGACTTGTTACACGTGTAACTGCTCAGACTCACACGAAGCCTCAGAGCCGCGGAGATTAGGCAACGATGCAATACGGCGACCTTGGGAGGCTGCGTCGGACCGGTGGTGCGGCATCCGACGGGGACCTGCTTACAGGCAGCGAGGGCGAGCGTGGCGCCAGCGCGTGATCCTCGTGTCAGTGGAATGGATGCTTTGTGTGCGTCCAGTGCCCTCTGAACGGTTATACTCGTTAAGGTTGGGGTCACTCTCCTTCCGTAGAGAAATCCGGAAGGATTTCTCCATTACCCACGGACGATTGAAGCTCGGTTGTTTGTGGATCGGACGTTCTGTGCCGCTGGAAGAACTGAACCGGTTCGCTGAGTGACTCCGTTTCGTCAAGCTCGGGTAGCTCATCAACGCCCTCAATCCCAACGAAGTCGAGGAAGGCATCGGTTGTTTCGTACAACCAGGGACGGCCGGGGGCATCCTTGCGCCGCGCCGTGTCGAGCAGCTCACGCTCCACCAGTGTCTTGAGCGAATGTCCGGAATCCACCCCTCGGATGGCGTCCACTTCTGCGTGCGTAATCGGCTGGCGATACGCAACGATCGCCAGCACTTCCAGGGACGCTTTGGACAACCGGACTTTCTTAGGCTCGCGGAGTTTGGCAATGTAGTCCGCACAGTCCGGCTTCGTCAAAAGGCGATACCCTCCGGCCACCGCGGCCAGCGTCAATCCTCCAGTTGTCTCTTTCTGAACCTTGAGTTGCTGAAGCAGCTCCTGGGCTTCATGGGTGTTTACGTCCAGAACCTGCGCGATATGCTGGACGTCCAGAGGTTCTTCGGAGGCAAAGATAAGAGCCTCAAGGATGTCAAGTGAAGTCAAGGTAGCCACCTCCTCCGAAAATAAACCGCAAAGACGCAAAGAACGCAAAGGCTCTTTGCGGCTTCGCGGTTAAAAAGAACTTTCTCCCGTTTTCATCTTCCGTGGTGACCGAGCGGTCATGGGCGATTCCCCCTCACCCTCGAACCCTTTGGGTTCGAGGGTGAGGGGGTGTTTTCACCCGTAACGAGTATAAAATGCGGAATGCAGAGTTCGGGATGCGGAATGAAGCGGGATGGTCCCGCGCCAAAGCGCTCACGGCGCGCGGTTCCCTCAGCCCGACAGGAACGGTTCTTACGTCAACGCAGGGACATCGTTTCTTGCGGCGACGCGAATTTCACCGAAATTCTGAGGCTGGAACACGCGCACCCGCAGGAGTCGAATCAACTCCAGCAGCGCCAGGAACGTGACAATCACCGTGTCGCGTGTTACGCAATCTTCGCAAATCTCCCAGAAGGTGGCGCCCTCGGGCTTCGCCTTCAAGGTTCTCATGATGTGCTTGATTCGCATAGGGATTGTCAGCAGTTGACGCGGGATTTCAGCCGCAGGACGTTCGCCCACACGTTCGAGGACTTCCTGGAACGCAACGCACAACTCGAGCGCCGAGACGCTTCGCACGAACATCACGCTGGGATGCTGGTGGCCGTTCCCGTTGCCGTTGGAGTGGCCGTTACGACCGTTCAGCGGACGATCGAACATCATGGAGCGGATCTCTCCCAGCGACTTCAGCGTGTCCGCCGCTTCCTTGAAGCGTTTGTATTCCAACAGCTTCCGGATCAGACCCTCTCGCGTGTCCTCTTCGACTTCACTGTCTCCAGGTTTCTCTTCCGCCTTGGGAAGCAGCATCTTGGATTTGATGACCAACAGTGTTGACGCCATCACCATGAAATCGCCAGCCAACTCGATGTCGAGTGACTCCATCAGCCTCACATACGACAGGTACTGATCCGTGATTTCCGCGATGGGGATGTCGTAGATGTGGACCTGGTTCTCCCTGATGAGAAAAAGAAGGAGGTCCAGCGGCCCCTCGAAGAGGCGCAGGCTGATGGGGTGGCCGGTGAACCGGTCCTGGTACATTTTTATCCGGCGCGAGTCGGGCGCCTGCCGAACGATGGCGGGAGTTTTCGTTGACCCATTCGAAGGCTCAGAAAATGCAGTTGAGAGGCGTTCCTCAACGCCTGCAACGAGTGTTGCTTCCACGTTGCCACCTTTGTGCTGTCGAAATTACTACAGCGAGTTGATACGGTTTGTCTAACTATATTGCTTCAATATTGGCCGTTGCCGGCGTTCTGCGTCTGCCATTGATGCCCATCGTTGAGTTCTATTAGTTTAATCATCTTGCCCAGAAAATGCAACTGTTTCCGCGAACGAAAATTCGCAAGAGAAGCGAATTGCCAGGGCGGATCGCCGTTGCTCGTCCCGGAGGCATCGGTGAATGACGGTATGATCCACGCCTCACTCCATTCCCAAGGTTCCGCCTCACGGCCCCCGAGCACTCTCAGGTAGGTTGCGGGAATAGGGAAGCGTTTGTCGCAGCATCGATCTGGCAAGAGAGTTGAAGTCCAAGTGATAGTGAGCTTGATGGCCCATCGAGCGGCACAGGAGTGTTGACAAACTCTCCATACGAAGTATCATGTTGGGGCGTATTGCTTGGCAGACCGGGGAATTACGACGCACTCGGAGTTCGCGACGCTGGATCAAATCGTTACCATTATTCTCATCATCTTCGGCAGCGGCGCCGTCGTGGCGTTGTCGATCATCGCCTGGTTGGCGTCGGCGACATTCAAGAGCATGAAGATGAAGGAGAAGAGACAGGAACAGGAACTCAACGCCTCCCTTCTCCAAATGAACGAGAAGGGAAAGGACACCCTCGGGGAATTGATGAAGATACGCGCCGACCTGCAAAATCTGAAACAGCAGGTGCAGAAGCTGGCGGACGCGAACTCTCAGTTCGCGAACTCTCAGTTCGCCGCAAGCGTTGGGGCCGCGCCTCTTGCCCCTGCGGGGCGGACTCGGAGTGCATCGACGCAGGAAGTGCAGGCGCGTGAGCTTCGGGAACAGAGCAACTCGTAAACAGTAATGGCTCCCGGCGAACTCTGAGTTGGTCGATCATGTGCTACAAAACAAAATCGAGGTGAGATCACTTGGCTGAAGAACTTTGTGTCGACGATCTGAGGGAACGGGCGAGACTGCTTCGCAAACACATCATCGAGATGACGACGACGGCTGGATCGGGGCATCCGAGCAGTTCGATGTCGATAGCCGAAATCGTGACCGCGTTGTACTTTGGTGGGATCATGAACCATGATCCCAATAATCCCCAATGGGCAGACCGCGACCGATTCATTCTCAGCAAGGGGCACGGCTGTCCCGCTCTGTACGCGGCGTTGGCGGAGGCAGGTTACTTCCCCGTGGATGACCTGCAGACCCTCCGTAAGTTGGGCAGTCCTCTCGAAGGCCACCCCAACATGCGGCGGCTTCCCGGCATCGAGGCATCCTCAGGATCGCTGGGACAGGGGTTGTCCATAGCCTGCGGCATGGCTGCGGCTGCCAGAGTGGACGGGAAACACTACCAGGTTTACTGCGTGATCGGTGACGGGGAGAGCAACGAGGGGCAGATTTGGGAAGCCGCCGCCGCGGCGGCGCACTTTAAGTTTGACAACCTGACCTGTATCGTTGACCACAATGGCGCCCAGCAGACTGGCTATGTTCGGGATATTCTCGACATGACTCCGCTCGCGGAAAAGTGGCGGGCCTTCCACTGGAACACGCTGGAGATTGACGGGCACGATATGGATCGGGTGCTCGAGGCTCTCAATGCGGGCAAGTCGCACCAAGGCGGACCGACAGCGATTGTCGCAAGAACGAAGAAGGGCAAGGGAGTCTCCTTTATGGAAGCCGACTACAGATATCACGGCAAAGCTCTGACGGAGGATGAAGCCGAATTGGCGTTGCAGGAATTGGGATGGAAGTAGGAAGCAGGGCAAATGGTTCGTGGTTAGTGGTTGGTGGCTGGTGGTTGGTGGCTAAAGGTCAATGGTGCCGGGCGCCGAGCTGCGAGAATCCCCACCCATCAACCAGCAACCACAAACCACCAACCACTTTTATCGAGGTGATTCATGAATACCAGTGCAGGCATGGGACTAAAAATGGGGAAGGCAACACGCGATGCTTTCGGCGATGCCCTCCTTGATTTGGGGAAGCAGAATCCACGGGTGGTCGCTCTCGATGGAGACCTCTGCAACTCGACCAAGACTGAAATCTTCGGGAAAGAATTCCCGGACCGATTCTTTAACGTAGGGATTGCGGAATCCAATCTCGTCAGCATGGCCGGTGGATTGGCGAGTTGCGGCAAGATTCCCTTCGTCGCCAGTTTCGCGGCCTTCATGATGTGCAACGCGTATGACCAGCTTCGCATGTCGGTGGCATTCCCCAACCTCAACGTGAAGGTGGTTGGCAGTCATGGGGGAATCAGCATCGGTGAGGATGGCCCCTCGCAGATGGCGATCGAGGATGTCGCCCTCGCCTGTGCTCTACCGAATTTCACGGTCGTTGTTCCCGCCGACGAAGTGGCTACTCATGCCGCTGTTCCCGCTCTGGCCGAGCATGTGGGTCCGACCTACATGCGTGTCGGCCGACCAAAAGTTCCTATCGTCTATGGGAACGGGTGCGATTTCTCACTGGGGAAAGCCAACGTACTGCGCGACGGGGGAGATGTTGCCATCATCGCCAACGGCTTGATGGTGGCGGTGGCGGTGGAGGCCGCGGAAGCGCTCAGACAGCGAGGAATAGAGGCGCGCGTCATCGACATGCACACCGTCAAACCGATCGATGGCGACGTGCTTCTCGCCGCGGCAAAGGAGACGAAGGGCCTCGTCGTGGCTGAAGAACACGGGCATTACGGCGGTCTGGGAAGCGTTGTGTCCCAGTTTGTCGTGGAGCATCACCCCTGCCCCGTTCGGCACGTCAATGTGGGCGACCAGTTTGCTGAATCGGGTGATCCGCAGGGATTGTTTGAGAAGTATGGATTGACCGCTGCCGACGTCATCCGGGCCGCCCAGTCGCTGGCCTGAACGTCCTATCGACACTCGCAGAGCTTCCGTGTGTTGCGGAAGGCGTTTTCTTCCTGCTATAATTCTCTCGTTGTGGGGGTTGTTCGTTGCGCCCTAGGGTTTCATGGGCGCGAAATCAGGAATGCCCTCGGAGTGAGCGCGTATGGCCGTTGCCAAGAAAAGCCTTGGGCAAATGCTCAAGGAAAAGGGACTGATCAACGATCAGCAACTCAAAGAGGCCATGGAGGCGGCAAAGACTGCGAGTCAGCCGCTCGGTCAAACGCTGATTGACCTCGGTTATGTCGAAGAGGGAATCGTTCTGCAGGCGCTGGCCGCTCAGATGCGGATTCCCTGTGTGGATTTTAATAAGGTCAAGTACGATGCATCCAATCTGGGTCTGATCCCCAACGACCTTCAGCAGAAGCATGGCGTTCTTCCCGTCAAGCTCGACGGGAAGAAGCTGATTGTCGCCACACCCGATCCCTCCAATATCGTTGCCCTCGACGAGATTCAGGTGCAGACGGGGTACGACATTCGACCGGTTCTCGCATCCGCATCGCAGATCGCCAAGCTCCGGAACGATTCACGGCCGGCGGCGGCCGCTCAGGACAATGATGGGGATGAAATGGACGAGTCGTTTAAGAATGCGCTCAGCGCACTTGGGGGAGGCGCGACTGCGGACCTCGGGCATGGCGAGTACATGGCAGGAGCCGGCGAAGACTCAGATATCTCCGGCGGCGATGACACCGGCAAACTAAAGGAGCTGACCGAAGAAGCTCCCATCATTAAGATCGTAAACGCCATCCTGCAACAGTCGATCAAAGATGGGGCCAGCGATATCCATATTGAGCCCCAGAGACGAGGGGTTCGGGTGCGCTTTCGCATCGACGGGGTGCTGCACGAGGTCATGAAAGTCCCTCAGTACGTGTTGGCGCCGCTGGTTTCCCGCATCAAGATCATGGCAGACATGAACATTGCCGAACGGCGCATCCCTCAGGACGGACGCATCCATATCCGCATGGCGAAGAAAGACTATGACCTCCGCGTGTCGTCCATCCCGACGCAGTATGGCGAGAAAATCGTCATGCGAATTCTCGATAAGAGCAGCGTCCTCCTCGGACTGGACAAGCTGGGCCTTTACGCACATACTCAGGCGCTGATCACCGACCTCTGCGCACAGCCGAACGGAATGGTCATCAGTTGCGGACCCACAGGAAGTGGCAAGACGACTACACAGTATTCCATCATGAACATCATCAACTCGGTGGAGAAGAACATCATCACCATCGAAGACCCGGTGGAATATCAGCTTCCCGGACTCAACCAGGTTCACGTCAACAGGAAGGCCGGACTAACCTTCTCCAACGCGCTACGCTCCTTCCTTCGTCAAGACCCTGACATCATCATGGTGGGAGAGGTCCGCGACCTGGAGACGGCGGAAATCGCCGTACAATCTGCGTTGACAGGACACCTTGTGCTGACGACTCTGCACACCAATGACGCACCTTCTGCCGTGACCCGTCTCGTTGACATGGGCGTTGAGCCTTTTCTCATTGCCGCGTCCGTTATCGGGGCAATGGCTCAACGGCTTGCCCGTAAAATCTGCGGCAACTGCAAAGAACCCTACACGCCACCGCTGGAACTACTGGTGCGGTTTGGGTACGACCCTGACGAGAATTCGGACCAGGTTTTTTACCGGGGTAAGGGTTGTGAGATATGCCGTTTTACAGGTTTCAAGGGCCGGCTGGGCATCTATGAACTGATGAGCATCAACGAGGAGATTGCGGACATGGTAGTTCGCCGCGCTCCACTGTCTGAAATCAGAGACGCCGCACGCGCCAATGGAATGAAGACCCTTCAGGAAGACGGTTTTCAGAAGATCATGGACGGGTCTTCGACCGTAGAGGAGATTATGCGCGTCGTCTTCACCGGCGGACATTGATCGAACTTTTGGGCATTGAAATCCTGCCTCTCTCCTGATCTCCAATCAGGAGAGAGGCAACTCAATGGCTGTAGCCACATGCTCTTGGGAGGACACAAACTTGCAACAACGTACGACGACGTCCGGCGGACAAACGCCGCCGGGATTTGAGGTGCCGCCAACCCCTCGACCGCCCGGTCAGCCCGGACATCCGCAGAGCTTTGGTCAACCGCAGGCACAGCCGCCGCAGCCGAAACAGAAGCCTCCACCGAAGCAGTTGGAGGATATTCATCTGGATGAGTTGTTGGACATCGTGCACCGTAACAACTGCTCCGACCTGCATCTCTGCGTTGGAGTCCCTCCGACCTACCGGCTCGACGGCAAACTTATTCCCACGGATTACGTGTCGGTGACCCCCCAGGTTTCCCAACGGATCATCTATGATATCCTTTCCGATGAGCAGATCCAGCGGTTCGAGAACGAACTCGAGTTGGACTTCTCCTACTCGCTTCAGAACCTTGCCCGGTTTCGCGTGAATGTGTATCGTGACCGCGGCAATGTGGCGTCGGCGTTCCGTCTCATCGTCGCGAAAATCCCCACCATCAAGGAACTGGGGCTTCCGCCGGTGCTGGAAGAAATGGCCCGCAAACCGCGTGGACTGATCCTGGTGACAGGCCCCACCGGCAGCGGCAAGTCCACGACGCTGGCTGCCATGATCAATCAGATCAACACCGAGGAGAACAAGCATATTCTCACGGTCGAGGACCCGATTGAGTACCTGCACAGCCACAGGAGTTGCATTGTCAACCAGCGTGAGGTGGGTCAGGATACTTTGGAGTTCAAAAATGCTCTGCGGGCCGCGTTGCGCGAGGACCCCGACGTCATTCTGGTCGGAGAGATGCGTGACCTGGACACGATGCAGATCGCCATTACCTCCGCCGAAACCGGCCACCTTGTCATGGGCACGCTTCACACAAACAGCGCGGCGGAAAGCGTGGACCGTATCATCGACGTTTTCCCTTCGGCGCAACAGGAACAGATTCGGGTCCAGCTCTCCAACAACCTCGTCGCCATCGTTTCGCAGCAGTTGTTGCCGCGTGCGGATGGACCCGGACGCGTGTGCGCTTTGGAGATCATGATAGCGAACTCTGCCATTCGGAACCTGATCCGTGAATCGAAAGCCCACCAGATGAATTCCATCATTCAGACCTGCGCCAACATCGGGATGCAAACCATGGACCAGTGTCTGCGCGATCTCTATATGCGTGGACTGATCACCTACGAAGAAGCCCTGATCCGTTGTCAGAACGAGGAAGAGCTGAAGAAAATGATCGCCACAACTTCCGGACAGGTCGAGTAGTAGAGTTATCGGTCACTGTTGTGGTATAATACCGGCAGTTGCAGTCGGTGGTGAATCGTCGGCACGGCCGGAATCGCCGGCGCGGTCGGAGTTTGCAGTAAACAGGTAGGTCCCACACAAGGGAAGGGAGGAGTGTCATGCCCACCTATGCTTACGTAGCCAAAGATGCCCAAGGCAAACCTTTCAAGGGAACAACGGATGCCGAGAACGAGAAGATTCTCGTCAAGCGCCTTCGTGAGCAGGGGTATTGGGTGACATCGGTCACAAAACAGAAGACCGTCGCCAAGGCTGGAGCGAAGAAGGAGAAGAGGAAGCTCTTCGGAGGCAAGGTGAAACTGCAGCATTTGTGCATCTTTTGCCGGCAGTTTGCTACCATGATCAACGCGGGCGTATCGCTGGTGCGCTGCCTCGCCGTGCTGGAAGCCCAGACCCAAAGCCCGAAGCTCAAAGAAATCATCCGGGATATTCAGACCCAGGTGGAGGGAGGCTCGACGCTCTCCAAATCCGTCGCCAAATACCCGCTCGTTTTCTCGAACCTGTTTATCGGTTTGATTCGCGCAGGGGAAGTCGGTGGTGTGCTGGACGAATCGCTCGACCGACTCGCCACCTTTCTTGAGGCCGACATGACTCTGCGGCGGAAAGTCAAGTCGGCCATGACCTACCCAACACTGGTTCTGATCGCCGCGGTGGGTATCGTTACCTTTCTTGTCACGTTTATCCTCCCCAAGTTCATGGCCATCTTCGAGGACTTTGGCGTCACGCTTCCCGCCCCGACGGCATTCCTGATGGCGCTCAGCAAATTTATGACCTCGCGCTGGTACATCATGGTCGGGGGGATTGTAGTTTTCAAGGTCGCCTTCGGCAAGTACACCCGTACAAAGACCGGCAAGCGCCAGTGGGACTGGTTGAAGCTGAAATTGCCGATCTTCGGTGGGCTGAACCACAAGATCGCCGTGGCGCGTTTCAGTCGAACCCTGAGTACGCTGATGACCAGTGGTGTGCCGATTCTGCAGGCCATGGAAACCGTCGCTGGCGCCATCGACAACGATATCCTTTCTTCTGCGATTCTCGATGCCCGGTCGGCCATCCGCGAAGGCGAACGGATTGGCGCCCCTCTGGAGCGGAGCGGATTGTTCCCGCCGATGGTAGTTCAGATGATCTCCATCGGGGAGGAAACCGGCGCCCTCGACCAGATGCTTGAGAAGATCGCCGACTTCTACGAGTCTGAAGTGGAAGCACAGTTGGAGGGACTCGCAGCCGCGCTGGAGCCTCTGCTGATCGTTTTTCTCGGTGGCATCGTCGGCTTTATCGTTGTCGCCATGTTCCTGCCGCTGATCTCGATTATCAGCAGTCTGTCGGAATAGTGGTGAGCTGGGAGTTTCCATATCGACGCTGACCTCCTCCACACACCCGCCACCGTCCCTCTTCTCTTCATCTTTGGCGCGGTGGTCGGCAGTTTCCTGAATGTCTGCATCTGTCGAATGCCGTTCGGCGAATCTGTCGTCTCGACACCCTCGCACTGTCCCTTCTGCAATACCCGCTTGCGCGTGCCCGACCTCTTTCCTTTGTTCAGTCTGATCTGGTTACGGGCGCGATGCCGTTACTGCAAACAGCCGGTCAGTTGGCGGTACTTCGTCGTGGAGTTGATCACCGGCATCCTTTTCGTGCTCACCGGGCTCAATGCTGATTCCTTGCTGCAACTGGGGGCGAACGTTGTTCTTGTTTCCAGCCTTATCGCCATCCTTTATATCGACCTCGACCATTATATTATTCCCGATGAACTCTCCCTCACTCCAGCGGCAGTGGGACTGGGTGTTGATCTCTACAGACTAACATTCCTGCACACTCTCCCACCGCAGATTCCCGTTCCCTGGTTCGGGGGGGGGATTCAAGTTCCTGTGCCCGGTTCGGTACTCGGGTTGGTCGTGGGGAGTGGCGTGCTGCTCTTCGTTGGCTGGGTTGGAGCCAAAATGTTCCACAAGGAGAGCATGGGCGGGGGTGATGTCAAACTTGCAGGCACCGTGGGAACTTATTTCGGGCTGTCGTGGCACCTGCTCACATTTTTCCTGGTGTCTATCATTCTCGGAGCCGCCGTCGGTATAACACTGATAGCATTAAAGAGGAAGTCCGGGCGAGACTACATGCCCTTCGGTCCCATGCTGGTCGTGGGCGCAATTGTCGTGCTCTTGTGGGGAGACGTCGTGACCCCGATGGTTGTCAATATGTACTCAATCAACTGACGTATCGCTATGTTCCAGTCAGGGGGATCCGCAATGGAAGTAACAAGCCGACATAATCAAGGGTTTACGTTGACGGAGATACTGGTGGTGCTGGGGATCATCGTCATCCTCACGTCCATCTCCTTTCCCGTGTTTCGGCGCGTCCAGGAGAACGCAAACCAGGCGGCCTGCATCGTCAAGCTGCAGCAGATTGGCATCGCCGTGAAGCAGTATAAGATGGACTATCATATCTATCCTTCATCGCTCAACGAAATCGAGGAGTACCTCCAGGTCAGATCGAGCGGGGGCAAGGCGTCCCACGGGAAAGACATGCTGATCTGCCCGGACGATGAGAGCATTCGTGAGGATGCCTTCACCAACAGCAGCTTCCCCTACAGCAGTTACTACGACGTTAACGGCACAAGCCTTGTGTGGAACTACTATGGGCTGAAATACAAGAAGACCGACGCGACTTTCTACGGTGACACGGAACTAGGGTACGCTTACGGCCTCGGGACGGACACAAACTCCAACAGGCAGAACGATGAGTTTGAAACCGTAATGTCCAATGCTGGTGTAACCAACCCAAAACACTATACGTGTTTGGCTAACCGCTTCGCGCCGGAGTACACCATCGTCACCCACTGCGTTCACCACCGGGGGAAGAGCGCCAGCGACAACAAGCAGCAGATGGACATAGCAGTCCGGCTTGACGGGGGCTGGGATAAGCCTTTCTGGTACACATACAACTGGAATACGCAGCCGGATTAGAGGTGGATGGGAGAATGTTGAAACGGAGCGGGGACTTTGATGCCTTGGGGCGAGCGATAGGAGATGAACCATGCCGGTACAATGGACAGACTACGTTGTCAGCACACCGGATGTGTTGCGGGGAAGACCGAGGATCGGGGGTACGCGGATACCAGTAAGCCTCATTCTCGGATACCTCGCTGCGGGTGCATCGCCGGAGCAGATACGTCGGGAATTTCCCGACTTGCGGGACGAGCATATCGCTGCATGCCTTGACTATGCGCGTGACCTGTCCGAATTTGAGGTAGCTGCCTGATGGCGTTGAAGTTCTTCGCCGACCATTGCGTGCCCAACTCGGTTATGGAGGTACTTCGGGAAGGCGGACACGATGTTTTGCGTGTGAAAGACAAGATCCCGACTGATTCACCCGACCCGGTGGTGATTGCCAAAGCGCAGGAACTGGATGCCATACTCGTTTCATTGAACGGGGATTTCACCAACATTGTGGCCTATCCCCCGAACCGGTACAAAGGCATAGTGGCACTGCAAGTGAGATCATCCCGAGGCTTTACCGGCGATGATGTCGAGATTCAGAGAGCATCTCGAAGAACACGCCACAATGGATGACTTCAACGGCAAACTTGTTCTCGTCGAAGCACATCGAATCAGGGAGAAGTCTTGACAACTCTCGAGCCATTGTCGAGGTTGAGATGGAGTCCATTTGCAGGGGCATCCCGATGAATAAAGCAAATCAGAAAATCAACGAACCGGCGAATCGGCGAATAGACATTCGTCACTCCCCAACGTATCGGGGCAGGATGTCACTTGCCACTTGCCACTTGCCACTCGCCACTCACCACTCACCACTCACCACTCACCAGTCGGGCTTCTCCCTCCTCGAAGTTCTCATCGCCAGCGCCATTCTCATCTTCGGCATCGTCGCCATCGTCAAGATTTTCCCTGCCGGTCTCGGAGTGATCCAGCAGAATGAGAACGCGCAGGTCGCCGCGCGACTGGCCGAGTCTGTGCAGGAGAGTTACGCGCGTCAGAAAGGCGAGTTGCCCGATGCCGTTGTCGCGGTCAACGCCGATGGCAGCTTCAACACTGCCATCGATCCTGAGTCGACAACGGACGACGGGACCACCAATTCCATCGACAGTGTCCGGAGAGTGGTGGGAGAAACGCACGAGGTGTTGAGCAACGGGAATGTCATTGTGAACTTCCCGCAGATTGATTTCGACCCCAATGATTCTTTTTGTACCGATTGTACATCGGTTCCGCCGAGTGCACTCATCCTTACCGATCCCGATCTGAGAAATCCCAGAGTGTATCGTGAAGTACCTCTCACCGAGGTTGGGGCTGCTCCGAGCCCGCTTGAATTTCAGCCGAACGCGAATCTGACTACAGGAAGGTTGTACTTCAACGCCGCCAATGCAGGACAATACGTTCGCATCAGTTACACGTGGATCGATACAAGCAACCCACACAACGGACAGTCATACTATGTGGAAGGTGAGCGTCAGTTGATAGCTTCGAGCTCTCCGTATGATGTTGTTGTTTCCGCAAGGACTGCCACAATACCCGGGCTGGGCACCTTGGAATTTGGGCAGGTACTTCCACGTTCCTGGAGAGTTGTTATGGAAGCACCCGTTGCGATTGCAAATACTGTGATAGATGGCGACTCTGATACGATTCGGGATCAGAAACGCCAAGTTCTGATGGACAACTTCAGGCGCGGGGTCATTCCGCTCTCGGGAGTGACAGTAGGACAGGAAGTGAAGGTCGATTATGCGGTGAATGACTGGCGGTGGGTCACTGAAACATCGACTGTCGGGGCAAACGGTGTTGTGGACCTCGTGTTTGAGGATGTGCTCGCTGACGAGGGGATGCACATCGCCAGTGTGGCAACCGGAGAAAGCATCGCTCCGGCCTCCACTGACTACCTGACGGGAATCGTAACCTTCAATGTGTCGTTGGCAGGCACCGTGGTGCGACTGACCTACAGAACCGGCGAGGAATGGCTGGTGCAGATGGTGAAAGCCCCTGCCACGTTCACGAACGCGATCACGACTGACCCCGAGTGGTATCGAGTGTTTGCCGACCGATACTGGCAGACGGCAGACACGGGAGTCACCGACTATCAGAAGGCCCTCGGGTTTCCGCAGATCAACGCTGGCAATACCGTGGTGGTTGACTACGTTGCCGACAATCCGGGGGGCAGCCCTACGCCGACGAATAGTTCTGACGACAAGACTTTTTATGGCGAGATGCACGCCATCAACCCCGATGAAGCCGACTACCCGGTGTTTGCCAACTTCCCTTATGAGGTGAAGCTGTACAATAACTACCGGGAGATCATCGCCGTGCGCGGGGTATCGACGATTGCTCGCGTCGCCTGGGGCGACAAGGCGCGCATCCGCATGGTGGAGGTTCCAACCTACCTGACGCGGCGGTGATGTCACAGGGATAGACTGGGGGTCGATGCCGAGGGTTACGGGTTTGATTGACCACAGACATGACACGGAGAGAAGCGAGGGGTAAGTATGCCGGTGACAATGGACAGAACGCGGGAGGTGAACCGAGAGGTGCTCGTTGAGCAGTTGAGGTCTCTTCCCGAGGAGTCTCTCCCGGTCGTACAACGATTTATGAATTTGCTGCACGGAGGAGACTCCGAGATCGACGAGTTCGAGCAATGGGCCTTCAGCCTTCCACATAAGTATGGTTTCGGCAATCTGTCGGAAGAGGACATTGCAGAGATCGTGCATCAAGCTCGGTCGGAGAAGTCGTGAGCAAGGTTCTCCTCGATACGAACATCGTGGTTTCCGGCTTGTTCCGGTCAGGGCTCCCCAGCAAGTTGCTGCACAAGGCACGGAAGGGGGAGATCAAGGCTGTCAGTTCATCGGGGTTGCTTGCAGAGTTGAGCGAGGTACTCACAAGGGAGAGTAAGCCATTCCGTCTCACGCAAGATGAAGCAGACAAGGTGATTGACCACGTTTGCTCGTGGTGCGAGATCGTGAGTGTTGGCGCGTTGCCGAATGTCTGCCGTGATCGAGATGACAATCTGGTACTCGCAACGGCAGAAGCGGGGAAGGTCGACTATGTAATCACCGGCGATTCCGACTTGTTGGAGCTGGGAATTTACCGGGGCGTTCGGCTGGTGAAAGTAAGCACTTTCTTTTCAGAGTTAGGAGACCGTGAAGCCTGGGAGGAGGCAATTCCATGAGCTTTTCCCGACACGCACAATATGGGGATTGCGGGACAACAGGAGTGACCACGGAGAGTGGTGACGCGCATGTTTCGGTGCGATACTTGCGGAGCTAATGAATCGGAGAAAAGGCTGGTCTCCGAGAGCTTCCTGATTGACGGGAAACCGGTATTGGTCGAGGGAATTCCTGCGCGCGCGTGCCTTCGTTGTGGTGAGACCGTGTTCAGTCGTGGGACCACGAAGAAAATCCGACGGACGGTGCATGGACACGCGCAGCCACGGCGGTCTGTTCAAGTGGATGTGTTCGAATACGCGTGACCGGGGATCCCACGAAAAGGAAGGAGGTGGAAGGTGAAAAGCACTCAGCACTCATCACTCATCACTCATCACTTCGGTTTCACCCTCATCGAAATGGTCATTGTGATTGGCATCGTCGCCGTGTTGTCGGCGATCACCGTGCCGACGGTCAACCGTATCGCCGAGGGCAACCGCAATGTCTCGTGCCAGGCCAACATGCAGGCGGTCTACGAAGCGATGAAGATGTACCGGTTGGATGAAGACGGGTATCCTCCGTATGACCCCGGCGCGGGCACGGAAGCGGGTAAAGGACTGGGGCTCTGGGCGCTGCACGTCTACGGCGTCCGCACAGCCAGTGGGATTGGCCTCAACAGCCCAACGGCGCGTTACATTCGCGGGGTGAAGTCCATGCACTGCCCGGACCACGACAGCGTGACTCGGTATACGAACCCGAGTGATTCGGATTACTTCAATCTTCCGTATCTCTCCTATCAGTTCACCATTCCGACTACGGGAGACTGGTCGGGCTACGACGACAAGGGGCAGACCACCTACCAGACCTATCGAGGCATCTCAGATACGAACGCCGAGAACTACCGAAGGCAGCTTTTCTGGGCATCGCCTTCGAGCAACCCGAACGTAAAGAACTGGTACCCGGCCGACAACACGGTGATCACTTGGTGTGTTCACCACCGCCAGTACTCGCGCACCGGGACCGACCAGGACAATGTGATCTTTCTCGATGGAACCATGGAACGATTGCCGGTGCGGCAGACATGCCAATCCACTCCCCTCATTGGATGGCAGCGTCTCCCCAAACGGGAGTTGGAAGAACGTATCGCGAGGGGAACGTGTCCGTAATGGGGGTAATTAAGGAATGGGTGAGTGATGGGGTTGACACACGCGGGGCACCATCTAATGCGAGAGAGATACTGAATAATGGCTGCGCTACCGGCTGAAAACCTGGATTTCGCTGCAATAGAGAGCAGGCCTTTCGATGACGACGATGATGTCGTGCTGACCTCCATAGGATTCATGGACCTGCGAGACATCCCTCGCGATCAGGCAAAGCGGGAGATCCGTGAGTTGGTGCAGGACAACAAGGTGCGCTACTACAGCGACATCATGCAGGAGTTACGCCTCGATTTGAAACTGGTCTGGGAATTGTGCACGGAGATGGAAGCCGAAGGCAAACTTGAGGAGGCGACGGATGCCGGTCTGCTATGAGAAGGGCGACGCGGCGAACTCTGAGTTCGCGCTGCACGCATCTCGCGTCGCGTTCAGGGCTCGCAAGCTGAAATCGGTGCGAGTCGTCCCTGGAACGGGGCAACACAGAGCCACTTCCGGTGTCCTTGAAGGCGATGTCTTTTGCACGATTGAGAAGCCGTTGCGCAACGTCCCGGAGTCCCGGAGCGGCGGGGAGAGTTCGACGGGCTGAATTGGAGCCACCATGTCTACGGTAACGACAGAAAAGGGAACTCACAGGCGTGCGGAGAAGTTTGCTGAGCAGGTTCGCAGAGACAACTACCGGCGTGCAGCGTATGTTGACCAGGACGGTTGCCTCGTCTTCCACTCGGAGGAGACTTACGCCCGGTATGTCGAGTCAACCGGCAAACGCCCTGGCGAGGTGAACGCGATCTGGGTTGATGAGCAGGGATTTCGGAATCGCCACGGCGACTTTCAACTAAGGCCCGAAGTCGAGAAGGAGTTAGACGAAATTCGGGAGGAACCACACGTTCCCGCCGATGATGTCTGGAGAGAATTGCAGGCGATGGGTGTCAGGTCGTGAGATATGATCTCTCCTTCAGCCAGGCGGCCAGACGGTGGCTGACAAAGCTGGCTCGTCAGAATCCGGGCAATGTGGAGGACATCCGAAAGAAGATAAAGTGGCTTTGCGAGAACGTTGAGTCTCTGAGTCACGAAAAGCTGTAAGCCCGGAGCGAGCGTAGCCTGCACTGCGGGCAATATCGAATTCTCTATCGCATTGACCACGTGCAACGTATCATCGGCGTTGAGAAAGTGGGGAGACACGACGAAATCTATCGGTAAGTGTCGGGGTCAGTGGCACGGGGAGAAGATGGTAGTTGGTTGATTGGGGAATGGGCAAGTGAGAGGGCTGCCCAAGCGGGAGCTGGAAGATCGCATTACGAAGGGAACATGTCCGTAGAATTGCCTATTGAGGACGGAAGGAAGATAGATGTCGAGCACAGCGTTGACAGACGACAGACGGCAGAGAATCGGGGCAATCCCTCCCCGATTCTCTGAGAGGGTGAGGCAGGGTCGCTATCGCGACGCGGCTTACCTCGATGAGCAGGGTTGCCTGGTCTTCCACTCAGAGGAGACTTACGCCCGATATGTCGAGTCAATCGGCAAGCGCCCCGGCGAGCTAAACGCGATCTGGGTGGATGAGCACGGATTGCACTTCCGCTACAGCGACGATGTATTGACGTCGCAGGAGATAGCAGAGCTGGAGGAGGCAAAGCGCGACCTCGTGGCAGGGAAAGGCGCTCCCTGGAGTCAGCTTCGGAAGGAATTGAGCCTCGGTGAGTGACTCGGTCGCGGAATGGAGAATCGTCTTCTCCCCACACGCAGCGCGCGTGTGGCGTAAGTTACCGCCGAAAGTCCGAGAAAGCGTCAGCAAGAAGATCGACTGGCTCGCAGAGAACATGCACACCATCAGACACGAGAAGCTGACAGACCGGGATGAGTACAGTCTGCATGCCAGCCAGTACCGCATCCTTTACGAATACAACACCGAGGCACGGGTCATCCACGTCGAGACCATCGGCAAGCATGACGAAGCCTATCGGTGAACCGGGAACCGGAAATCGCGAATGCTGAGACGGAGGTGAACTTGGAATGAAAGCGGAAGCAAAGATGTCAAGTGTCAAGTGTCAAGTGTCACGCAGTCTCTCATCACTTATCACTCATCACCCACCACTCACCAGTCACCACTCACCAGTCACCACTCGTCACTCCTGCCCGACCGATGGCAGGCGGGCGTCACTCGTCACTCCCCGACGGATCGGGGCAGGCTGTCACTCCTCCGGCTTCACCATGATCGAGTTGCTGGTGAGCTTGTCGATTCTGCTTCTCCTTTTCGGGCTTCTCTTTCTTCCCATGCTGACCGGGATGAACCTGTTCTATCAGGGCAAGGCGCGAACAGAAACGCAGGCCACCGCGCGCAACGCCCTGGAGCAGATGCAGCGAGAAATCAGTCGAGCGATGTTCGTGTACGTAAACACAGACTACATCAACACGAGCGCCTCGACGACCCCGTTGGCCGTCCCAAGCCGTATCGACTTCATTCTCCCTCAGACGGATACCAACGGGATTGTCACTCCGCTGCAACCGCAGGACGCGTACATTTCGTATTATGTGCGACTGCCAGATACCAGCAAAGCCTCCGATGCTGAAGATTCCGACGGGAACGGCATTAGGGATGCGCTGACCGCCACTTCAGGGGCCCAGCCCAACCTGCACGTGCTTTACCGGGCGGAGTATTCGCCACTCAGCGCCAGTCCGTGGGCTTGGAGAACCTACGCAGACGCCAATGCCGTCGACACAACCTTTGACCTTTTGTCCAACAGCGTCACCGACAGCGCCGGTCGCAGCCACACCAGTATGACACCTCTTCAGGACACCGATGTGGTGGGGATTTCCTTCCAGTTGAGGCATCGAAACAACGACGACGACGCGCCGGTTGAGGCCGTTGCGGTGTCCATCAAGGTGGCCCGGTTCGACGTGGCGAGAGGCGGCGGAGTTACCTCGCAACTCAAGCAGGACATCCACCTGCCGAATGTGGTGGAGTGAAAGAAAGAAAGATCATGAGTCGTGCAATAACGTTTGATGATATGCAATCCAATCCGAACGCCGTTTTCGGTGAACTGACAGCAAACGAGGAGACGATCACGGTCATGCGCGGGGGGATCCCCACTGCGCTCCTGACTCCGGTGCAGACAGCGGAGGTGCGACGGATGAGTGTCGGGGAGTTGCGCGACGAACTGCTGGAAGCGGAGTCCCGCGTGGTTGCCGGACAATGCCTTGAATGGGAAGAGGTCAAAGACCGCTTGGCGCACAAACTCAACGAGGAGTAGAACTCTGTGGTCAACCGTGAAACGTGGATCGTGGCTCTACTCCGCGAGTTGCGGACGGCCTCTCATGAGTCACGCTTCACGATACTGAAAGGAGGCTGCTGAAATGAAACCAACCTCAATCATGAATCATTCAATCATCCATCCGCCATCCGCCATTCGCCATCCGCAATCTGGACAGGGTCTGCTGATCGCCGTGATGATCATGCTGCTGGTGGCCCTGTTGGGCGCGGCGTTTGTGGGCGTCGTCAGCTTCAACCTGGCTCAGTCGGCGCGGCACGAAGACGTCGTGAAAGCCGACCAGATGGCTAAGGCAGGTATCGAGTACGCCAATGAAGAGCTAACGAACAGTGTCGATGCAGCCGATTGGCGACCTCAGGATTCTCTCGGTTACGGGACTGATACTGCGACAGCTACCACACGCTCCAACACAGAAGGATACTATGACGAGATCGAGATGGCGCGTGGTTGGGGTGTGCATGGTTGGTACATTAAGTATCCCGATCCCTTGGATCCTGACCCCACCGCAACCAACAACCCGGATTTCGGCGGGGGGAGGTTCCTGCTGAGGGTGGAGTATCCTGGTGGAAATTCGGGAAGCGCCACAGAGGGCTTTATCCGCATTACCAGCATCGGTCGGTCGTCAAACAACCCCGCCGTATTCCGGGAGCGAGTCGCGTACAAACCCATAACCCTCAACAGTTACGCTTTTTTGGCAGATGAGAATACAGTGCTGGGGAACTTCGTAGTCCAGCAAGTCGATAATCCCCCAAGTGGCAGTGGTGAAACCATTGTCTTCACAGACAGGTACCCAATGGTGAATGATTCTGCCAACTATCCGGTTACCGTGCGAAGCCGATACGCTACCGGAACAATCACTTATGCCGACACCCAGGTAACGGCAACCGACTCTTTCAGCATCGGGCCGCAACCTCCCGGTCCTACAACATTCACTTTCGGGACAGATATAGCCATTGGGGCCTCGGCTGATGCATCTTGGACCAACGCAATGAATGTTGTTAATACTGCGCTTACCGGTATTGTGACTGCCTCCATCAACACCACCGCCAACACCGTGACTCTCAGAGCTGACCAACAGGATGCGGCTGGAGAGCAAATCCTCACGCAGGAAGTAACTGATGCCAACAGTGTTTTCACAGTACACCAGGCGAACTTGACTCGTCAGCCGATTCCGGCAAACACCTACACTGTCGATTACGACACGGGGACGCTGATCTTTGCCAATCCCCTCGCAATCGCGATAGAGGTGGAGTACTACTACGCGACGATTCCCCTTTACGATGGTCCCATGCGAATCAACCAGGATCTCACCTGGCAGGGTCCAACGGCGAATACGACCGAGGCGATAAAGAGCGTAGTGGAACTTGATCGCACAAGGAATGACAAGGTGTTGGTGGCCGGTCGGATCGCCCACTATGATCCGAGGAACTCCACCCCTCCTCCTGCTCCTCCGATCTGGGCGTACACGACCTACGGGGGCGACAACCCTCTGCAGGTGAGGGTGAACCCGAGTGCCTCCACCGCTTTCCCCAGCAACAATGGCATTTTTAATGACATGTACGTCTACCGAGATGGATTGGGAAACCACGGCGGACACGGGTTCGTTAACCCTGAGCCTTTGCCGGAGTTGAACATCAGAAGAGATGATGACGTTATTGACATCGATAACCGCTACTACGTTCTCACCTACAACGGCACTGGCAATCGCGACGGCAACGGCTACTACATCCCGAACGACGACTTGCGGAGAATCGGACAAGCTCCAAATGACATTCCATTAACCCGGCAGTACTCCACTACTATCACGACCCGGAGGGGGGCTGCGACAGCAGCGAACCGGAATACTGACACTGTTCCGAATGACGGGTACACAGCGGTGACAGCGACGGTGGTCAACGAAGTTCAGGATGTTAATGTAGCTGCTCCCGGAACTGCCGCATACACGGTTACGGTTAACAACATCACGGTAAGACCCGCGGGGAGCGCCACTTCGTTCGCGGACAATCCGTTTGTATTCAATACCGGCGATCACATTCTGCTCAGCTATCCTGGCACCGATAACGACTATAACACCCTCAAACACAATCGGTATGCTTTCAAGATGATCACGGCCGTCGATTACAGCGCGACGGCCGTGCCGTATGATACCGGCGACCAGGTTACGCTCACGTTTACGCCGCGGTACAATAGAACTGATGATGAGCCGATTCCGGCGGGTTCACTCGTTGAAATTGTGACTCCTGCCACAATCACACAACGGGAGTGGTTCACGCATGGAGTTCAGAACTGGGGGCGGGATCCAGCGACGGAACCGATCGATGACTTTGGGGAACCTCAATACCCCTATCAGCCACCCGGAACCATTGTGCGTCTCAACTCGGCAGGGCAAATTTTCGTTGACAGGTATGCTTGGGACAACAACGGAACACCCGGTGATCTTACCGACGATCATTACATACCAGGAGCGGCCGCCGCAAGCCCCTATCCGCAGGCAAGAATTGCCGCCAACTCCAATGTCCTCTTTGTAGAAGGGAACATTCGACTCCAAGCCCCGGCGGGAGATGCGGGATGTATCATTCCTGATCTGCATCATTTAACGATCGTTTCCGGCGGAATCATTTACGTTGAAGCGCCCATCATCACTCAAGGCAACGGTACGCTCGCACTCTTAGCCGAGGAGTCTGTGGTACTGAACCTTCCCAGTCTCCAGTCACCACTGGGGCCCTGGAGAGCAAACATCTCTTCAGGGGAGCTTGAGCTTTCCGAGGTGGCAGGGGTTGCAAACTGGCAAGATTTCACGGTGGACGCCCCGGTGGAATCAGACACACTCGATGGGAGACCCCCTTTCCACTGGAGGGTCGGGGCGCATGACAAGTTGGAGGGGCGTTTCAATCTGGGAGCGGTTCCCCGCGCCATGTCCATCAACCTCACTCATCGTGGGACCAACGCCAACTCTCCAACGCTAATCGAGGCTCTGTTCCAAGGCCCCGCGCCGGCGATGTTGACATACGCATATTTGCCCTTCCTGCGAGGCTACGCCCCGAACCAATTGTCCTACGAAACCAGATCCTGGAATATTGATCCCCTGACAGATTATGGAGTCACAACCACCGGTGATGCCAACATTCTGATCCGGCAGAATAACCGCTCCGGGAGCGCGTATTGGATCAAGGACATTCGCATTGACGTACCCGTCTCAATGGACGCGTTGATCCTGGGGGCGAAGGAAGGTTGGGCGATAATTCCCGATTACACGGGAAGTCTGGTTCCTGTTTTCGTCAATGGAGCAGTGAACACGAAAAAGGACCTGGGATTCTACTATCAAGGAACGCCTGCCGAAGGGCATCAACGCTGGGAAACGCGGCCGAACATCAATTACGCATACGATGTGCGACTCCGCGAACATGGTGGAACGGAGCGGACCGAATACGGGTCTAATGCAGGGAGACTTAATCTACCTCATCTTCCTCTCAGCAAGTCTCTGATGTACGTTAGATAGTGAGGAACGGGATGGCCGATGATGCCGAAACTGAAAATATCATTTCCTGAACTGCTTCCATGGAAGATGCGCTTCATCATGATCCTGTTGGCGACGGTGGCGGCACTTCCTGCTCGCATTGGCTGGGCAGCTAATGAGGGGACCGGTACTGTGGTCATCACCGCTCCAACTCCTCCTGTGACAGTGGAGGCGCGGCATGACTTCTCTTCTCAGCCATTCGTACTTCAATACACAGAGTCCGGAGACGCCGACGAACTCATTCTTCGAGTGATACCTCCCGATGGTTGGACGCGTGGCTCGGGCATCTCTCAGACCCTAACCAACGGAACTGCCACAGGCGCCTGGCTGGCGGATGGCTTCACATACCAGATTACGGCCACGGCGGTCCTTACCAATGACGGTCAGAGGATGGTCGTCGATGTTTCCTTTGCAGGTGTGGCCCAGGCTTACGTGCCTCCTGCGGGAACGACCGTCAGCTTTCCTGTCTTCTCCGACCCCGATCCCGCAAGTGGTCCTGGTCCCAGGTTGGTCACGCCCGCGGTTACCGTTAGTCTCACTCCCGACCTTGACGCGACTCGATTCACCGCAGCCTTGGCCCCCCAGAATGAAGGCTCCCAATGGGAGCCGTTTTTCAGAGGCGTTGACCTGAATGGTCCCCCAACAGAAGTTCTGTTCAACCTTTTTCTGAGAGAGCGTTACGGGAACTGGGTGTCCGACGGCACAACGGTGGCCTTAGCGCCAGTCGGCGCCTCACCAGTATCGGGCACTCTTGGTGGTACGACCAGTAGCGGAGTGATTGGTGGTTCAATCCGTCTTCCCGATGAGGGTGTTGGCGCGGTCGATCCTGGTTTGGCTGCGACCAATGTGACGGCTGGGGGAGAGACGATCGGGCAGCTTGTCACGCCAATTTTTGGTGCTCCTTCTATCTGGTCAGCGACAACAGATATTCCCCGGGGTGTTGGTGGGCTGACCTTCACAGAGGATTCAGCAAGTCCAAGCAACCTGTGGATGGCATTTTCCTCAGACTATGGCATTGCAGACAACCAATACCACGATGTGTGGGTGAGAAGATCAACGGATGGGGGAATTTCGTGGAGCGCACCGGTTGATCTCTCCGTCCCGGCGCGGTCCGCTACGGATACCTTTGCTGATGTGAATCCCACCTTCGCAGTGTTCAGTCGTTCGGGAGGGGTTCATCGCCTTTTCGTTTTCTGGGAAAGGCGATACCACGCCGGAACCGCACCGGACGGCACCATCGTCTTTCGTTTTTATGATGTCGCTGCAGGAAGTTGGACGCCGGCGCTGACCTCTCCCCCGGCCACAGCCGCAAGCGGTACGGCAGCTTACGTCCTCGCTCAACCTGCAGCGGCACAAACCGCTGGGCTTAACGTGCTGGACCTCTTTTTTCTGCGACATCAGAAAGGCAATTTCTCCCCCTTGTGGAATCTTGTCAGGAAGAGAGCGGACGATCCAAGCAATAGTACTGCTGACTCCATCTTCCTTGATAAGACGACGATTACCGATACGATGGATACAGTGCCTACGAAAAAAACCGTCATCCATCCTCAGTGTGCCACCGTTACAGAACCGGTATCAGGCAACGACATCACAGCCCTTGCCTTTCTGCAGCACCAGTCCCGTTGGAGAGCAAACACTGTCTATCAGGCGGGGGCCTTGGTAAGCCCCACCTCTGCCTACTTGCAGCGGCTGCACCTGCTCTATGTTGCTGCTATCGGTGGAACCTCAAGCGCAGCCGAGCCAACATGGCCGACAACGGTAGGTAGCACAGTAAATGACGGATCCGTTGTATGGCAGTGCTTGGAGAGGCGCCAACTGGATTACCTGTATTTGCGTCCCTCCTCGACGGTAGGCGCCTGGAATACAAATGCCGAACCGGTTCTGCTTCATGAGAATATATCTACCGGTCTTACTCAACGGAGCCAAGGCGGTTTCGGTTTGTTCCGAGAAAACACTGCAGAGAGAAATTACTGGCTTTTTGAGAACCGAGTACTGAGTGAGAACCCACCGTCGAACACGATCTTCTACCGATATGCCCTCGCCGGTTCGGATTTTACAGTCCGATCCAATTGGAATCCGAACGGCCAAACGAATGCCCCAAGTCAGTTTTCCGTTGATGACTTGTCTCTTTGGGCGCGTTCTTGGTCTGCTTCGACGGCTTTCAGCGCGAACGAGTTTGTGAGACCCACCACGCCAAATGGCATCATCTACCAGGCTGCAGCAGGTGGAACCACGGGTACCACCGAACCAACCTGGCCAATCACAGCGGGCACTTCTGTCAATGACGGATCAGTGACCTGGAGGAACTATTCTGGCCCTGTTGCACCCGCGGAGGAATCACAGGTGACTGCGATGAAAGATAGCAGGGGCGTCTACTGGTTGGGTTGGACTACCCAACGCTCCGCTAATACCCGCGGTTTCAATTTGGCAGTCAAGCCGATGCTCGACAGTTTTCGGGTCGTCGAATTGACCGGGAGCGCAAACCAGGATGATGGGATATCCGCAACCGATCGAGTCCTCACGCTGGGTGACGGTTCCGGAATTGCTACCATCAGCCGGCCCCGTGCCGGTGATCCGGAAAACGTGATAACTCGTCGTTTTAGGGTGATTTCGCGCAATGGCGTCAACAGGCTTTGCGATCTGCCTCTTCTTGGTTTGAAAGTGCAGGTTACTGCTGGGGCAGACAACGCGGCTAATCTGGAGCGAGATATGACGAACGGGGCCACCGTTCTCACTGATCCCGTCTTCACCTTTGCCCAAGGAACCCTCCCACAAGGACAGCATTTCAATGCGACCACTCGAATCATTGATGTCATTGATCCGAACAATGCAACTCCCGAAGAAAACTCTGTGGACATTCTGGTACAGCTTACGGTTGATAATACAATCGATCCGGGAGTTTATACAGGAACACTGGTTGTGTTCAAAGATTTGAACAACAACGATGTTCGGGATGCGAACGAGCCGCAGGATGTGCTAACGATTCGAGCGGATGTCAGAGACCTGAGGATAGCGGCGTGTACGGCGCATAACACCAATGTTACCGTCACGTTTTCCAAGCCGGTGGCACGGGCTGACGCTACTACCCGCGCCAATTATGTCTTGGAATCTCCGACCGGCACGAACATTGACCTGACGGGAGCAACGCTCACGTATGACGACGCAACACGAACCGTTACGATAACTGGGCTGAACCTGAATCCGGGTGATACTTATACCGTTAGAGTCGGAAACCTTAGGGATTTGGGAGGCAATGCAATCGTAGCGAATGGAGCAGATAACGTCTGTACTGGTGCAGTTCAGTAGGAACGGTCAACACGGTGGCTTGCTGCTCCCTCTTCCTGAGGGTCTGGTGTATGTGGGATAATCGGGTTGCGGTATTGGCGCTGCGTTAGAGGAGAAGGAACATGGCGGAGAACATTGTACAGGGCTTTCGGCAGGTTGTGCAGGATCTCCTTGTGCCGGAGCTTAAAGCAGTTCAGGTGGAACTCAAGCACGTCCAGGAGACGGTGAGTTCCCAAGGAGAAGAACTTAAGGCGCTCAGGCAGGAGATGAACGAGCGGTTCGAGTCGGTGATGGAGGAGATCGCCGATTTGAAACGCACGGATACCTTGATTCTCGGACGGCTGGATAATCTCCTGGAGCGTGTGAACTGGACAGACACGATACGGGAACTGCATGTCGGTCTGCAGCGGGTTGCCGACAAAGTGGGAGTGGAGTTGTAGAGAGGAAGGTGACTCCGGATTACGGACCTGACCAACCCCCACGACCGTTTTTTCAAGGAGGTCTTCTCCCGCGAGGAGGTAGCGCGAGACTTTATCGTCAACGACGCGCCGTCGGAGATTGTAGAACGGCTGGAGATATCCTCAGTGGAGGCGGTGAAGGACTCGTTCGTCGGTTCGGATTTGCGCGAACATTTCTCCGACCTGCTCTTCCGGGCGAAAACCCGGGATGGCGATTGGGCTTATGTGTATATCCTTTTCGAGCATAAGAGTTACCCCGACGTTCTGGTAGCCTTTCAGGTGTTGCGTTATGTAGTGCGCATCTGGGAATACGTGCTCAAGCAAGGCGAACGTTTGTCGTCCGTCTTCCCGATAGTCTTGTATCACGGAGACGCTCGATGGAACGTCGGCCCGCAGTTGCACGATGTGGTATGCGTTCCGGCGGGCCTGGAAGAGTTTACGCCTGACTTTCGGTACTGGCTGTGTGACCTTTCGCGATACGACGACGCGGCCATCCGAGGGGTTGCGGTGCTGCAGGTCGGGTTGCTGGTGATGAAGTACATCGCTCACGATCTGTTGCGAGAACGGTTGCCCGACATTGCACGCTTGCTCGTCGGGATACTGCGACAACCCAGAGGGTTGGATTCGGTGGAAACGGTGCTGCGGTACTTGACAACCGCAACGAATAAGATTTCGGGGGACGACCTGCGGGAAGCGGTGTCCGCGCAGCTTGCAGAAAGGGGTGAGGAGCTAATGGCGACCATTGCGGAGAAATGGGTAGAGGAAGGATTGCAGCGAGGTCTGCAACAAGGCATGCAACAGGGCATGCAGCAGGGCGCTCGCCAGGGATTGCTGGCGGGCCTGGAATTGGGGCTGGAGTTGAAATTCGGAGCGGAGGGGCTCCGGTTCTTGCCCACCTTGTATAAGATCGAAGACGTGGACGTTCTACGGGCAATTCACAAAGGGCTGAGAAACGCGGATACGCTGGAGGAGTTGATCAGCATCTATCAGTCACCCTTGTGTTGATGCAGGCGTACGGCAACAGACGCCGGCCGCATTGGATCTTCCGCACTCAGGACACTCACAGAAGGTAGAAGGGAGCCACTATGATGTTTGCGCAATCGCCAAATCCGGAATCCGGCACTCGACATCCAAAATTCGGGTTCACTCTGATCGAACTGCTGGTTGTTATCGGCATCATTGTTGTGCTTGCCGGCATTATCTTTCCCGTCTTCTCGAAAGCACGGGAGAAGGGGCGCTCCGTCAAGTGCCAGTCGAACCTGAAACAGATTGGCGGCGCTCTTGAGATGTACATTGCCGACTGGGATCAGCGCCTGCCTGACAGCCAGCCGATCTACTGGTTGATGCCGGGTTGTACAAAGAACAAGGCCGCGGTATGGGCTCCCGATCCCGATCCCGATCCCGATCCCTCCAAATCCCTTTCTGAGAGAAAGACCGCTCTCGAGCTTTCCTGGATGGGAGCCTTGCAGCCGTACACCAAGAGCTGGGAGATCTTCACCTGTCCCTCAAGGCAGAAGCTTGCCTACACCGATGGAAAGAGCGGGTATGCGTACAACGGCACTTTCTGGAGTGGTGTGCAGAACGCGTGCGGGGCGATCGTCGGCAGCCAGGACTCCACGAGCGGCCTCGACGGCTACCGCAAGATCACCAGCATCGACGATGTTACAGACACGATCATGGTCACCGACTCTCCCACCAACGGGAAGCCGGAACTTGACGGCGGAACCGATACCACCGGTAAGCTGTGCCCCAGCGACTATGCCGACGGTGAGAAGCCTCACGCGCGCCACAATGGCGGCTTCAACGCCCTCTTCGCAGACGGTAAGGTGAAGTGGGTGCGGAGTTTCAAGGACTACCAGTTCACCATCGAGAAGGACGCGACCGGAGATATCACATGTCCGTAGTTTGGGTAATTGGGTAACTGGGTAACTGGGCATACTCGAGCTACCGAGAAGGTATATTGTTCCGGTTGAGAAGCCATCGTTTGGGACTTTCGCAGGGGTGGTCTCCGACGTGCCCACGTATGGGTGAAACCTCTCCGTGGTGGGCGCGTCGGAGACCACCCCTAGTGCATCGTTTTTGAAGTTCCGCGACATTTGGATTTGGTCTCGGAAGTGGTTAGAATAGGATGCGTCTTTGACCACAGCACAGATTGCAGAAAGGATGCAGCCAACATTATGCCAGGACGCACCGCACCAGAAATTCACGTAACGCCAACCCAGGAGGGGATTCTGAGAAAGCTTGCTCGCCGACACAGCGGAGAGCAACGTCAGGTTCGGCGAGCCCGGTTGATTCTTGAGATGGTCTCGGGAG
>MNXM01000099.1:37854-48004 GCA_001872605.1 Armatimonadetes bacterium CG2_30_59_28 | reverse complement strand
CTTTTGTGGGGGAACTTCCAAAACGATGCACTAGGAAGCTACCGTCGCTTGAAAGGGAATGGGTTGTAGGGCAGAGTCTCCGTCCCTGCCTGAGTAACAGCCTCGTCCAGCCCTTCATCCAACGCAACTCGTCGGTGAGCATGAATCCAACAAAACCCATCCACTGCATAGCCGAGAAAACCGGATTCGGCAGGGACGGAGACTCTGCCCTACAACCCGTTCGAGCCTTTGCGCCGGTGGCAGAAAGATCAGCGTATGTCCCGCGTTCCTTTATGATACAATTCCAGTGAGGGAATCATATGGGAGTCTAAGTATGGATGGAGGGATCAACTTCACGCGAACCAATGTATCTAAAATACCCATCCCGGTCCGCGATGGGGAACGCAGCCAATCCGTCATCGCCCTCGTAGACCTCATCCTCGCCGCCAAGTGCGCCGACCCCGCAGCGGACACCACCGCGTGGGAGCGGGGAGGATGAAAAACAAAGGATGAAGCAGGATGGATGAAGGATGAAAGCCCAGCCGCTCCCTTGTGTGTAAGTAAGATTTGTGATGCGTGGTGGTAATCAGCCCCCTGGGGCCGGGCAGGCATAAACGAGAGGTTGGGAAGACTTACGCGAGTGAAAGGGGACAGTAACAACCCCCATCCGGTCTTCGACCACCTTCCCCCGTTATCACAGGGGAAGGCAGTAACTACTTCTTTCCGTGTTCTATCACTATCAATCCGTTCACCCAACTTGTGTCAACGGCCCTTCCCCTGTGCGAACCGTTTCGGTTCGATAACGAGGGAAGGTGCGAACCCTTTGGGTTCGAGGATGGGGGTTGCTGCAAGAACTCACTCAGGACCGACGAACCGCGAACTCCGGTACACAATCACTGTTGGGTTCCAGATTACAGGCGCCTATGGTTCCGGCTGGGCTGGATAGGGCTGACTATCACAAATCATACTTACACCCCCCTCCCTTGTGTGGGTTGTGCGAACTGTGTCGATCAGGTAGAATCTCTCTATCCCGCTTGGCAGAAAGGTGTCTGAAACGTGTTAGAAGAGGAACGGATGCAAATTGAGCAGGTAGTCACTCATGCGACTGAAATGAGTGAGTATCTTTGACTTGGCTTCGAAGCAGTTACAGGTTGACGAATTAGAGAAGAAGACCCTGGACCCCGCGTTCTGGAGTGACCAGACACAGGCCCAGGCAACGCTGCAGCAGATGAACAAGCTGAAGTCGGAAGTGACGCCGTGGAAGAGGCTACGGTTGAAAGCCACGGAACTGAGCGAGTTGATCGAGTTGTGCGAGGCCGAGGAGGACGAGAGCCTCGTGCCGGAGATCCGGGCGGAACTGCAAAGGATCTCAAGAGCGTGGGAGGCGCTGCATCTTACCACCCTGTTTAGCGGAGAACATGACGAGAACAACGCGATCCTCTCGGTGAATTCCGGGGCGGGAGGCATTGAGGCCATGGACTGGTGCGAGATGCTGTCGCGCATGTATCTTCGCTGGGCGGAGAACAAAGGTTACACCGCGGAAATCCTCGAGGCGACTCCGGGGGACGAAGCAGGACTGAAGAGCATCACGCTAATCATGCGCGGCCCGAAGGCCTACGGCCACCTGCGAGCGGAACGCGGTGTCCATCGGTTGGTGCGCATTTCTCCGTATGATGCCAACAAGCGCAGGCACACCTCTTTTTCCTCCGTTGACGTTGTTCCTGAGATCGCGGACGACATCGAGATTGAGATCAATCCCGATGACCTGAAAATCGATACCTACCGCTCCAGCAGCGCGGGCGGGCAGCACGTCAACAAGACCGATTCCGCGGTGCGGATTACTCATGTGCCGACAGGAATTGTCGTGCAGTGCCAGAATGAGAGGTCGCAACACAAAAACCGCAACATGGCGATGAAGGTGTTGCAGGCGCGGCTGTTCGAGCGAGCGCTCCGTGAGAAGCAGAGCGAGATGGAGAAGATTCGCGGCGAGCACTCGGACATCGCCTGGGGCAGCCAGATTCGGTCGTATGTCTTCTGCCCCTACAATATGGTGAAAGACCACCGAACCGATTTTGAGACATCCAATGTTCAGGCTGTGATGAACGGTGAGATTGATGGCTTCATCCGTTCCTATCTCGAAGTGACGGCGGGCGGCGAGACCAAATTGTGAAACTCTGGTCGGTCACCTGCGTCAGAACGACCGCACGGCAACGCCAACAGATGGACGGCGCGAGGGGATGATTCAGATGAAATGCAGACAAGGAATCAGAAGATTTAGCGCGTGGGGATTCAGTGCCCTTGCAGTCTACTTGATGCCAACGGGGCCCGCGGTGTCGGGGGAGGTCGTCGGGCAAACCCGTTCTCGTCTCGACACTCTGAACGCTGACAAGCAGGGGACCTCTTTCTGCGATCTCACTGCTGACGCGTTTCGGGCGACGGGGAAGGCGGACATCGCTCTGATCAATGCCAGTGCATTTGCCCCTGGCAGCATCAATCCCGGCGGAGTCACGGTGGATCAGGTGGAAGCGCTCTTTCAGTTTCCGGATGACCGTCTCGTGGTCGCGGATGTTTCGGGGGACACTCTTCAGCGCATGATGGAGCGCAGCGTGGGCGTGTACCCGACGCCAAATGACGGTTTCCTGCACGTTTCAGGTCTGAAGGTTGTATTTGATCCCAATCGCGCTCCGGGGGAGAGAATCCTCAGCATCAAGGTACTGGAAGGCACACGGGAGGTGCCGTTGAACGGTAGCCATACCTATCGTGTGGCTACCAGTCGCACCCTCGCGCGCGGCGGTCTGGGATATTTCAAGATCGTTGGTCCCAACCTCCAGATCCAGCGGCTGAATGAAACGGCCAGTGAATCGGTGATTACCTACATTCAGTCCGCGGGAACCGTGAATTACGGCAACGAAAAACGCGTCACCACAAAGTAGACCAGTTCGCGATGCAACTGCCATTCTGATACCAACTTGGGGGTCCCCTGCTATTTCCCAAACGCCTCGGCCGCTACTGATTATTCTGATCGTCCTTGGTCTCCTGTCCGCGTCCGTGACGGCCGGAAAACGCTGGCGCGTGGAGCATGGCAATCGGGCCGTTGAATTGGCGCTTGACTATGAGGAAGTAAAGGCACTGGCGGGCGGAGAGGGCACGCCGCTGGAGGACCTTCTCGTGCGCTTTAAATCCGCGGGCGTCACATCCGTCGCCATCACGGAGGATACGCTTGCAGGCCTCCGTGATACCGGGCGGCTCAGTCTTTCCCCGAGTTCGTTCGGCCCGTTGGACGATGACAGTCCTTCATCGAACGCAGATGCATCCGCTGCAAGCCAAATGCTCTGCACGTCATCACACGAAATCGCGGAACGTGTGGAGAAGCACCTTCCGGAGAAGTTCCCCTTCACACCCCAAACCCGCGTCGAGACGACCGCCCGGGGTCTTTACTCCATTGCGGTCCCCACCAGTCGGGAACTTGTCGAGAGCGTCGGGATGGGGCTGGACCGAGACGCGGTGCAACTGGCCCGCGAGGCAGGGCTGTCGGTCGTCGGTCGTCTGTATGACTACCCCTCCATCACTGCGCCAGCGATCGACGCCATGGCGCAGGATTTATCGAACGCCGGGGTCCAAACCGTTATCTTCGCAGCGGAGGAGGTCCCCGGTTATCGCGATCTTCTCGATACGACCGCCGAGGCGCTCATGCAGCACAGGGTTGCTTTCGGGAGAATCGAATTTGCCAAGCAGCACGGCGAGGCGCAACTGGCGGAAGCGCTCAGCTCGAAGGTCGTCCGGGTGCACAGCATTAGCGTGTCCGAGATGATCACGATGTCTCCTGCTGAGGCGGTCGAGCGATTCAGTCGGGCCGCCTCGGAGCGGAACATCCGATTGTGTTACGTTCACCTTTTCCCGCAGATGAAAGCGACGAGCGTTGAAGACAACCTGAAGTATGTGAGAGCGCTGAGTGACGCGCTGCGATCATCGGGCTACACGTTGAGTCCGGCGCGCCCATACGAGGATTTTAAGACGCCGGTCATTCTGCTTTTTCTCGTGGCGGTGGGGGTTATTGCAGCGGGCGCGCTGTTGCTCGAGGAATTCATCACTCCTCCGCGGTCGGTGACCATGCTCGTGATGGTTGTCGGTGCGCTGTTGATCGGTGCCGTTTTGCTGTGGCGTCCCACTCAGGCGGCAAAGCTTGTGGCGCTGGCCGCGGCGATTATCTTTCCCGCGCTGGCGTATTGTTTGTCCGGAGTGGATGAGCGCCTGCAGGGCAAACGCAACCGATCATCTCTCAATAGACCCGCACGACACCTGGGCGCGGCTTTATCGGCGTTCATTAAGGCGACGGCGCTGTCCCTGGCAGGTGCGCTCGTCGTGGTGGGCGCGCTGGGAGACTTGCGCTTCATGGTGAAGACCGATCAGTTCGTGGGTATCAAAGCCTCGCAGCTTCTTCCCTTGCTGCTGATTGTGCTGGTAATCGCGACCGGACTGCTGGAGAGTCGCGGCGCCGATTGGAGGAGCCGGTGGGGGCAGGCCCGAGATAGGTTGGAGCAACTCATGTCCCGGCCGCTTCTCGTGGGGCTTGCAGGGATCGGGGTTCTCGGGTTGGCCTTTGTCGCTCTCTGGATGGCGCGGACGGGAAACGAGTCCGGGGTCGGCGTGTCCGACATGGAGATGCGGTTCCGTGGCTTGCTGGAGCAGCTGCTGGTGGCGCGACCGCGAACGAAGGAGTTCCTCGTGGGGCATCCCGCTTTCCTGCTGGGTGTGGTGGTGGGAGGCTTGGGGCGGCGCTCATGGGCTGTCTTGCTCGTGCTTCTCGGATTTGTGGGTCAGGCCTCGATGGTCAATACCTTCTGCCACATCCACACGCCGTTGTCTCTGTCTCTATTGCGGACGTTCAACGGACTTTGGCTCGGGGTTGCCATCGGAGCGTCCCTCTGCCGGTATGTGATCAGGCTCCACGGAAATCGAGTTGCTCGTGATGACGAGTGTCCTTAGGGCTCTTCACGCAGGAATCCTGCCCAAGTCCATCCCTCCTCGGAGGACTCAATGAGTACAGATGCCCCCAACGTGTTCTCGCCGCGGATTCTTGTTTCCGGGTACTACGGCTTCGGTAACATTGGAGATGAAGCGGTGCTCGCGGGGATCGTGGGGTCGTTGCGGTCGGAGTGTCCTGATGTTCACATCGCGGCGCTCTCCGCTTCGCCTGACACCACCTGCAGCGATTACGGGGTGGACGCGGTGAACCGCAATCACTGGCCCTCAATCAAGACGGCGCTAAGACAGAGCGATCTCCTGATTAGTGGCGGAGGCAGCCTGCTGCAGGACGTGACCAGTGCGCTGTCGCCACTTTACTACCTGAATGTAATCCGCCTCGGTCTGCAGGCGCGCATCCCGGTGATGGTCTACGCGCAGGGGTTTGGCCCTCTGAGGAGAGCGATGAACCGCTGGCTGGCGCGACGGTTGCTGATGGGGGCCACCTGCATTACAGTTCGCGATTGGGATTCCGCCCATGCTCTTCGGGAGTTGGGCATCAACGAAGGGCGCATCACCGTTACCGCTGACCCGTGTTTCTGCGTTCAGCCTGCCGAGGGGCCCGAAATTGAGGAGGTAATGCGAGCATGCGGATTGACCGGAAACGACGTGCCCCTGGTGGGGGTGTCGCTCAGACCCTGGGTAGGCATGGACACGGCTGAGGTCGCGGTGAATCTTACGCTGGAACGGTTTTGTGCGCTTTCGCGTTGCCGTCTGGTGTTTCTGCCCATGCACTCCGAGACAGACACACACCTGATGTGCGCTATGGGGCGGCGGTTTCCGCAGTCCATTGTGGTGCAGCGCCACCTCCACCCGTCCGAGATGCTTGCGGTCATCGGTAGATTGGACTTCCTGATTGGGATGCGACTCCACGCGCTGCTCTTCGCCGCCGCAATGGGAGTACCGATGTTGGGGATCGGATACGACCCCAAAGTGCCGGCATTCTGCAAACCTCTGGGCGTTCCCGTCGTCGATTGGGACAGAATAGGCAGTGAGTTCGAGGGGACCGTGCGTGTGGCGTGGGAGTCGCGACACGAGATGGCGGAACGAGTGGTGGCGGGAAGGGCGGCTTTACGGGACGCGTCTCGCTCGAATGCCGCAATGGCGCTCGAGGTTGTGAGTCGAGTACCGACGTGCTGTAGTAATCCGGATGGTCGACGCTTTGTCAAGCAACTATGATATCTCGAAGCTTGGCTCCTGTTCCTCCGTCATCTCCTGCAACTGCCATTCGGCGACCCAGCGGATTCCCTCATCTTCGTGCTGCGCGGCTTGCTTGAGCCCCTCAATTGCAGCTTCTGTGCCGATCTCGCCCAGGGCGATGGGCACGGACTGGCGAACGGCTTCCTCCGCGTCGTTGAGAGCTTCGAGCAGGGCGGGTACGGCCCTGTTTTCGCGCAGCGCCGCGAGCGCTACGACGGCCTCCATGCGAACAGAAGGGTCCGCGTCTCGCGTGGCGGCAACGAGTGCATCCATCGCGGCGGTGACGCGGGCGCGCCCCAGCGCCATCGCTGCGCGAGCACGCACGGAGGCAACATCGTGGTTCAGAGCAGCGGCAAGCGCCTCGCCCGCTGCGGGACCGACGTCTGCCAGGGCGAGAGAGGCGGTCGACCACACATCGCTGGATCTGTCTTGCAGCGCCTCCGCCAGTACCTGGACGGACTCCGTCGTGCCAATCTTTGCGAGCGTCCGCGCAACTCCCGCCCAGGTGACGGAATCACGCGGCGCTTGGCTGAGCCTTGCCACGATCTTGGGCGTACCAATCCGTGTGAGGGTGTCGGACGCGGCTTCACGAACTTCGGCGTCGCTGTCGCGAAGCCGGTCGATGAGAGCCTGAATTGCGGCCACCGTCGGCGTGTCCGCCAGGGAGGTGACGGCTTCCTTACGTTTGAGCGGATCGGTTTTTTTGATGTCCAGCATCGTTTGCGGACTCGGTTCTCGAATATCTACCATAACTCCATCCTCCTCGCGACCACGCCCCACTCTCTCACGTTCGTGGTTCTGACTGCGACGAGATATTCAATTATTGGGCGTGCCCTCAACCGCTTCTCTGATCCTTCGAAGCCCCTCGCGGATATTGTCCTGAGAGGTTGCGTACGAAAGGCGAATATACTCCTGATCTTCATCATCAGCTCTCGGCCCGAAACAGTCCTGCCCCAGCACTGCAACCCCGGCCTTTTCAAGGAGGTGCTCTTGAAATTGGGACGAGTCGTCCATACCGAGCTTGCGACACGCTTTTGTGACGTTGGGGTACGCATAGAATGCCCCGCGCGGTGTGAGACAAGATATCCCCTCGATGGCGTTGAGACCAGCGACAACAAGGTCCCTCCGCCTGCGAAATTCATCGACCATGGCTTGGCTGGGCTCCTGACTGGATTCGAGCGCAACAATTCCCGCTTCCTGCGTAAAAGCGGCCGTGCATGAGAACATGTTGACCATGAGCGTGTTCATGCGCGACTCCAAATCTTCACGACAGACGAGATAGCCCAAACGCCATCCAGTCATGGAGTAGTACTTGGAGTGTCCATCAACGACGAATGAGCGCTCCAGCATTCCCGGCACCGATAGAATCCCCGGCACTGGATCTCCGTAACTGATTCCAGTGTAAATGTCGTCGGTCAGTATCCAGAAGTTATGCTCGTTCGCCAGTGTGGCAATCGCCTCAACGTCCTCGATCGTCAGTATTCCCCCGGTTGGATTGTGGGGAGAATTGAGGATAATCATCTTCGTTCGCGGTGTAATGCGAGATCGAAGCTCTTCGATGTCAAAGCGGAATTCGCGCTCTTCTCGAAGCGGCAGGGGGACGGCCGTTGCCCCGACGAACTCGATATGAGACCGGTAGACTGGAAAGCCGGGATTGGGGAAAATGACATCGTCCCCTCGTTCAACGGTGGCCAGCACCGCGGCGAGCAGCGCGGGTTTGACGCCAGGGGTAATGGTTACGTTTGCAGGTTTGACCTCGATGTTGTGACGGTTGCTGACGTAACGCGCGACGGATTCCTTCATACGAGGAATGCCGCCGGAAGGCACATACTTCGTCTTCCCCTGGCGGATGGCCGCGATACCCGCGTCACAGATATGTTGTGGTGTTGGGAAGTCGGGCTCTCCGATGCAGAAACTAACAATATCGCGTCCCTGTTCGCGCAGAGCGTTCACTTGCGCGAGTACCTGAAACGCTCCCTCGTTTCTGAGTCTGTCGATTCTTGCTGCAATGTTCATGGCGTGTCCTTGGTGTTGCGGAGGTGACCCGGATTATAGCACCTTCGTCGTTGCCGCGGCAAGCAGCGGTCCCCGGGAATGGGGGGGATCGGGCATCAACATTCCTGCGAGTCGCGGGAACCGCGTCTCAGTGTAATTGAGGCAATCTCCGGGGGGCAGAAGAGTCGCACGGCAAACGATGAGAGCCCCAATCCGCGTGAGACATAAAAAGCCTTTGAGTTATCGAGCCATGTCAGCCCCGAGCACAGTCGCCGCGGCGTGTCACGCACGTTCGTGTAGATAGGACCTACGAAGGGAAGACACATCTGCCCACCGTGGGTGTGCCCGGACAGGGTGAGGTCCACCGGATATTTGTGCAACTGATAATGGATTTCCGGGCTGTGGGCGAGAAGCACTGTGAAGCCAGTCTCCCGGCGCCCGTCGGCGCAAAGCGCCAAATCGTCCAATCCTCGACGCGGATCGTCCACCCCGATGAGCCGGATTACTTCCTGTCCTTTGCGCAGAGCAACCGTTTCGTTACGCAATACTTCAACGCCCATTGTTCTAAGGCACTCCTGCACTACCGACCGCGCAATCCTGTAAGTGGCGTCGTGATTTCCCAGCACAAGGTAGGTGTTGCGACCACGGTTAAGGTTCTCGAACCATTCAGCGGTGGCTCTGCTGAGTCTTCCGTCGTTGAACAGATCGCCCGTGCACAGGAGGGCGTCTGGAGACAATTCGCTGATGCGAAGGGCCGCGGCTGCCTCCCGCCTCCCGGGGAGCAGACAGTGGACATCAGTTATGTGAACAATGTGAAAGCCGTCGAAGGATCTCGGGAGGTCTGGAAAGCACAACTCCAGGTGAGCAACTCGGAGCAAGTTCGGCTCTACCCAAATGGAGTAGACCGCGACGACGGTGATGAGGATGATGAAGAGCGTGAGCGCTGTCACGAATCATCCTCGTGTGTACCGGCAATGGGCACGGTTTCCGCCCCCTCGACCCACCAGCTTCCGGAGACTGTAACTTCCTTCTTCCAGACGGGGAGGAATTCCTTTACTCGATCCATCACTTGCTGACACGCCGCAAAAGCTTCTCTGCGGTGAGGCGCGGAAACGGCAACAAGGATACTGGTTTCCCCAACCGCGAGGCGTCCGAGACGGTGAGTGATGGCAACACGGGACCCCCACTCCTGGGCAGCGGTCTCTCCTATCTCACGGAGCGCTTTCTCGGCCATCGGTCGATGCGCTTCATATTCGAGAAACTGAACGGACTCACCTCGAGAGCGAGCGCGAACCGTGCCCTGAAATGTGACGACGGCTCCCGCTTCGGGGCTTGAGACAGCGTCAATCAGCGGCTGCAGTTGCAGGGGATCGTCCCAGATCTCAAACATCGGCCCCTCCGCTGACGGGCGGGATAAGCGCGATGATGTCGGTTTCCTCGATGGTCTGTTCTGCCGTGGCATACTCATCGTTGACTGCCACGCGAATCGCGCCAATACCTTCCCGAACCCTTGGGAAAGCTTTGCCGAAGGCCAGTAGCAGCTCCCTCACCGAACATCCTTCGGGAACTTCGAGAGCTGCGGCGGGCGCGCCCACAATCTGCTTCAGTGATGCAAAAACTTTTGCTTGAACATGCACAGTTCAGTCCCTGCTCCTGCAAAAAAATGACAACGCGTAACAGAATTAATTGACTCCTTATTGCCTGGCCTACTTTGCAGATGCTGCGGAAATCCTACCGGAACGAGTTCGGCAGGATCAAGAGCAAAGTCAACAAGCGTATGAATTATATCGGAGGCAGAACCTAATGCACAACACCGGTGCCGCATGGATCGCATCAACGGGACTGATGCCATTACGCCATCGAGTGACTGAAACGAATCCGCCAAACCGTCTTGCACGGAATAGATCACTTGGTGTATAAGTAGATCGTCATGAATTCTGTCCCCATTTTCTCA
>MNXM01000099.1:0-37846 GCA_001872605.1 Armatimonadetes bacterium CG2_30_59_28 | reverse complement strand
TCTCACCACAGAGATCACGGAGAACACGGAAATGAAGGCAAATCTTTGCAGGCATTGCGGTTTTTGAGGGGACAATATATGTGATGATTTACTTAACTCCTGATGGATACGGAAACCTGATATGCCTACGGCAGAAAGCCGGTGGCGAGCCGCTCATGGACTCTTCAGTTCTGAGTCTTTGAGGTCGCACATGTTGCATCCAAAACATCCCTCAATTCTGACTGCGTGGCTGCTCTCTTTCCTGCTGCTGTGCCTCGCGTTGTCGTCCCCTCGAGTCCCACGATGGGCATGGGGGCAGGACGACCCGGGTGTGGGCGGTGACGCCGCCCTGCGCCAGTTCAACCTGGGCAACGGGCTATTTGAGAGGCACGAGTACGAGAAATCAATTCGGGAGCTGGAGACTTTTCTGAAGCAGTACCCCCAACATGATATGGCGGATGTGGCCCAATTCAGGGTCGGGGAGGCCTATATGCTTCTGAAGAACTTCCAGAAAGCTCTTCGGAGCTTCCAGGGCGTGGCTGCAAAGTACCCCAATAACGATACGGCCCTTCTATCAAAGCTGCGGATGGGAGACTGCTATCGGGAGCTGGGGGACCTCTCCACATCTGTTAAGGTATATCGCGAATTCGCCGCGTCGACCCAGGACAAGCCACTGGCGGCCATCGCCAGCTACTGGATTGGAGAGAATCTCTTTCGGCTTGGGCAATTCGCAGAGGCGGGGAAGGAGTACCGTCGGGTGAGCAACCTGGATCCCGCATGTGCATTTGCTGATTACGCGAAGTACTCCTGTGGAGTCTGCGAATGGAAACAGGGCAACTGGGAGAACGCGGCACAGGAATTCGAGAAGGTCATCGCGAAACACCCGCGCAGTTCGCTGGCCCCCGAATCGGTATGGCGACGCGCCGAATGCCTGTCAGCCTTGGGGAAGTTCACTCTCGCCATCGAGGCCTATGACCGGGTGCTGGGCGACTACCGGAGCAGCCCCTACGCCTCCAAATCACAGTACGGTAAGGCGCTGACTTTGTTCCGCAAGGGTGATTTTCCGGCGTCCGCGGACGGCTTCTCAAAGTATACCCAGGAGTGCCCGGGCGGTGAGTTCTCTGCCAATGCGAAGCTGTATGAAGCCGACTGCTACTTCAATCTAAAGCAGTATGGCAAGGCAGCCGCGGTTTACAAGACTCTCGCTGACAGCGTTTCCGGCAAACCTGAAGGGAATATGCTGGGGCATAATCCCCTGCTGTGGCAGGGCTACTGCCACATGGCGCTGAAGCAGTACGAGTATGCCATCACTGCATTCCAGAAGTGCATTGCCACCTCCGCAGTCACGGAGGAGGTCCACGATGCCTACCTCAACCTCGGGGATGCACAACAGGCGCTGAGCAGGTGGGATGATGCCATCGTAACTTTTGGGGAGTTTGTCCGGCAATACCCCGATAGCAAGGAGGCGGACCGCGCTTGGTACAACGCTGGATGGTGCCACTACAAACAGAACAGGTTGGCAGAAGCGATGTCGTTCTTCGAGAAGGCGGCGCGGCACCAGGAGACGGGTGACCGCGCGCTTCAGGTATCCCTCGCAATCGGGGACTTCAAGCTAAAAGAAGGAAAATGGGAGGAAGCGCGGACTTCCTATCGGTCAGTGATCGACAAAACTAACCAGACTGACATGAAGTCTGCCGCGTGGTTGGGTACTGCCCGGGCTTTCGAGGGAGAAGGGAACTGGAAGGAAGCAAGTCGGTGCTTTGGGGAGGCGGCAGAGATCGCAGGCAAGGAAAGAATGGGAGAGGAGGCGTCCTATGGGTACGCACGGTCCCTGGAACACGAGGGGAAGATGGACGAGGCGTATGCGCGCTATGAGAAGCTGTTGCAGGATTACCCCAGTGGGTCCTTTCCACCGCAGGCGCTGATGCGACTGGGCGAAATTGCTTATCTCAAGAAAGATTATCAGTCGTCAACAGACAGCTACAAGTCGTTCATTAAATTATTCCCGAAGTCCGAATTGCTTCCCTTTGCACACTTTGGATTGGGTGCCGCCGAACATGCCCGCGGAGGATTGCCCGAGGCAGCGGCGGCGTACGAGAAGGTCGTTGCGGTCGGCGCTGGATCGGGGCTGGAGGACGACGCTCTCTTCTGGCTTGGATCGATTGCTGAAGAGCGCGATAGCCCGTCGTCCGCGGGAGATTACTATACGCGGTTGCTGGCGAATTATCCCGACAGTCCGTTGGCAGGGAAGGCGCAGTTCCGGAAGGGAATATGCCTGCTTCGCCAAGGCAAGTCTGCGGAGGCCGCTGTTCAGTTCCGGTTGCTCCTCGACGGGAAGCCACCGCCGGATCTGGAAGGAGATATCCTGTACTATGCGGGTTGGTCTCTGTGCAAGAGCGGGAAGGAAGATGAAGGGATAGTCCGTTTCGTGGAGCTCTCGGAGAGATTCCCGCGCAGTACTCAGGCCGCGGAGGCACTGTTCCAGATCGGCGAGCACCATTTCAGGCAGGGACGTTATCAAGCGTCCATCTCAAGCTATGAGGCCTTTCTGAAGTCCAAGGCCCCTGCGGAGAATCCAAAAGGCGCTCCGGCCGTAGGGCCATTAGAGCAGATGGGACTCGACCGGGCGCACTACAAGATCGCGTGGGCCTATTTCCAGCTTGAGGACTTTGAGAAGGCCGCCGATCATTTTCGAACGGTGAAGGCTGATTTCCCAGGCAGCGATCTGGCCGCGGAATCGTCTTTCCGCTACGCCCATTGCCTTTCCGAGATTGCCAAAGACGCAGAGTCGGAGGCAGCGTATGGGGATACTGTGGTTCAGTTCCCGAACACCGAATACGCGGTGCGTGCCCTTCACATCCTCGGACGCCGGAGGATTGAGCGCGGCGACGGTGAAGGTGCGCTCGGCGCATACACGCAGCTTGCTGGCAGGGCAGTGGAGCCTGCGGATGCTCCGTTGGTCAGTTATGGTCTCGGGAGAAGTCATCAGTTGCTGAAATCGTACGCCAAGGCCATCCAGTCCTATGAGAAGATCACCGAAGTGACTGAGGGAGAGATGGCGGCTGAAGCGCGCTGTCGTATCGGCGAGTGTTACTACGCGATGGGGGAGCGCGACAAAGCCGTTGAGGAATTGCTGCGGGTTGATATTCTCTACGACGACTTCCCGCGCTGGGTGGCTACCGCACGGTTTTTGCTCGGACAGTGTTACGAAGCGAATGGCGCCCCCGAAAAGGCTATTCTCTCCTACGAACGGTTGCTCAAAGAAAACCGGGATAGCGATTGGGCCCCCAAAGCAAAGGAGCGGCTCAAGAACCTCGGAGTTGCCGCCGCGGGGTAAGTCGCCAAGGGTTGACGCCGAGAATGCCGGTCGGCATGTGTGCGTTGCCCATGGGTCAGCGGAACACGCCGATCCCGTTGCTGACGCGCCTCTCGCGACCGTCCGAGGGAGAATTGACGACCTGCCCCTTGACGACCATCACGCTGCTTCCACCGCTGTCCAGACCCATCGCGTCTCTCGCGCCCATACGCACCATCAACCTGCCCAGCTCGGGAAATGTGAGTCCCACGCTGTAACCTGGCTGCCTGCCGTCGACGACGACAAAGAGCAATTGACCGTCTGGAGCAGTGCCCACCGCGGTTCTCGGATTGGGGGAGCGGTAGCTGCGTCCAAAATTCTCCGCTGCGTGAGTTACGCTTACCTCACCATCCACGACGAGGCGTGGCCCTCCAGAGAGCGCGTGGTAAACGTCCGCCCATCCGTCGGAGAGCTCAAAGGAGCGCAGAACGCGATCTCCTAACTCAAACCAGTCACGGATATACCTCGACTGTCCGTGGAACGAGATAACGAACCCGTCGTGTGGAATGACAGTGTTGCTCGAGGACTTCTGTACCACTCGGTCTCCCACCACCAAGACCTCAAGTCCGTACCTGTTGGTTCGAGTAGTGCGGCCGTATTCAGGCGTGTAGAGTACAACCTCGTCTTGTTTGCGCGGTCGATTGATCCCCCACAATTGCAGCCTCTTCGTTTTCTCCGGCAACTTGATATCGTACCGGATACGTGGAATCCCGATGATTGCCTGGCCATCGCTCTTGATTCCAAGAGTTGTTCGAAGCAGTTTGGTTTTCTGCAGCACCTTGCCGTCCAGCATTACCAGTCCTATGGGCAAAGGAGGATTCTTGTTTGAGATATAAAAGGAGCCATTCACAGCAGCTAACGCTGTGGTTCGGTGGCACATCTGGCTTACTTTTTCCAGTCGTCCAATATGATCGTAGGCAAGCAATGGACGGATTAGTCGCCGAGAGTCTCGGACGTCGATCTTCAGTACATGAACGTGGTTGGGCCATTGAGGCGTCCCCATTTTTATGTGGTAGTAGTCTACCCCCGGCGCGAGTTTCCTCCCCCACCATTGCTCTGAGAGCGCTGGCCTGCACTGGCTCAGAAGCAGCGAGACGAGACAAAGATGGATCAGAATGAGGCGAGCCTTTCGAGGGGACCCCGGTCGGAGTAATGGAAGACAGGCACATCTCATCATTGCGCAAAAAAACATCGGAGGCACCCGAGTCCTCCGACGCCATGCTGGGATCACTCCTCGATCAATCTCCGTCGGCTTAGAATTCCTCAACGAGGCTTTGACAATTCATGCACAGAGTTGCATGGGGAATGGCCTCAAGGCGAGCTTTGGGAATCCTCTTCTGGCAAATATCGCAGGTGCCGTATGTTCCCTTTTGGATCTTGCGCAAGGCCAAGTCGATACCATGCAAGGTGTCTTCAAGCGATTCCTCGACTGATGCGTCGATCTCTTTTGCCATGAGATAGTTGGAGAGATCGACAGTGCCTTCGTCGACGTCGCCTCCATCTTCGTAGGGCATTGAGACCCCTTTATCAGAAGCCCGACTTCGCAGACGAGTCCTTTCGTCCGCCAGAGACGCTCGTTCTCTGAGCAACAGTTCTTCAAACTTCTTGGTGTTTGCACCGGTTTCCCTTTTGTGATGCTTACTGGGCGCTATAGTTGTTGGCACAATCCTACCTCCTTTTCTGGAGATGCCCTACCTGCCGCAAAAGGCCCATCCACTCATTGGGTAACTTTGCACGGCTGTTATTCCACATTCCAGCATTTGTGGAACATCTCAGACGATGTTTTGACAGAATAAGTTCCCTGAGGGTTCGACCGGCTACCAGAAATATCAACGCCAGACGGCTTTCGTGTTTCAAGCGGCGGTGAGTCCAGGCGAACCAACATGGTTCCCTGCCTTGTTGCTCAACCTCCCATACATGAGTGAAGGTGACCTTACGGTTGTTGAGAAGGGGTAACAGGATCGTGACCTTCGGGAGCGCTGGTCGATCCTGCCTGGTCCTCCATCTCATACTTGGATGGGCACTTCGCCTGTATCTGAACAGCCTCGAAAACGCCTTCACTGCTGAAGCGGCCGTCGACAACCACTTCGCTCCCATCCTTAAAGGTGTCAGGGGGTAGTCCCGTGTACACGACCGGGTAGGAAATTGTCCCTGTCTTGTCCTCGATATTGAATTGCACCTTCAGGTCCTCTCGGGATTTATTGATGGACCCTTTCTGCACCCTCCCCCGTACTCGCAGCCCTTTCCCTTGGAGTTCAGGCATGCCAATGGCGACTTCTGCCACTTCCATGTACCGCATCGCGCTGGAACGAGTGGTGTCGTAGATGAGGGCGGCGAGGGCCAACACGATAATGACCATCCCCAGCGTCACCTGTAGACGTTTCTTCCCTTTCATGAATCACCCCGATATCGACAGTCTGTACCGTGTTGCGGCACCGAAAGGAGTGTAGCCCGGCAGGCGCGCAGTGTCAAGGAGTGCCCGATTCCAGTGTTGTGACTGCCACCAAGGGTTGTATCGGGTTCGCCACCCATCGCTCACTGACCCGTGGGGCATGTTTTCGCTGCATTCTTCGGTTGACGCTAACCTGACGGCTGTGGGATAATCCCAAAAGTTGAGGTGCCATACTGTGGAAATCGCGGACAATCAGGATCAGGCTGTGGCAGGACCTGCCAGACGATGGAAGCCGTCGCTGGGCAAGCTGAAAGCTAAGTTGTCCATGAAGCAATCCCGCGACAGCTTTGACTTTGAGCAGTACCTGAGAACGCGGACGAGGTCGCCGCTCGAGGCGCGTTTCCATGAAGAGATTCAGAGCGTGAGCCATGGGGCGATGACCGTTGAGGACGTTCAGCGACTCTGTAATGAGGTGCACAGTAAGGTGGAGGCTATGCGCGTGCTGCTCATGCGCCTCGACCTCAAGGGACACCGGGAAACAGACCGGTTCACCCAGCATTTCAGCCGGATTTGGCGGAATACGCCGCGTTCGGATCTCGGAGGAGCATGCCCTGCGGAGCAAATCCGAGAAGAGTCGGCGCACTCGAAACCCGTGCAGGTCGGGCGCAATGATCCATGCACATGCGGCAGCGGAGCGAAGTTCAAGAATTGCTGCGGGTAGGGAGGACTGACCGGAGTGTTGACTACCGACGAAATCACAGCGATGTTCACTGACTGCGGCGCGCTGCTGCAAGGGCACTTTCTACTAACATCCGGGCTCCACAGTGGACAGTATCTTGAGAAATTTCGGGTTCTCCAGCATCCGAAGTTGACGAGCGGGCTCTGTCGAGAATTCGCTGAACGTTTCCAGGATGCCGGCATCCAAGTGGTGGTCGGCCCCGCAACAGGAGGGATCATTCTCGCGTTCGAGACGGGACGGCTGATGGGGATCCGCTCCATCTTCACGGAGCGGGAGAACGGGAAGATGTCCCTTCGGCGCGGCTTTCATGTCGCTCCCGGCACACGGGTGCTGGTCGTTGAGGACATCGTTACCACCGGGGGATCCGTACGTGAGTGCATCGAGGCAGTGTGTTCAACGGGCGGAGACGTTGTCGGCGTGGGGTTGTTGGTGGATCGCAGCAACGGAAAACTGGACCTCGGGGTCCGGACCGAGTCACTGCTGCGGGCGAACATCCCTACATTTTTGGAGAGTGAATGCCCCATGTGTGCGCATAGAGTGGAGTTGGTGAAACCGGGCAGCCGGGAACTGCCGGTTTGACATTCCGGCGGGGATTGCCAGAATGTACAATGAATGTTCAGAAACGAACAGGAGCAGGGACACGCTATGGTTGAGATGACAGTGGAAGGGATCGGTATCGACGAAAGCAAGAATACCCTCGTGTTGTTGCGCGACGCCCACAACAGAAGGTTTCTCCCCATCTGGATCGGTCCGGCCGAGGCTGTTTCCATCGCGATGGAACTTGAGCATCGTGAGCCGCCGCGGCCGATGACGCATGATCTGATGGCCAACATTCTCAAGGTGATCGGTGTCGGCATCGATCACGTGGTTGTCAGCGAATTTAAGGAGAAGACGTTCTACGCGACGATTCGACTGCGGGCGGGGGGCACTACTCAAGACATTGATGCTCGTCCCAGTGACGCCATCGCCCTCGCCCTGCGCGCCAATGCAAGCATCTTTGTGAAGGACGACGTGGCCGCGTCCGCGTCGATCGTGCTTGAGGAAGGGGACGGCGAACAAGAGCCGGTTGGAACGGCCTCGCCACATGAGATCGAGCGCTTCATGCGCCTCGTCGAGGGCGTGGATTTGGGTTCGGAGTAGAGGCAGGGAGAAGGTCAGTCTTCTTCGGGAGCGTCGGCGCTGAACTCAACGTCCTCGATCAACTTCCTGAATTTCGCCACTTCCTCACGCTCCTCTTGCGTCGGCTCCTCAACCATCGCCTCGATGGCGCTCCCCGCAACGAAGATGGGCGCCTTCATTCGGACCGCCAGGGCGATGGCATCACTGGGGCGTGAATCCACCTCGCAGACATTATTGCCGTGTCTCAGGTGGATGCTTGCGTAGAAGGTGTTCTCCTGCAAGTCGTGAATGACGATCCGTACAACTTGGACCTTGAGGGAGAAAAGCATTCCACTGAGGAGATCGTGGGTCCAGGGACGCTCCGGTACCTTCCCCTCCAGATGAAGAGCGATGGATTGTGCTTCGGTCGGGCCGATCCAGATGTGCAGGACCCTGCGACCTCCCGGTTGACGTAACACAACTACAGTCTGAAAGAAGGCATCCAGAGCGATTCCCGCGATTTCGACTCGAACCATGGCGACCTCTCACATTCTCGTCAGTATCCAATATCATTCTAACCGTATTCTGCTCTTTTGTAACCCCAGCGCGCTTGGTGCGAGTGCGAGTGCCTCGCGAAATCGTGGGTGTGTGCGGCATGTTATATTCGTTACGGGTGAAAATACCCCCTCACCCGCAACGAGCATAGAAGTGATATCCATTCCGGATGCACCATTACGCAGCATGTAGCCATCTGCGCAATGTGTGCGGCAGCGATGCACAGGTGACGAGATTGCCAAAGCTTTGGGAATCGGCGAGTGAAGTGACCTCTCCGGCCATTGATTTTCTATCAGTCGTAATCGCCCTTTTCGTCGTCGTGTCCGCGGCGCTGGCGCTGGTGGTTTGGCGATTGATGGACACACGGGCGAAGGTCTCCGTCGGGTCGGAGTCGTGCCCATGGACATTGGGCGACGTGATGACGGTGTTTGGGTTGGGCGGATGGTTGACACTCATGCTGCTGGCCCCGGACGTGGCCGTCTCCGGACTAACACGGGAGGGTACGCTCTCAATCTCCGCCGCGCCGCTCGCGAGAATGGTCCTGATTCAGAATGTGGTTCTCGCACTCACCTGTTTCCTCTGGTTGCGGGTCCGGCGCGGTGTGAGTCTCTCTCGGCTGGGACTGACAGACGTAGACTGGCGTAGGAGGATGCGGGCCGGACTCAAGGCAGGTTTTGCTGTCTGGCTGCTTGCTGAGATTGCCGTCAGGCTCACGCGAGCAGCCGCGCCTCGGGTGTTCTCTCCTGAGACATTGCAGGTTCTCACGAGCATGGAGTCGTCGACTACGTTGCTCCAGGCTATTCTCCCGACGGTTTCCGTGGGGGGACTGGTAGTCTTTGTCATCCTGGTTGGTCTCGTGGCTCCGCTTGTTGAGGAGGTATTGTTCCGTGGCTTTGCCTACCCGGCGATGAAGGCCCGCTGGGGCTCGCGCTGGGGAATGGCAGTGAGCGGCGCTTTCTTCGCAGCGGCGCACCTGACGCTTCTCGACTTCCCCGCGCTGTGCGTCGTTGGCGTCTTTCTCGCGTGGCTGTACGAAGAGACAGGTTCTCTGGTGGCTCCCTATACGGCCCACGCTGTCAACAATGTTCTCACGGTCGTTGTGCTGGCCTTTTTCGGACAGGGCGCCGTGTAGAGACGGATCTAAAACTCCGCGGCGCGTGGCGACGCTAAGTGGGCGCGCCTGAAGACTATCGCTTCGGACTTAGAGTCCGCGGACTCTGCGTCCGCGGTAGCATGTTCGGGTATCCCAGCATCTCCTCGCAGAGTGCAGAGCAGCGCGGTAACAGATCGCGATGGCGACGACGAAGAAGGACATAGAATCGCCACAGTTGCCGATGCTTTTGTTGCAGAACCTCCACCTCCGGTACCTCCATCTCACTAAGGGCGACCACTTCGTTTGATGGAAGTCGCACAAGCATCTCGGCTTCCTTCAGGGCCATGTCGGCAGATGGACAGTAGATCAACACCGATCCCTCCGGCAGGTCCAACGCTTTTTCGGCGTCTCGTTCAACGCGTTCCCTTTCGCCCTCCACGTTCCAGTGGAAGCGTCTTTCCAGGCTCAACTGGTCGTCCCGCGCAAGTCCTCCCTTATCGAACTTGTCGATGGAAAGCACGTATGCTCTGGAGTACAACTGACGAGATTGGAAATCTTCGAGAAGGTCCCTCACCGGGTCGAGATCACTGCACCGCTGTCCGAGAAGAAAAATGAAACTGTCGTCGCGTAGCCCGAGGAGTTCCTCCTCGCTCAGGCGAGTGTGCCTGAGCGCCAGCTCCAGAGCCTTCGATATCATCGCTCCGCCGGCCACCTTTGCGTGGTGGTAGTACACGCGTTCGGTGAGGTTGTAGCGGAGCCGGAGCAGGTTAACGAGTTCCGACAGCGCGTCGGGGCGAAACAGCCCGCGGCGCTGGAGGTCGAACACGAGATGTTGGTCCACCAGCCGAAAGTAACGGAATAACCGTGCGTCGTAGGTCTGCGGCAAACCGCAGTGGTACGCGTCTCTTCTGAGATAGTCGAGCAGGTCTGCACAGATTGCCCCGGAGATGATTTCTCGGACGAACGGAGGGACTGACGATTCAGTCTCGGAGCGCAAGAGTACCTCCCGCACCGTTTCCCTCGTGCAGCCAGCGTCCTCCACGCCCGAACCTGTCAGGAAGTAGTTGAGGCGATCCGGGCTGCGGTCATGCCGCGGTAGGACATGTCTTTCATCCTCGAATGTGTGTCCAAAGGGGACGTGGGTGATGTCGTGCAGCAGAGCGCATACGGCGATGAGTTTTTTGATTTTTGAGTCCACGGGAAGGGCGCCGTTCTCGTCTTCGATCGCGCGAAGGATGCGTTTCGCCATCCATGATGTTCCCAGGCTGTGCTCAAAGCGCGTATGAGTTGCGGAGGGATAAACAATGGAGGAGACCCCCAGTTGCTTGATTCCACGCAGTCGTTGGAACGAGGGAGTGTCCACAACCATGAACTCCCCGGACGTAATCGTCATGTCCCCGTGGACAGCATCTCGGATGATCTTGTCGCACATTGCTCGGTCCCTCGGCGTCCCCTCGCAGGAACGGCAAGCGCACCGAGTGATTCCCCGGTGCGCCTGTGTGGAATCTCAGAAAGCGGTCGAATCAGTGTCCGCCCAGGCCGACGGTTCCCTGCATTCGCTCTGCGTCTGCTTCGGTGAACGGAGGGTAGCTTTGGTAGACGCTCTCGAACAGCTCTTCGGTGAGAATGTCTTTCACCCCTTGCGTGTCTTCGCGAATACCGTCCAGGATGGCGAAGATGTTATCGGGGTCCTGCGGACGGAACATGCGACCATCGCGCTGGAACCACTCGAGGAGGTTGTCTGCAAGCCTTGCGGCGAGGTCGTGATCCACCTCGTGTCGATCACAGGCATCCAGCACGCTCTGATGGAATTCCTCCGCGGTCGCTTGAGGAATCACGTAACCCGTGGCATCTTTCTCGAGCGCGATGGGATACTGGTTGTAGATTCTCTCGAAGAGCTCGTCGGTGATCATATCCTTAAGCTGTTCCTCTTCTTCGAGAACGGCATCCAGCATAGTGAAGATATTGCGGGGGTCCGCAGCGCGAACGACACGTCCGTCGCGCTTGTACCACCCCAGCAGTTTGCGTCCGAGGCGCTGCGCGATGGCGTCATCGATGTCCTGGTCCTTGCACTGGTTGATGAATATCTTCGTGAACAGCTCATCGGTGGGTCGATCCACAAGCACTTGGAAGAGTAGTCGTCGGGCAAACGCGTCATCGATGATTGCTCGGAAGTTCAGGTTGGTTGAAAGGAAAAGTCGCTGCTTGTAGGGCGCTCGAATACTCGATCCCCCGGCGAATTTAATGATGGCTTCCTGTTGCTCCAGTGGATAGATGAACTGGTTGAGGATCATGTTATGATCCTGGGTCTGACGTCCAAGGTCGTCAAAGATGAATATCCCGTTATTCGCTTTGACGTGGGGGGGCGCGTCATACTTGCCGTCGTACGCGATCTGGAAGTGCTCGACACGAAACTCTGTTCCCACCGTGACCAGTGGTGGGGTAGAGATCAGCCAGCGACGGTCGGGCTTGGAGATGGCGGAGATCGCCTTGTTGGTCTCTTCTTCCTCCTTGACCATCAAGTCCTCACGCAGCTTGTGGTACGCAGGGTCGTAGATCTGGACGACGCGCCCGTTGAACTCGAAGGCGTATGGGAGGCACACGGGGTCTTTCAGCAGTCGGTGCAGGTTATCCGTTACCAAGCTCTTTCCGTTTCCGGGGGGCCCCCAGAAGATGATCACGCGCTGGGAGTTGAAGCCCTCCTTGAGGATGCGCAGAAGCTCGGGGCGCATGGGGAACTTCTGGAAGTTGTTGGTCACTTCTTCCTGGGTAACTCTACGGCTGGACTTGGCTTGGAGTTGAACCATGTCCACGTAGCTCTGGAAGGAAACCGGAGCGGGACCCACATAGGCGTCCTCGGATTCGTAGTGATGACACAATTCGCGCCCCTTGTTGGTCAAGTCATAATGGAGCGGCGCGGGCGTATCCAATAACTCGCGGTGCAGCAACGCCTGTACCATATCGCGGAACACATTAACACTGAGGCGCAACATCTCGGCAAGTTGCTGTTCTGACAGCGAACCCTCTTGCTTGATGGTCTTGAGAATCAGCCCTTCCACAACGCGGATGCTGATGCCGCTCTCCTTCAGAGTGGTCGGCTGCAATGGGCGCATCAGTTGTGGGGCGTCCATGTCGGTAATGGACTGCCCGAGGGCAGACGTTGATAGGGTGCCAAACGAACCTGTCTGTGTAGTCGCCATTCCATCCCCTCCCGTTTGAAGACGCCCTTCATTGCGTCTTCATGAGTCCCCGTCAGTTTGGATGATAGTTGCGGACCGGGAACGAATCCTGCATAATCATTAACAGCTTCCGCATTCTAACAAATGACGCTGGATATGTAAACGAGAGCGGCCGGTGGATATGCGTACATGTTCTGTTTCTACTGCGGTCATCACGAGGAGATCGCTACCGTTTGTGCTTACCATGCTTTTGCAGTGTGTCACTTGCGATGCTCGGCGTCCCGACACGGTCATCTTTGATGATTTTGAAAAGGCGCAGACACAATGGAGCCTCCGACAGAGCGGGTCGCGCGGAGCGCAGGTTGTCACTACGGAAGCGAGGCACAGCGGAACGCAATCCCTTCTCAGCGAAACAGATCGCTACGGCCTGCAGAATATACGCGCAGAATTCAGATATAAAGACGATGGCAGTTGCGTCTCTTTTTGGTACCTGCTTGAATACGATCCCGTGGACTCCCCGGACACCTGTCTCACGGTGGGTCTTCATTCTGAAACCGATGATCGATTCTACTCGACAGTGCTTCCATGTCCCGAGCCTGCGCGGTGGAACTTGTTCGAGTTGGAGACAGCAGGCATTTCGCCGCTTCTAATAGGAGACTGGATCGACCAGCTTTCCATCGGCGGCGTCGGGCGGGCTGTTCCGCTGAAGCTCCACCTGGACGATGTGCGCATCGAAAACCACGGGCCGAAGAGGAAGCCACGCCATACCGCGGCTTCCGCACCCGTCGATTGCCCGCGTGCTCTCTACTTCCCACGCGGCGTAATGCCGGAACAGGCCGAAGCGTACGCAGATGCGGGGATTAACGCCGTGTTCCTGCGCGAACCGTCGCAGGAAGCGGCCGTAGAGTGGACCGCGTACGGACAGAAGTGTGGGTTCGCTGTCTGGCTCGTCATTCCCGCCTATTATGACGTTCGGCAGTGGATGGACTCCGCCAGGCTTCGGAGCGCCGTCTTCGCCGATGGCCTGCCAGACGACCTCGTCTGCCCTCTTCAGGATGACTACTGGAAACTTTTTGTGTTGCCCATTCTGCTCCAGTGGGTGCGTCTCTCCTGTTTCGCTCCGATACAGGGGATCCTGCTTGATACGAATGCGGTTGGCTCCGTCCATTCCTCTTATACCGACGTCGACTCCTGCTTGTGCGACGATTGCTTTGCCCGATTCCTCGATATCTCCGGCATCAATGAACGGATCGAGTCCTTCCCACCTCCGGATCGTTGGGGGTGGCTCACCGATAACAAACTCGTGCTCAAATACCGCGAGGCTCTTGAGCTGCGGACCCGTATCCGGGCTGAGATTCTCCGTGAGCGAATACGCGCGGAGAATGGCAACCTACGCCTCGGGGTGCTCGATTTCAGAGACACCTGGATCAACGCCGGACTCGCCGCTGGTTTCGGCGATGCCGAAGCCCCCTCGATGGTTGTAGCGAGAGATCCCACCTTTGGGCGCGGGTACTCCGCTGCTGTCCGCTGGTATTCCGAGCGACTGGAGCAACGTTCCGTTCATCACCACTGGGTGCCGGGATTCGATCTCAAGGAGTTCTCGCCTCAGGATTTGTCCGCGCACCTCCTCGCGGCAACCACAGCCGGTGACGGTTACTGGATTGAGCTACCCGTCGAACCGGCTGCCGACGGAGAGACGCCTCGCGTTGCGCCTCCCACGGTCGAGTTTCTGAACGCCCTCCGCTCCACAAAGCACGACGCAACCTCACGCGGCGGCAAATCAAGTGCTGTTAGAAGGAGAAGCAAGCTAACCGATGAGAAACAATAGACTCCGAATAGGGGCGCGCAATGATGGCGTGCCTCATCATGCAGACATCGCCGTGAACGGTCGGTTTAGTGTTCTATGTCTTTGGACTCTCATCGCGCTACCGATGGGGCTCGTCATCGCGGCAGACCTCCAACTCATTCCTGATGCCGTCGAGCCCGGCGAGCGCTTCGTTGTTCGTGTCGTCCCCGCCGCCAACCGCGATGTTGCGGAGGTGCGCGCGTCCGTGTTGGGGAACCCGGTCAAGTTCTACCCGAGAGCGCACACTTGGAAGGGGCTGGCGGCGATCAACGCAGGCGCTCAGGTGAAGGACACGCCAGTTTATGTGAAGGTGTTTTACAAAGACGGGACCAGCTTTCAGGACATCGTCACTGTCGGCATTCGTCCAAAGAGATTCCCCACGCAGAACATCCGCATGTCCTCCTCCAAGACCGGTCTGATGGACCCGGGGTTGCTGCGGCAGGAGAGAGAACAGCTTTACTCCCACCTTGCGAACAGCCAACCGGAACCATTGTGGAACGGGGCGTTCATTGCTCCCTGCACCGGCAGGAACGTCTCCAGCTTTGGCAGACGCCGATACGTGAACGGGGCGTGGTGGGGACAGCATTCTGGAGCGGACATCGCCTGCGCCACCGGAACACCCGCCAAGGCAGACAACGCGGGGATCATCGTGCTTGCAGAAACGCTGCAAATGCGAGGGAACACAATCGTCATCGACCACGGCTTTAATGTGTTCTCACTCTACAACCACCTGTCCTCAATCCACGTTGAGATAGGGGACAGCGTTCAGAAGGAAGAGGTTGTCGGGAAGGCCGGTGCCACCGGATTCGTCACCGGCCCCCACCTGCATTGGGAAATCCGCATCGGCACTATCCCCGTCAACCCGTGGACGTGGACTCAAGGAGAGTTGGTTCTGTGAATTGGCGAAGAGGCGAGTGCGGGACTGCAGGGTCAGGTTTCACCCGTTACGCGTCCCTCGTCGGCAATCCTTCCGCGATGCTCCCCTCAATCACTCTCAACGCTTCCCTGAACGCGTGGAGGGCGCGGCCCATCTCTCCCAGGAACTCGCCCGTGATTTCCTGACCGGCAAGCCAGCCCCATGAGCCATCGTTCTCGATGGACTTGGGGATGTTCCCTTTTCCGTCATACTCAAGCTGTGTCCACGCGCCGGTGTCGCGCACCGGATAGAACATGTCCTCCCATCCGCCCGAGCAAGTCTGGGATCGCAGGAAGGTCAGGTCGCACACGTTGGCCGCGGCCTGCCGGTGTCCGGTTTCGCCGGTGATTGCGTAGAGCTGTGCAGTTCCCCACGCAACCTTGCAGTAGGAAGGCCAGAGCAGTCCTTTCGGATTGAGACGCTTCTCGAAATCGGCAAGCTTGATTGCTGCCTTGAGATACGAGTCGATGCCAGTTTCTGCGTAGAGGTCCGCGAGGAGCGCCATGGATGTGCCGATCATGTAAAAGTGCTGTTTTGCTCCGACGGTGTCCACGTAGGAGTTCATCGTCCCGTCCGGCGCGGGTTGGGTGACCAACTCCTGGGTGTTCGGGTCGAAGGCGAAGTAGAATCTGCCGGGGTCGGCGGCGATATGTTCCTCGTTCAGGTCGACCATGCGGGCGAGGAAATCTCCCGCCTTCTTCGCTGGGTCAATCAATCGCGCCGCGAGCGCCCAGATGCCGAAGAAGGAGGTGCAAAGCGGGTTCAGAGACTGCATGTATTCCGGGTTGTCCTTGTTCCCGAACGCGCCGCCGGACGAATGCTGGTAGGTGAGGACCTCCTCACGAATCTCGTCGGTGCAAAACGCGGGATGGCGCAGAGCCTCCGCAATCTTTCCAAAGGTGAGGAAACGGTAGAGCAACTGCAGGTCTCTGCTAAAGGGAGGCTCCTCGGGGAAGTAGTATCGGGCGATTCCCTGCTTTGCGTTGGCGTCAATCCAGTCGAGAACGCGATTCACTGCCTCAAGCGTTCCCGCCTCATACAGCCCCCAGCAAACTTTATGGCAATAGCTCAAGTCCCTCGCGTCCATGATGGGCCCGTTCGGGGCAAACTGGCTGATGAGATAGTTGGCGCCGCGTGTCATCCCCAACTCCATCCGGGGGATCATTCCCAGAAGCGCGCGCCTTTCTTCCAGAAGTTGTCGGTTGGACATGGCGTTGATCATCTGCATTGCGTACCTCCATCAATTAGCCAGGGGCAATTATACATGGCGCGCATGGCTATGCGAAAGGGCAAGCATTGCGCGACGCTCCTTCCCGCTCCCCCGAAAGCAGCCACGGCGCAGTATCGCATCGGACTGTGCAACGAACGTCGCGGCAGCAAAACGGAAATTGGGACAGTAACATCTCACGCAAAGCCGCCAAGGCGCAAAGTCCTTAGAAGGGAAGAACTTGAAGTCCGTTCGGATCCGTAGGAGCAGAAGGGAGGTGGAGAAGCCGTGAAAAAGTGGAATCAATTCTACCCCTTTGACCCATCTAAGCTATTTGGACTTCTTCTCCTCCTTTGCGTCTTTGCACCTTTGCGTGAGATGTCCGCCGATCCCCTGACACCTGAACACCTGACACCTGACACCTCCCTCCACCTCGTCTTGGCCCAGAGAGAGCGAACGAGCTATACGCAAGGGTAGCGCAGCACGGGTACGGCTGGGCAACGGGAGTTTCTCTTTATGATCGAGCGCAACGACGTATTTTAAGAGGAAAGCGGGAAGAGGCACGACGGCTTTTGACGACCTCTGTGACAGGTTCCTATTCAGAGGAAATCAAAGTGATATTGTTGTCCACCCTTGTACGCTCCTACTAATTGGCTGGCGATTTTGAATCAGCCCGTCGTTATTGCGTGGAGAGCATAAAGGCCTTCGAATCACTCACCACCAACCTATCTGGAGAAGGAATACAGGAGAAAGCGGCAAAAGCGCGTATCCTGCTACGGTTGATGGAGCAGTGGAAAGACGTAACTATTCACCTGATGGCACGCTAACTTCGTTGCGGACTCACAGAGTCCGAACTGAAGAAAACAGAGCGCCCTGAAGGAAGAGTAGGTGAATAGTTACTCCGTTCCCTCCCAGATCATCATGCGACACAGTTGAACCCACTGGGGTATTACCTTGTACTCTGAGACGACGGCCAGATTGACAAGATTCCGTTTGATCAGCAGTTGTTTGTTCCAGTGGGCAATGACTATCGAGTCGCTTTTCCTGGGCAGGCGGGAGTTCCCTGCAGTTGTCTCACCTATGATGAATTACAAACGCAGATAGCGCGTTTCCGGCGACCACCCCGAGGCAAACCGGTAGCGCCTGCTCAATCCGAACCAATCCCAGACAATGGTGGAGGCGAAGCCTTGGTAGCGATGTCGCGTTTAATGGACAGGTCTATCGAGCGGGAACGTGTGTGGGACATCCTCGGGTTGGAGCAAGAAACGTTCACGTTGCAGGAAATTCAAGAGGCTGCGCAACGGTTGGGATTGACGTTGGTGATCAAGAGTCTCACGTTGCAGGAACTCTCTCCGAGTGGCAGGGCCACGATTTTGCTGCTGAAAGAGCCTAACCAAATCATCACGTTCCTCGCCTCAGGCCTAACCCACGCGTTGATTTCAGAGAATGGGATGACACGCACGATCGGCCTTGGCGATCTCTCCAAACACTCCACTAGCGAGGGGCTTGTGTCCTCTATGAGTGGGGAACGACAGTCAAGAGCAAGGTGGTTTGCGAACCCGGTAGAGGTGGTAGACGTGCCACCGGAAACGGAGACGGTGACCGAGTCAGTGAAGATTTCGAACGCCGGTGAAAAGGACCTTGGACTCCTTGCAGAATTGCCGGCATGCGGCTGTGCGGAGATTTGGCCTTTGCAGACGCGGCTCCAGCCGGGAGCGTCAGTGGACGTTCGTGTTCGGATTCCGGTTGACCATTGGCTCAGAGAGTGGAACTCTCGATTGATCCTCGTGACATTCAAGTGCAATGATCCCACTTCGCCCAGGATTTCGCTGGGATTTCAGATCAAACTATCAAAGAAACAATAGCATCAGACCTAACCCGTTCGACTCACGCGGCGACAATGACTATCCTCGTTACGGCGCCGGTCGAAGGATGAAGGATGAAGGATGAAGGATAGCTGCGCATCCCGGTGAGTTGGAAGGGGGTCCGGGTGGCGCCGGGGGCGCGAGCGGAAACGTCTGTGTAAGAAAGGAGAAATGGAGATGCCGGAGGAGAGATGGAGATGTCCTCTTTCCCCGGTCGTGGAATTCCACGGAGAGCCATTGGCGTTCGTCCCGATTATGTCGGGACGCTCCTCTCTCGGTGAATGTCCCCCCATTCAGGACGGATGTCCCCCCAAAGGTTTCGCTGGGGATATGTATCCCCCCAGCGAACGAGGATGTCCCGAAAGATTCCGTCCCGACATAATCGGGATGGCGGAACGGGGAGAAGGGAAGCGCGAGGTGGAATGTGCGAAGCCGCCGGATGCTACGGCGTTGTACCACCTCGGCCGGGCTTATGAGCGCCTCAACAACCCCGCTGCTATGTGGCGAGGAATGACCTCAGATGATTGAGCACAACGGAAGGAATTCCACGCTTCCGGCTCGGGTTTCAGATTCAGATGCTGACCCGGTATTCAGAACGAGTCTCCTTGGATATAAGTAAACAAGTATAGCAAGGAGTTGAGAGATCTTCCGACGGGGGGAACGTAATCCGTTACGCAACCATCTGCTTCGCCATGCAGCAGTTCTTGTATTTCTTCCCACTGCCGCACGGGCAAGGCTCGTTGCGACCGACTTTGCGTCCTGCATGCTCGTAGGTCACGATGGGGCCCTGGAATTCACCGACGTTCCCCGCAGCGGCTGCGGCAAGGGCCTGATCCGCGCCGCGTCGCATCTGCACGGAGCGCAGACGCAGGTGATGCCGGCTCTGTTCTTCCATGAACTCGCGCACCACCTCCACGGGCAGCCTGAAGAGGTATTCCGTCATGTCCCGGTGGATAGACTCCATCATCGACCCGAATAGCTCATAGGCCTCCCGGCGGTACTCGAGGATAGGCTCGCGTTGACCGTAGGCCCGCAGATTGATTCCCTCGCGCAGTGAATCCATTTCCGCGAGGTGTTCCATCCAGTACTCGTCAATTACTTCGCAGATCTTGAGCCGTTCAATCTCTCGCATAGCCGGCTCCGTGAATTCCTTCTCGCGATCGTCGTAGGCCCTTCGGAACGCGTCGACACAATGCTCGACCAGGTCGACGTAGCTGAGTCGGTACGCTTCATCCTCGTCCAGATAGTCGGACAGTCGGCAGATTCCCATGAGCCGGTTAAGATTATGGAGAAGACGCTCCAAGTCCCAGTCGGCGGGAGGGAGTTGCGGGTTGGCGTTGCGAGATACTTCCGCGGCGACCGACTTCTCGATCATTTCGAGAATGCGTTTCCGCAGATTGCCGCCCAGCAACGCCTTGCGTCGCTCCTTGTAGATGACGTCGCGCTGAATGTTCATCACGTCGTCGTACTGCAGCGTGTGCTTGCGCGCCTCGAAGTGGTTGATCTCGACCTTCTTCTGGGCGCGCTCGATGGACTTGCTGACGAGTTTTGCCTCGATGGCTTCGTCTTCATACCAGCGGTCGAGGAGAAACTTGGGTGGCGTAGCGAACAGGCGAATCAACTCGTCTTCCCAGGACACAAAGAATCGTGATGATCCGGGATCGCCCTGACGACCTGAGCGACCGCGCAACTGGTTGTCGATGCGGCGGCTCTCGTGGCGCTCTGTTCCGAGCACGTGGAGTCCGCGAAGGGCTTTGACGTCGTGATATTCGGAAGTCTGAACCACGTCTTCGGGCCGCGGCGCGCCCACGAGCACCCAGTCGGCAGACTGACCAGAGACACCGCTTTCGAGAAGGACCGTCGGCAACTTGCGGCGCTCAACCCGAAATGAGTTGTCGCCGCCTCTGGACGAGTCGGTGGTGTCAATAATTTTCCAGTCGTTGAGACGTTTCAGAATCCAGTCAACGGTGATCCAGTCCTCAAGGAGTGGTTGTTGGGTCAGCAGCTCTCTGGCGATGTCCTCCCCCGACGCAACGATCTCGGACTCGTCGCCGAGATAATGGATGAGCGCCTCAAAGAGCGGCTGCTCCATCAGGTCGAGCAACCGCTTGCCAATGATGCGGTAGATTGTGGTTTCTCGGATAGTATTCTGTTCCCCTGTTGCGGGGAGCGCAATCGTGCGGACCTCCTGCGGCCCTTGGATGATTTTCATCCCCCACATGCGGTTGTCGACCCATTCGAGGTTCGACCAGGGAGACTGGGGGTCGAGGTCTCGCAGAGCGTCCACGATCTGGTCGCCTCGCACGGTGGACTCGAAGCGAGTCGGGTCAAAGGACACGGAGTTGAGGGCGTCCCGGCGGAACCGGTAGTGGTTCACCACTCCTTCACCCGCCCCCTCAAATCCCGTTGAAATATGCCGTCGCTCTGAAGCGATAATGCCGAGGGAGCGCAAACGTTCGTGAATCCACTGGATGTCGACCGCCCCCTCACCTCCCGAGGGAGCCCCGTGAGGAGAGTCGCTTGTGATGAGATGCAGAATCTGGTGGTCGTTCACCTCAATCTCATCGGTACTGAGCGATTCCATTTTCCTTCGCGCCGCAGCCGCGTCTACTGCGTCGAAAGCCTCCAGACGGTGGCGCACCCAATCCAGCGTTATCCCTGCCACGTCCGGGTGCCGACTCATCCTGTCCGTGACTCGCAACATGGACGAGGAATCTTGCGTGGACGCGTTCTCGGACGAAACGGTTTCCAGCAGCAGTCGGTCCAGGTCCCGCAGCTCGGGAAGCGCTTGAACCATCCGCTGGAATGAACATTTCTCTTCATCCACAAAGCGCAGCAATATCCGGACGAGAATGTGTTCCGGCGCTTCGTTGTGATAGACATACGCAGGGACGCCGTCGCTGATTGATGAACGGAGCGATTCCGTTGCATTCGCCGACAGTCCCACTCGTTTCGCAAGTGCTTCCAGCCGCTCTGATGTGAGTGAGTCGTCGTCCAGGGGTAAGACTTCGGCACAGTTCATGCGACGCGCCCGTGAACGCACCCGGTTGCGAACCTCCTTTCCATCGAGCGGTGATGCGAGGGCATCCCGCAGCTCCTTCGCCTGGAAGGAGTCGATGGTTCCGTTTTGATGCAGTTCCCTGACCGACTCCTCAGCGCTGACGCACCAGCAGAGGTCTTGGAGGGGTCCGGATTGCAGTCGTTGCAGAAGATGCCCGGTGGTTTCGTCGGTGCGCGACTTAACCCGCGCGAATTCCCCCCTGACGCGTCTGGCGATAATCTGTCCTGTGACCACGCGAATGCGAGCCTCATTGTCCAGTGTGCCGCCCAGCACAATGTCTACCCCGCGTCCAGCCATGTTCGTGGCGATAGTGATTGACCCGATGCGCGCCGCCTCGGCGATGACACGCGCTTCGTTGCGGTGGTTCTTGGCGTTCAATACATTGTGGGGGATGCCATTCTTCAGGGCAGTAACGAGTCGGTCGCGGCTGCCGGGACCGTCCTCCAACATGCTCTCCAGCTTGTCGATGTTCTCCTTCGAAGTGACATCAGGGGACACTCCCATTTCCTTGGCGACGCCCCGGACCTGGGCGACGTTGAGCTGCACCAGAGGAAGGTTCAGTTGCCTGAGCAGCTCGTCGCGCCGGGCAGTCTCTTGCTTCCCCATTGCCCAGAGCTTCTCCTTGATGAGCACGGTCAATGCAAGGAGCTGCAGTGCTGGGCCCTTCAGGCGGTCGCTGAGCCTCTCCGAGACTTCGACGGAGCGGGTGCCCACCAGCACCGGCTGGCCCCGCCAGTGCATCTGAAGCAATTCGAGGGTAATTGCGCGGAACTTGGATTCGGAGGTCTTGTAGACGACATCAGGGCTGTCGGCCCTCCGTATGGGCTGATTGGTGGGAACCGACACGACCTCAAGTTTGTAAGTGTTGATGAACTCGCCTTCCTCGGTCCTAGCGGTTCCCGTCATCCCCGCCAGCTTGTAGTAGATGCGGAAGTAGTTCTGAATCGTGATGGTGGCAACGGTCTGACTCTCCAGCCGCACCTCCACTCCATGTTTCGCCTCCACTGCTTCATGCAATCCGTCACTCCAGCGTCTCCCGGGCATCAAACGCCCGGTAAATTCATCGACGATGGCGATCTCGCGCCCATCCTGCACCACATAGTGAACGTCGCGGTGGAAGATGGCGTGCGCCTTGATTGCCTGATCCAGAATGCTGCCTACCTCGCCCATCTTCAGCTCGCCGAGCTTGCGCTGCCGCGCCGGGTCAAGTTGCAGGTGTGACCCGATCAGATGATCGATCCCCTGTCCCGAACCTCGACCGGTTTCCCCCTGACTGCCCGCCGAGAGCATCGTCAGGTACTGGTACTCGTCCTCTCGCAGTACGTCACTTTCCATCAGGATTTCCGCAAACCCCTCAGGGTCGGGGAACGAAGGTCGGCTGATCTCTCGCTCGGCAATCAACGCTCCCATATCGGTGAGGGCCGAAGCCCGTTGCTTTTCGTCCTTCTCAACGTACCATCCGAGGTTCTTCACCGTGCGAGGAAGATCCTCAATCGTGATGCTGCCAAGTGTCTGCTGGACCAGTCGGTGGACTTGTCCCTTGAGTTGATCCCGGTTTCTGTCGGCAAACTGCTCCGATTTCAGTTTGTTGCGAATGTCCTTCGAGAGGGGAAACCGGCGACGGACCTCCTCCATGAAGACCGTGGCGTTCTCCTGAGCCAATAGCGGTTCCAGGTTTCTCCCGATGAGATCCTCGATGACTAACTCAACGACCCGCGCGGGGAGCTGGGTGGCCACCAGCGGCTCTGATGTGACCCGCCGTATCTTTTCGAGAAGATCTTCGGAACCGATATCCCCGCACTCCTCATTGAGCGCATCCCCCTGCACCTGCTTCCAGGCGCACCACGCCTGTGAGAAGGAACGGACATGCTCAACGGTTTCTCGATTGACATCCAGATCGAAGAGTCGATCGCTGATCAAACGCTCAATCACTTGCGCGGCGGCTCCCTGCTCAACGGAATTGGATAGTTCGTTGAGTGCCTCATTGGAGAAAGGGGCCGCTGCGGCGATGCCGTCGAGGAAGCCGCCAACATTTTCGCGGTTCCATTGGGCGGTATTGCTTAACGCCTCATTGATAAGGGCCGGGATTTCCGTCACCTCGCCTGAGAGGTCCCGGACGAGTTCTGACAACTGATCTCGCAGGGAATTGGGTTCGGAATGCTCTGCGAACGCCGTCGTGATGCGGCGACGCAACTCCTTGGGAACTTCAATCCATTCGGAGACTTCAAGAACAAGCGTGGCCGCCTGCTGCTCCGCGTGCCGGCGCCGCTCAGCGATGAAGTTGCGCGTGCATCTCAGAACATCGGAGTTGGGAGCGACAAGCATCAGCATCTCGCGCAGCGCATTCAGGAGTTGGGGCTCGGGGACACCTGACCGGGCCAGGCGATCGAGGTCGGTCACTGCGTTTTTTGGGATACCCTCGATGGATTGAAGGGACGCGGCAAGCTCGTCGGAGTGCTGTTGCAGCCAAGCGTCGCGTTCTTGGGCAAACTCCTGGACGCACGACGCGATTCGCTTCAACTCCGGTCCGGCCTTCTCCCGTCCTGCGGTCAGGATCGTGCGCCGCAATTCATCGTGGCTGACATGAATTTTGGCCAAATCCCAGAGCCGCTCAACGGAGTCCGGGGGCAGGAGGTCGCGAACCCCCAACTGCTCGATGAGACTGGAGAGTTTGCGCGCCGCGTCACGCGGGTCAGCGTTCTCTGTTTTCGCCGGAAATTGTTCTTGGGCCATTGTCAGAGCTTGTGCCGTGAGCGGCGCCCGCGGCAGCACGGATCCAGTAAGGACATCCTCGAGCTCTTCGGACGGGGCCCGATCGAGGGTGATCCCCAAGAGGTGCCGTTCCCCCTCCTCACTCACCAGGCGCCTTTCTTCCGCTTCACGAAATATGGATTCCAGCAGTGTCCTGCGGGCGTTTTCCGTATCCGTGGCGTGGTCAAGCTGTCGTTCCAGATCGTGAAGCGCTTCGGCACGAACGACGCCGGACTTCTCAACGAAATCCATCATTGCGCGGACGTGAGTTGCATCCCACGACTCCAATTCGCCCGTGGCATTGTTGACCCACGCTGCGAGATTCAGATGGGGAGCGAGGCGGCGCCGGGACTCCTCGACGATTCGGTTCACCACCGTTTCTTGCGCTGGGAGTTCGCCAATGAGTTGGGAAAGGTCCGACATCGCTGCTGGTTCAAGCAGGTCGCGGCGTTCAAGTTCCTCCAGGGCATCGACCAGTTTGCCGACATGGTGCGCGCGGGGAGTGCCGGGGGCTGCGAGGTAGCAGTCCACAAGGTAGTCCAGCGCCTCCTCAATACAGCCGTTATCCTGAAATATCTGATAGAGGGCATCAATGGCGATGCGGTTGTCGGAGGTGTGCTGATCGATGAGCTTCTTGACTTCCTGATCGGTGACGGCCGGATGCTCGCGGTTGATCAATTTCCGGGCAACCCCGTCACACAACTTCGCATAGTGTCGGCGCATCGCAGCGCGCTGGGTAAGCTCCACTTGTGCGGAGATGATGAGAGGGGTGCGCGCTTCGTCGATAAGGATGTTATCCACCTCGTCGACGATGGCATAGTTGAGCGGCCGCTGAACCAGTTGCCGCCTGGTGCTGGCCATGTTGTCGCGCAGGTAGTCAAATCCGACTTCGCTGTTGGTGATGTAGAGGACGTCCGAATTGTAGGCAGCCTTCCGCTCCGCCGAGGTGGAATCGTTGCGGATGAATGCCACCTTTAGTCCCAGAAACTCGTAGATTGGCCGCATCCAGTTGGCGTCGCGTTCAGCGAGGTAGTCGTTGACGGTGACCAGGTGAACGCCTCGACCGGTGAGAGCATTCAGGTAGACAGGCATCGTTGCCGTGAGGGTCTTGCCTTCGCCGGTTTTCATCTCGGCGATCTTGCCTTGGTGGAGCGCGACACCGCCAAGGCACTGTACATCAAAAGGACGCAACTGCACCGTTCTTGCAGCCACTTCGCGAACCAGCGCAAAGGCTTCCGGGAGCAATTCGTTAAGCGTGTCTTCCTCCGCGGCGCGGCGGGCCCGCAGGTACTCGTCGTCCGACTCCTCCGCCAGCCATTCATCCACGTGACGACTGGAATCAAAGCCTCGCTCGGTCAGCCGCTGCGCGACTTGTTCGGTCAGCCGCCGTTTGAGTTGCTCGGATCGCTGCTTCAGCTCATCGTCCGAAGATTGGGAGAAGTCGAAGGAATTGATCTCGCGGAGAATCGGTTGCAGTTTGCGGAGTTCCTTTTCGTTCTTGTCGAAGATCGCCTTGCCCAGCGCGACCATAGGGTTTTCACGATGGCCGCCATCCGCGCCATCGTCCGCGACCTGTGATTTCGCCTTGCGATGTTCTTCCTTCTTTCCGAGCAGAGACAACGGAGCATTCACCCGCCTTCAGGACTGATTACGTAGACACGTGCCGCTGAACGCTCTGAGGTGATTCCGGCGTCCAAGCACGTTGGGGATTATAGCACAGGGCGGGGGGGTTGTCATAACCCCTGAGTGATATCCACCATGAGTGCTGGATCGGGAGAACGGCGAGTTTTCCACACGGCAGCGAGGGGTAGGGCGCAAGCGCGAGGAAGAAATGTTTGCGCACCTGAGAGCGCCGTCTTCCCCGCATGGTTGTGCCCGGTGGTATAATGGGCGCGCTCTAAGTGCATCGCTCACGCGAGAGGAAGCTGTCACGGGACGGCGAATTTGTTCGTCGCGAAAATGCCGGTTGTTCCTGATTGGCGATTGACTGAGTCTGGAGGCGCAGCTATGGTTGGACGTGTGTTGGCCCGAAGTCTGGTGTTGGCGAGTGCCGTTCTGTCGGTCGGTGCGCGGGTGTGGGGTGATGAGCCGCCTACCGCAACCGCTGAGGTGCGTGAGCCTGCGGAGAGGCGCTTGACCGGGAAGGATCACGAGAATCACCGGTTCGTCAGCCAGGACGCAACGTTGAGTCTCGGACCAGTAAACTACATGATCCGGTACAACTCATGTGTTGACGACGCCCATGGGGAGAATGCGGCATTCCCCATGGAGGGCGGCTACATCGGGATGCCGGGACCCAGCTCCGCCAACTGGTATCACAGTGGGTTCCTGACGCTGAGCTTGAATGGGAAGAACCTCGGGTCCGTGCGTCCGTCGTGGATGGGGGTCGCTGAGAGCGGCACCCGGGCAGCCATCGACCTGGTGTGGAACCATCCAGTCGCACAAGTCCGCCTGCGTTTCATGGGCTTGCCCGGGGATCGAAAGCTGCTTGCGGAGTTTCTGCTCGAACCCAAGGAAGAGATCAAGGCTATCTCCATCGATGCCCGGTGCTATCCCAGCTATTTCACCTCGTGGAACAAGCGCGTGGGCGCGCGGCGGATACAGACGAACAGCCTGCGGGTGAAGGAAGGTGAGAACAAGCAATTAGAGCCGAAGGACGCGGCATGGTTGGTTTACTACGATGAGGTCTTCGACGTGGCCAAAGGTGAAGGAGAAGGCCCCTGCGCCATGCAACTTGACCCGGATCAGGTGGCCTCCGTGGGCGTGGTTTGCGGCGACTATTCCGTTGAAACTCGATGTCGGATCAAGCCGGAGACGCGGAAGATACGGATGGCCTTTTGGGATTTCAGCAAGCAGACGAACGCGATGGCCCTGGCCGAGGTAGCGCGCTCTTCGGGAAAGACATCATCTCAACTGCGCACTCTCGACTTCACCCCCCTCCGACTTGCCGGCTTTGATCCGGTAGGAGTGGAAAAGGAACTGACGGAGGCGCTGAAGTCGGACTCTGTGCGCAAGATGGTGGGCGCTCGCGCAGAAGAGATGCTTCGGGGGTTGAGGGCAATCAAGGGAACGATGCCGAGCGCGACGAGGAATCTGCCCATCGAGTCGGAGACGAAGCTGCTGCAATGGTGCGACAAGTACGAGCCGTTTCGCTGGGAACTGAAGTTGGCTCAGTTGCTGGACTTTTAGGGCTCGATTTGCGCGAAGTGGCGAGAGCCGTCGAGGAGAAATGGCGTGACGTGGAGATGTTCCGTTCGTTTGCGGATGATTGTGGCGACACTGAGCGCGTGTTCCCTCATGTGCGCAGGCAGCGCGCACGCGCAGGTGCAGTTTGATGAAACGTCGGATTCCCTGACTGTCGCAACCCGCAAACTGAAAATGGTAGTGCGGCTGGGAGCCGTCGTGGAACTCAGGGATTTTCGGACCGGGGAAGTCTTCTCAAGCGACGCGTCTCCGGAGATGTTGGCAGCATCCACGACAGGCATGAACCGGGGTCCTGAACCGGCGGCGCTTAAGTCGGGGAAGGTACAACAGGGGAAGCGCGTTCAGCGCAAAGTGATACCATCCTCAACGGTAACCTGCACTCAGGTCAGTCCGAAGGAAGCAACGCTGACCTACCGCGGTCTCTCCGACGGGCCACCCGATGATGAACTGCGGCTTTCCTTTCGGCTGGAGGCGAATGGTGAGATCGGCTTCCGCGTCGAGGCAGCGGTGCAGGATCCGCTGTTTACCGCGGGCGACGTGAGTCTCCCTTTTACTGGGTTGACGACGCAGGCCGTTATCCTCGGTAGCGGAGAGCGAGTGGCCCGCTCCGATGCGGCTTACGATGAACGCTGTATGCGCATCGCCAACAACCTCTACTCGCCCGCAGTTGGAGTTATTGAGGGCACGAAGGGCGTGATCGGAGTCTGGCCGGAACCGGAGGATTGGGCCTATGACGACCTGATGTTGAGGCACAAGCCGGAAGGGGACGAGTTGATCCCACAGGTGAGCCTTTCCTTTGACTCGATTGACTCCAGCACGGTGAAGGAACCGGGGGTGGCGCGCAGCTCGTGGTGGCGGTTGGCTTCGCTGCCCACCTGGTTGGATGTGGCCCGGCGGTATCGGGCAAACCTCGAAAAGCGAACAGGCGTAAAGCCATTGTGGGAGCACAACCCGGCATGGGTCCGCAATATCCATGCGGTGACCAAGGAGCGTCCCGGCGCCAGCGACGCCGCGAAGGCGGACGAATTCTACGCGAACCTTGCAAAGCAGATCGACGCGAAGAAGCTACTGCTGTTCTACTGGAACGGCAACTGCATCATCCTGTTCGGCGACCATCGCTACATGACCAGCTTCGGTTATCCAAAGCCGGAAGAGATTGACGCCCTCAAGAAGTATGGTTTTCACTGGATGGGTTATCACCCTTACGATCTTGTGATGTCGCCCAAGGGGAAGGATCTTCACATGCAAAAGAACCGTGAGCGCGGTTTTGGTATTCCCGATGATTACGTGTTCAAACCCGACTATGCGGGACCACCCAGCGCCGAAGCGTTCTACAACTACTTTCGACCTGTGTCCGCCGGATACTACCAGCCTCTGGAAGAGAGCACGGGTCTGTGGGTGCTTCACCCTGGCGCAAAGATCGTTCGCGATTACCTCGTCCGCAACTGGGGCAACTACTGCCGCACCCATCGCATGAGCGGTTCCTACATGGATACCCATGGGGCCGATCACAGCTCTCATTTCGCCCACAACGCGCCGGAAGATCGTCGTATCATGGAAGGTCGGGACTGGCGGAAGTCGGAAGAACTGGCCACGCGTGAGATGCTGCGGAAGAATCCCGAGCTTGCCCTGATGAGTGAGGTGCAGGGCGAGTGGACGACCATTCACACATTCTACACGTGGGAAGGGGAGAGTCATCTGACACATCCCACTCCGGTGAAGCTGAACCACCCAATGCGCGCCGCTCTGTGGGGGAGCTACACCTGGACGCGCTGGGACGACGTTGAGTCTCCCCAAGGCTTGGCATTGATGGCGGGTCTGCCACCTGTCAACCTGCGGGACGAATGGAGCATCGCCCGAGCGAAACTTTACACGGAAGAGGAGCTGTTCCACGACCTCCCCGCGACATGGGACCCGCAGGCTCTGGCGTATTTGCGCGGCAGGGACGGCAAGTGGTTCCAGTACCGCACCATGCCGTGGGGACAGGCGTATGTCGAAGTGAAAGGGAAGAATCTCGACGTTCGTTTGGGCCGGGTGATCAACCAGACAGGCTTTCCCCTCAACCGGCCTGCGCGCATTCAGGACTGGTGCGCCTATCGAGACGGCCGCCCGATTGGGCTGAGTCCGTCGACGACGTATGACTTCATTGCCGAAGCCCCGCGACCGACAGGGAAGGTTTGGCTGACGCAATTGCCGCCGGGCGTTTTCGTCCACGCGGTTCGTCACTCCGACCACCAGTCCACCATTGAGCTTGGGAGCACGGAGAAACCAACGGAGGGAAAGGTGACGGTCGCCTTTCACGAGAAGTGTCTGGGCGTGGCTGACGCGCTGAAGGAGTATCCCGGCCCCTTCGAAGCTGGGCAGACGTTGGACCTTACGACACCAACCCCCGGTGGAATCGTGTTCAAGTGGAAAGAGCCGAAACCAGTGGACGCGCGGTTCACCTTCGCCTTTCTGGGCCCGAACGGGCATACAAAGAAGAACGGTATCCCCTATCACTACTACACCGCAAACAGCGGCATTCAGAACACCACGTATGCGATCACCGACAAGGAGAAACCGCGGCGCGTCATCGTTCTCGGCACAGGTTTGCACCGTGCGTGGATGGAGCAGTGGGTCACACTGGCGCCCAACTCCGATGCGACGTTGTGTTTCGATGTGGGTTACCCGCTCGAGCAGCGCCAATATGGCAAGCCACCGTTCCCATTGGTCTGCACCATTCGCGTGAATGGCAACGAAGTCCATCGCGCAACAATTCAGGCGAAGAAGGAGTGGCAACCCCAGCGGATGTCGCTTGCGCAGTATGCGGGGCGCACCGTTTTGGTCTGTTTGTCGGCGGAGGAGTCGCCGAATGGCACAATTGCGCCGCATCACACCGACATCCCGATTCGTCTGGGTAACATCCGCATCATCAACAACCCGCTGCCAGAAGTGAATCCCAACGGCGCGGGTCTGCCGCGCCCGTCGCAGGTGATGCTGACAGAGGACTTCGAAGGCAAGGAGCTTGGTAAAGAGTGGACTGTCGAGATGTCTCCGGCGCATGGCAAGGATGGGAAGGTGGAGGTGGATGAAGGACGGCTCGCTCTCACAGGGCAACACTACAAGTACCTGTACATCTCTCGTCCTTTCCCTGCGGAGGCGGATAGCGTACAGGCGCTGTCCATGCCCGTGCCTACCGGTTGTGCCACCGGCTGGAATCCGGGCATCGGCTTGTGGTGGGGGGAGAAGCGCTGGGCATTCGCCAGTGTCGGCGGGCGGGGGTACATGGTGGACGTGGCAGGGGTTTTCCGCCGCGAACTTCCTCAGAACTCGATCGACACTCCCGTCTATCAGGAGAGGTTCTACGGGTGGATCAATATCAAGCTCGCGCCTGACAAATTGATCTTCCTCCACTCAACCGATGGCAAGAACTGGGTAGAAAAGGTGAACGTTCCACGCAAGGAGGGATATGAAGGACCGCCCACGCTGCTGCTGCTCGGCCGGGGAACCGGTGGGACAGAAGCCATCTTCAGGAACGACGAGCAGTGGCCAACGGGAGTGACCACCTGCTATCTGGACGAGCTCATCGTCGGGAAGGAATGACGGAGTCGCGGGGCGTGGAAGTCTGGAAGGGTGGAGGAATGAAAGCTGCGGCGCGAGCGCGCCGCGATGGTCAAGGCTGACGATTTCGCCATCCATCCGGTCCTCCACCTCTCCAACCTTCCATCCCTCCAAATCATATTAAGGAGACGCATAGGTGCATAACATCATTTCGTACAGAATCGGATACGCCGACCAACCGCAAATGCCGCTTGACCGCGTTGCTGCAGTGGGGATCACTCACCTCGAGCTGGTGATCCGACCCGAAGGGAAAAACGCTGCGGATATCAGGCAGTTGCTCGACCCGTATGGACTGAAAGTGGGTTCGGTTTCCACGCCTTGCCCCATCGCGGAGGACACGGTCTTCGATATTTTCGAGACGTACGCATCCCTGGCCGCGGAACTGGGTGCGGGAGTCCTTTTCACCAGTGTCCACGCGGGCGAGATGGAATTGACAGTGGCATACGACCGGTTGCGGCGTATCGGCGACATTGTGCAGCAACACGGTGTAGCCATAGCCATGGAGACTCACCCGGACCTCTGCGAGAATGGGGACAAGCAGGCAGCCGTCATGGCCGCCGTCAACCACCCCGCAGTGGGAGTCAACTTCGACACGGCAAACATCTACTATTACAACGAAGACATCGACACCGTAGTGGAACTGGCGAAGAGCAAGGAATACGTCAAGTCAGTGCACCTGAAGGACACCCCTGGCGGGTTCCATGACGCGAACTTCCCCGTCTTCGGCGAGGGAGTGGTCGATTTCAAGTCGGTGTTCGAGATCACGAACTCCATCGGGTTCCACGGTCCCTTCACCATGGAACTGGAAGGACCGAAGATGCACGCGGACCGCCCCGAGGAGATGGAGAAGCACGTCGTGGGGTGTCTGGAGCACCTGAGAGGACTGGGGCTGATGTCGTAGCGCAGCCCCCCGGAGCTACCGGTGGAAGAAGGCGAACAGAATGCCGATGAGCACGGCGAATTGACCGACCCAGAAAAGGAGCATCCATTTCATGTTCTCTGTTCGGTCCCGTCCCAGCTTCTCCATGAAGTCGATCCTGTCCCGTCCCAGCTTTTCCATGAGACCGCTCATGTCTCGTCCCAATTTCTCCATGAGGTCGCCCCGATCCCGTTCCATCTTCTCGATGAGCTCTGTTCGGTGGCGTTCCATCTTCTCGAATAGCTCAATTCGGTTTCTCTCGATTTTCTCGATAAGCTCAATGTGTCCCTGGTCCATTCGTTCCAGGAGTTCCATTCGGAGGTCCGATATTTCCTTGCGGACGCTGGAAATCTCCCGGACGAGGTGGGATTCGAACCGCTCCTCGCATATCTCAATGACATCGACTTTGAAGTCAATTTGCGAGGCGTTAATGAGATCCACCAACGCCTGCGCGCCGTCTGTTCCCAAGCGATCCTCTAATACCGGCGGTACGGTGATGACGCTCATAAGACACTCCCTGCCAGAGACGTTGGAACTGGTCGAAGTATATCAGGAAGGTTGCTGGATAGCAAATCAATCGTGGAGGTAGCACATGGTCCCGAACTCCAAACCCCTTGCGTTCGTGGTTGTTGCGGCATTGCTGGCCGGATGGGGACATCTTGCCGACGCTGCCCGCGTCCCTGCTGCCGAGTCTCCCGATCCCTTTCTCGTGATCCCATCCGCTCGCACAGCCCCGAAGATCGACGGCAAGCTGGACGCTGAAGAGTGGCAGTTCGCCGCGGCGGTGACCGGGTTCGAGGCGTACAACGCTGGGATCGGGATGCGGGCCGAGCAGGTCATCGTGTACGCTTCTCGCGACGAGAAGAACCTGTACGTGGCGATGGACTCGGTAGAGTCCAACACCAACCGCGTTGTTGCCGCCTGCGTGCGGAACGATTACCTCCGAATCATCGGCGACGACTGCCTCGAATTGATGGTCGCTCCCGGCACCCAAGAAGACGCCAATCGCTTCGATTTCCCTACGTTCTACATCGCTGCCAACTCCATCGGCACACTGTGGGACGCGCGGTTCGTTCCCCTCTGCGCCGAAACGCACAATTCCTGGTCGAGCAACGCGGAGATCGCCCATCAGGTGGACGGCACCCGCTGGACGACCGAGATGCGCGTGCCGTTTGCATCCATCAGCAAGGAGCCTCCGAAGGATGGCCAGGTGTGGAGAATGAACTTCGACCGAACCTACTACGGCTACTTCTGGTCGGCGTGGAAGAAAGGCGCTCTCAACGATGCTCGCACCGGCGGCGATGCGATGTTCGACAGCCGCGCGCCCGCTGTGCGGCTGTTGTCCGTCAACTCGCTCATCAACGGCGCTTTTCAGATGGAGATGGAAATCGCCAACGGCACGACCTCGCCGCAGACCGTGAAGCTTGCTGCCCGGGTCGAAGGGGAAGACGACCTCGGTACCGGTCGTCTTCCGGTGGGAAAGGACGAGAAGGAAGTCACCGTGCCACCCGGAAAGGTGGAGTTGGTGATGCTCGGGAAGAAGGAGCGCCTTCGAGCATTCAATCAACTCTCCATCTCGGCAACCCAGGGTGAGAAGAGACTGCTAGCGATGGAGAGAACACTCTACCTCCCCGCGCCCCGGTTCGAGAAGAAACCCGCGCCGGAAGTGCAACTCGTGTACATCTTCCCGCGCTTTCTCGCTTCACAGGATCGCATAGCCGTTCTCGTCGACTACAGCGCGTGGGCCAAGAAGCTCGGCTACTTTGGGGATCCGCCCGTCGCTCACATTTGCGTGTGGCCGAAAGGGAAGGAATCGGAGAAGCCCGTTCTCGAAGGGACTCTTTCCGAATACGCGAACAACAAGGGAACCTGGCGCGCCTCCACCGAGAAACTCGCCGAAGGTGAGTACGTGGTCAATGTTTGCGTCACCGCCGGGAAGAGCGAGATCGCCAACTGGGACGACTGGTTCGAGAAGCGAGTCTTCGACTGGATGACAAGAAAGGCGGGGGTAGGGGAGGATGTTCCAAAGCCGTACACTCCGGTGGAAGTCGGCAACAATGAATTACGTGTGTGGGGACGTGCCTACCAATTCGCCCCATCGGGACTGCCAATTCAGCTAACCACACAGAAGCGCCCGTGGCTGTCCGCGCCCGTGGATTTGGTGGTTGAGGTAGGTGGGAAGAGCGCCAAAGTCGATGTGAAGAATCCTGTTTCCTTCAAACGCGTAGACCCGCGACAAACAAAAGGGCGGTCGCGCCTGCAGGCGGGGAACCTGCAGGTCGATCTCGAATCGACAACGGAATTCGACGGATTCACACTTTACCGACTGACTTACCAACCCGTAGAGGGAAGCGTCGATCTGTCACGCATGAGGATACGCGTGCCACTTCGGGCAGACCGCACGAAGTTCTACTCCGCCTCTGGCGACCCTCAAGGGGTTGAAATCCTCGGCGAGGTGTTCCCTGACAAGCAGGGAAAGATCCTCGACAGCCTCGAAAATCTCCGGTCGGTCTGCTGCTCTCCCACCTTCGCCACGTTGTTCTGGGTTGCCGACTACGAGACCAGCTTCTGCTACGCAGCCGACAATGACAAAGGATGGATTCTGCGTGACGACGCTCCCGCACTGGAAGTCATCCGTGAAGGCGACACGGTGAACCTGTGGCTGAATCTCGTTCACCGGAAGGTTGACCTGAAGGAGCCGCGAACACTGGAGTTTGCTCTCATGACCGGCCCAACGCGTCCGTTGCCGGAAGGATGGCGAGGGGTGCAGCAGGACGGCATCTTCAGCGATTGCCCAACCCCGTTGGTGCAGATTGGGGGCAGCGGCAACACGCTCGCCGGTGGGACCAACTTCATCCATCCCGGTCACACGCCGGAACAGATTCAGAAGTCCAAAGAGCTTATCCAGACTCAATTGGATCGCGGCTACAAGGCGGTGGTTGGCTACCATTACTGGGGGACCGTACCCAAGGGGTTTCCCGAAGCACGCGTGTTCCGCAGTGAGTGGGGGATCGACAAGGTGACATGGGAGTCCGCGAGGCACTTTGCCGACTGGGCGTGGAAGAGCAAGTTCTTTGGGGACAACAAGGAAAATTACACCATTGTGTACGTCCAGCCGGTTCCGAGCTACGTGGATTTCATCTCCCACGCTTACGACCTCGCGTTGCAGCACACCGCGCTGACCGGATTTTACGACGATACTGGATACCCGAAACCTGTTTTTGATCCGGAGTTGAATATTGGTTTCGTTCGGGAGGATGGAAGAGAGGTCTACTCCTCGGGCTTGTGGGTTTACCGCGACCGGTGGATGCGCGCGGCCTACCTCAACTACAAGCACAATCGCCCCAACTTCCTCGGTGACTCGCAGCACGTCGGCGCACACCACATGCCGGCATACCATTTCATCGGTCGCTGGGCGCCCTGCGAGAGAGGGTTCTATAACCCGTTTCCCGATCGGGACAACTTGGGATTCTACCAGTCGATGGGACGTTACGTCGCCGTCAACGCTGCGCGGCAGTTTGGGCAGGCGCCCAGCATGATCGGGATGTCGACCACTCAGTGGGAAGTCCCTCGCTCTAACCACGACACCCGCAGCATGATGATGCTTGCCTTGCTCAACGACCAGGATGTTGGCTCCTTTGGACACCGCGACATGCGCACGACGGTTCAGGTGCGCCACGCCCGGAACCTGTTCCGACCGTGGGAAAAGGATGTTGAGTTTACCGGCTACTGGGAAAGCGCGGAGTTCCTGAAGTGTGACACGCCCGGTGTTCTGGTCAGCCTGTACCGCTCACCACGCGGCGTCCTCTTCATGCTGGGAAATGTGGGCGAGACGGAGACCGAGGCGCAGGTGCAGCCTCAGTGGAAGAAGCTTGGTCTTGTCCCCTCTTCAGTGAAGATATGCGACGCTGAGACCGGGGGGGAGCCTGGGTTGCTCGAGGAGAAAGGATTTGCTGTCCTTGTCCCTCCGCATGATTTACGCATTGTGGTGGCAGGCGTGCTGGGCGCTTACGAAGTGAAAGCTGTGCCACTCGGGACGGACCTGCCAAAGCCGAAGGAAGTACTCACGCGACACTCCGAGTCGTTCGACACATCCGAACTGTGCTCGACCTGGCAGAAGGACCTGCACGAAGGCAACGCTGCAGCGGGAGCTTTCGAGGGCAGGCTATACGTGCAGGGCGCGTCTTACGGGTATTCGCACGTCCGGCGTGAGTTTGGTGAGGACAATGTGTCTGTTCAGTGCATGATCGCCCGCGCTCCCTCGGGAACCAATGACGAGTGGGGGGGCAGTCTCTTCCTGATATGGCCCAACGGCGAGTTTGTGCAGGCGACCCCCGGCACCAGTCAGGGGAAGTTCCTCTACATGGTCTCCGGTAGGCGGCGAGCCTGGGGGCAACCTATCGGACGTGAAGAGATTCCCGGACTGTACCCCAACCTCCCGAACTGGGTCAAAGTGACACTCAGGGCTGACAGGATTGATTGCTTTTCATCCAGGGATGGTAATACGTGGATCAAGGACGTAGAACTGCCTCGCGACGACAAGCTTGCAGGCGCCCCTCAGTTCCTCTTTCTCGGCAACGGCGGCCGCGGCGAAGCGCCCCACCTCGACAATGTCATGTCCCAGCACTTCAATCCCAATAACCCAGTGACGACGTTCTTCGATGATTTGGTGGTGGGGAGGGAGTAGACACATCGGGGTGCTGCTGCCTTGACGCCGTACGACTACCGTCCCAGACCGAAAAGAACGGGCGGAGGGACCGCCCGTCGCGTGACCTTGGCAGAGCAGTATTAAGGTGGCTTCCTGCACTTGGGTACAATCGTCACGTCAGCAATGACCGACAGTTCACGAGCCGATGATACAGGCCTCGTTCAGAAGGCAATAAATGGAGACCTCACAGCCCAGCCTTCGAGGCGCTGGTCGATCGTTACGAGAGGCGTGTCTACAACGTAGCGCTGCGAATGTTTCGCGCAACCCAGATGACGCCGAGGATGTTACCCAAGAGACCTTTCTGAGCGCTTTGGAGAACCGGAATGGATTCAGCGGGGAGTTCCGCTTTCACACCTGGCTGATGACCATCACCCTCTACAAAGGCGACGAGCCTTACGAACTCCCGCTGGAGTTTCGATCCCGTCTGCACGGCGATCTGCGGACGCGGTGGAAAGAAATTCACGCCGGGAAGAAGCTACTTACAATCGCAATCACCACTAAGAGTTCGATGAGGGTGAAACCTTTGCGAGTTGCCTGATCAGATTTCTTCTTAAACATGTAAACCTTCCCTCCTGATCGGGATTGTGCGGACATTATACCCATTACTCAGGGTTTCTAAACATCGGGATAGGGGTCGCCTCTGAACGGCGCGATGCCTTGAGCCCCGTGGCGACGATGTCTGCGGAAGGGAGTTCCTCCGGCATCCCGATTTTCCCCCCCCCCCAAAAAATCCCTTGCGATTGCAGCGTTGCTTGATATTCGTCCCCCACTTCCTGTATAATCTACGCTATCTACGCAGTCGTCTTTGCAGCACCGTCGGCTATCTCATGTTCGTGAGGTGATGTCGGATGTTCTGTTGGAGTCGTTTCGTTGGGAAGCCCCGCCCCGCTTCCTGCCTGCTGCCGTGCGTTGCTCCACGCCTTCACCCACTCACCCGTTCACCCCTTCACCCATACACCCACACATCCATACTCATCCTCCTCTCCTGCTCCCTCGCCTTCGCCGCCACCGTGGATGATCTCTACAAGCAGGCGGCGGAGAAGGAAGCCGCGCGGGACTATGTCGCGGCGGTTGGTGTCTATCAGAGAGTGGCCGACGACTACCCGGACGATGCCCGCGCGCCCAAGGCGATGGTTCGTGTGGGCGACCTGTATCTTCTCCTCAAGAAACCCGACGAGGCCATCAAGTCCTACCAGCTCGTCGCCGACTCCTACACCGACGTCCCCGAAGTCGGTCAGGCGCTGGTAGGCATCGCCAAGGTCTACCGGGATCAGGGGAATGGGGAGAAGCTGGAATCTACTGCATCCTTTCGTAAATTCTTCGACATTAGACGCCGGATCGCTTCAGCGTCCGGTAGCTCACACAACTGACTACCGAGC
>MNXM01000090.1 GCA_001872605.1 Armatimonadetes bacterium CG2_30_59_28 | reverse complement strand
TTCCTGAGGCGCTGCCAAAGAGACCGAAAAAGACTTTCCATGCGCTTCCCGGGGCGGAGTGTGTCTGAAAACGCACCCGAGAGGCACTTCAGCAACGGACGCGGTCCCCAAACTGCGCAAATTTGACAACGCGAGCATGTCACCCACGATGGACCCACGCGAAAGACAGAAAATGAGGTTAACTATCCAGTCTACAGCCAAACGCGCTTATTTTAGGACTAGGGTGTACGTATGAATTGTGGCGGTGGATGGTAGTCGTTATCCTCTCTCTGTCCGAGGATGCGGATGCAGAGAGTCCGAGGATTGACTGGTGGCATGTTACGGAGTGGCTGTGGGAAATGGGCAAGATTTTTTACGGAGAGGGAAAGGAGGAGACGACGGCCTTTGTGCAAGACTTGGAGACTTTGTGATGGGAGGGGAAGGTGGACGCCGCCATCACCTGGCTGAAGCGACGCCGTCCCTCCCGAGAGGCTCACAAGGAGGTTCTTCGCAGACGGACGGAACGCTTACAGGAAAACCAGGCGAACTCTGCGAGTTCGAGGAGAGCGCGTGCAAGCACGTCGGCCAGCAGCGGCTGAAAAGGGCAGGGATGCGGTGGAACAAGGAGCACGCTGAATATGTGGCTCACATCCGTACCCATCGCCTCAACGGACGCTGGGAAGAGTTCTGGCAACAGCGCTACCTGCGTGCCGCCTAACTCAACCACAATTCTTACGTACACTCTCGGTCACTTGAGTGCAAGTAACCTCCAGTCAGTGTATGATAAGTAAAAGGTTCTGGGAGGGTAGTGGCGTGACCAAAAAGGCACCGCGGAAAAGAGACGTCGAGAGATGGCGGCGGCGGTACGAGCAGGCGAGTCGCAACGTTCGGTGGCAAGACGTTATGGGGTTAGCTTGTTCACGGTACAAGCGTGGGCCAGGCGTGCCCAAGGGCGACGTCTGGACCGAGTGGATTGGACTGACCATCCGAGCGGTCCCTCTTCTTCGCCTCGACGAACCGACGATGCGATAGAAGATTTGATCTTGCAGGTACGACGGGAGTTGAAAGAGACAAGCGACCTGGGCGAGTTTGGGGCTGCCCTGGTTCTCTTCATTCTCTATCTTGCGCTGGGGTGGATTCAGATCCAATCGGTTGCATGGTTGGACAGACCCAGCATTCTCCTGGGAGTTTTGTCACTCGCAGGTTTCGTCCTTTGCTTCCTGCTTCAGAGCGCGGGGGAAGAGATCATCTTTCGGGGCTACTACTTTCAGAACCTGATGCAGTGTTGGCGGCCAGAGGTGGCGATCACGGTCACTGCCGTCTCGTTCTCATTGCTGCACTGCGCGAATCCCGGCTTCTCACCCCTTGGAGCGTTCAACATTTTTTTCATCGGCGTCTGGTTCGCGCTGGCGTACTTACTGACGCGGTCGCTCTGGTTGCCCATCGGGTTCCACTGGGGATGGAACGCGTCTCTGAGTGTGGTCTTTGGATTTCCCGTCAGCGGCGTGAATTTTCCAGCGGTGTTCAGGGTGAAGATGAGTGAAACTGGCGCGCTGTGGACGGGAGGCGCGTTTGGTCCCGAGGGGGGTATTGCCGTCACCCTCCTCACGTCCGCGCTGCTGCTGGGGACTGTGTGGATGCTGCATCAAAGTGGTTCCGGTTCGTTGGTGGCCGACCACGCTTTCAGCGATTCCTCCCAACGATACGACAGTCCCTCCAATGTGATACAATAGCCGACCGAGAAAACAAACCATCGTGAGTCGAAAGGAGACATGGATGAACCTGATTTCAACACTGAAGGGCAGTCTGCTGGAGAACTTCTTCCCGGAAGGATGGGACCTGGCAAAGATCGACGCCTGCTGTGCCAACCCGCCGGAATCCATTACCGAACGACAGTCCTGGTGGAACAAAAAGTTTGCGCCAGTGCCATGCGAAACCGTCGCGGACTTCGACATGATGATGGGGCACGAGATCGCGCTCACCATTAAGCAATCCAAGGACGCGGGCGAGGAGATTATTTTCATCCTCCCGGTCGGGCCGATGGGGATGTACCGCTGGGCTGTCTATTTCCTGACGGAATGGGACGTGGACTGCAAGCACGTCCATGGGTTCAACATGGATGAATGGAGCGATGAAGACGGAAACACTCTCGCCCCCTCCGATCCGGGCGCGTTCCAGAATGCCATGCAGGATGCGTTCTACGGTCCGCTGCGAAAGCTAACGGTTCCGAAGAAGCAGCGCCACTTTGCCACAAAGATTTCCCTGCCCAAGTATGGTGAGCAGATCGGAGAACTCCGCAGCAAGGGCGCAAGGCTCGTCGTTGTCTTCGGCATTGGACGCGTCATGCACATTGCCTTTTGGGAGCCCCATTTCGCCGCCGAGTACAAGTCGGTCGAAGAATGGAAAAAGCCGACACACCGTATCGGCGCGAAGCTGCACCCGCTGACCATCGAGCAGAACGCCATCACCAGCTTCAAGAGCAGAACCACCCTGGTTCCCTGCCGCGCCAACACTATCGGCCCAGGACTATTTCTGGGCGCGGACAAGATCATCGGAGGGTGCGACGGCGCACTCAACCGCGGCATGATGTGGCAGGGGCTGTCGCTCTGGGTGACGTTGCGGCACGGGCCGAGTCCCTGGATTCCCAGCAGCTTCATGCCCACCCAAGCCGGGAAGCTGTTCTTTCTGACGGAACTGGCAGGCCCGCTGGCAGCGGAGTGTAACTGAACTGAAGTTTGGCTCGGGATTCATATGGGCGAGCTTGCTTAAGGGGTGGAAGTGATCGCAACGCAAAACTGCATACCCACCGACATTGCCGTGGATCGTTCGACGGAACGCGTTGTCATCCAATGGAAGGACGGGCACCTGAGCGCCTATCCCTTCGAATGGCTTCGGTCAAAATGTCCGTGTGCGAAGTGCGTTCGTGTGCAGCCTCAAAGCGGCGAATCTGATGCACTGCCGATGATGGGTTCGGGCATCGGGAAGAAGTCCTGGAAATTGCGAAACATGCACATGGTAGGCCGCTATGCCGTTCAGATTGGGTGGGAGGATGGACACGATACCGGTATCTACTCATTTGAGTTCTTGCGCAGCATCTGCCAGTGCGACGGCTGTAGCGCCGGGGCGGTACCCACAGTGTCCATCGATCCGTGACCGTGAGCGCGCGCCTCACAAGGGAGGAACAAACATCAGTGCCAGCGCCGCAGACACAACTGCACAAAGCACTGAAGCAGCACTACGCAAGCGACACCGGTGAGACGGAAGTCCGGGTGGGAGACTACGTCGTCGATGTGCTGAAAGATGGGTGCATTTACGAGATTCAGACAGCGAACCTGGGGGCGCTTCGACAGAAGTTGATGGCGTTGAGCCGGAAACATCCCGTCTGCCTGGTGTGTCCCATTCCTGCTGTCCGCGTGATTACCAGGCCATCCATCGACGGAGAGACGCTTGCGGCGCGCCGGTCACCCAAGAAGGGAAGTTATGTCGACGCCTTCAACGAGCTGGTCCACCTGACGGGTGTGCTCCCGGGTCGGCGATTGACGTTGGAGTTGCTGCTGGTGAGGGAACGACAGCTTCGAGTGGATAACGGGCTTGGAAGCTGGCGCCGCAAGGGAGTCAGCATTGTCGAGAGGCAATTGGTTGAAATTCTGGATTCCCGACGTCTCAGTAAACTGGAGGATTACAGGGCGTTACTTCCAAGCTGTCCCGAGGAGCCCTTCACCAGCCGACAGTTGGCGGAGTGCTCGGGGATACCCGTCGGGTTGGCGCGGAAGGCTCTCTACTTCCTGAGCAGGAGTGGCGGGCTGGTTCCCGTGCGGCGAACGCGGGAAGGGATATGGTACCAGCAGAAGGCGGAAGTGACCTGACGTGTGTGCGAAGATGGCTCAGACGATCCTGGTTGTCGATGATGATCGGACCTTCGTGAAGCTCATGGAGGGGTTTCTCGAAGATGAGGGATACCGGGTAGTCACCGCGGGGAACGGCGCGGAAGGCCTGCAACGCGCCTTTGTTGAGAACCCGGACCTCGCCATACTGGATGTCCGGATGCCGGAAATGGATGGTCTGGAACTGTGCCGCCGCATCAGGGATCGGAGTCACATTCCCATCATCATGCTCACTGCCAAGGCCGACGAGACAGACGTGGTAGTGGGGTTGGAGCTTGGAGCAGACGACTACGTAACAAAGCCTTTTGGCGCACGAGAAGTGCTTGCACGGGTACGCGCCCAACTCCGTCGGACAAAGGTATATGACCGGCCCGGAGAAGATGCCAACTGTATTGTCCAGTCGGGTGACCTGTGGATCGACAGAGGCGCGCATGTGGTGAAAGTGGGAGGGCAGGTCGTGAACCTGCGCCCTCTTGAGTTCAGGTTGCTCACGTTTCTCGCCGAGAGACCGAATCGTGTCCAGAGCCGCGACGACATCCAGCAGGGCGTCTGGCAGGAGGACGTCTATGTGGACAGCCGGACGCTGGACGTGCATATACGGCGTCTCCGTGAGAAAATTGAGACCGACCCGGCCAGACCGGAACATGTGATTACTGTTCGTGGGTTCGGATACAAGTTCCTGTGATGCGCAGCAAGGAACTCGACAGCAGGACCAATAGCCTCAATATGGATGGACGACCATGCGAGTAGACCCCAACTTGTTCGAGAGTAAATGGGTATGCGTTGCATCCGGCAGCGATTCTACGGTGGGAGGGAAGTGCCGCATCTCGAACCTGACGTTGAGTGATGACCTCGGTATCCCCAAAGAGACGTCTGTCGATGTCTGGCTGGAGGCTTCGGAGCTTTTCTTTCGGTTCACCTGCTGGGAAAATCGTCTCGCCCATGTTCTGCAGAAGGACGAACCGCGCACCACCGAGCACGTGTGGGTGGCCCTGGATCCCTTCCATAACCATGTGGACAGATGGCTGTTCGTGGTTGACGTCTACGGCCGGCGACAAGTCGTGCGCGAGTGGGTACTGAGTGGGGAATCCTATGGCAATTTGGTTCAGGACCAATGGCATGTCGAGGGTGTTGAGGTTTCCCCTGAGCAGACTTGCGTGAACTGGGCTGCCACGGTGCAGATGGAAGTTGACCACTGGGAAGCGGAGGCGCGGATTCCCAGTTCGTTCTTCGGACTGGAGAGTTTCCCTTTCGCCGTCGTTGGCGCCGATTTTGGCAGGACCTCGTTTTCGCCGGTTGGCGAACGGTGGCCTTCCGTCAAGATGGCTTGGTGCGGCGTTACCCGACGGACATACCAGCAGCCTCGTTACCTGGGCGATCTGTATCTGTCGCGGCCAGCGGCGCCCGTGAAATCGCTTCACTTCCCTTACCCACACTGGGGGACAAACCACGGCCTTATCACTTTCGACGACAACGCCATTCAAGACGTTGCCTTGGAGGTGACTGCCCGAACGCAGAGAGGCTCCAAGACGGAATCTCTCGAGATTTCGTCGAACTTTGTCACTGCAGAGCAGAACGACCTGGAGTTCGCCTATGTCGTCAACACCAGCCAGATATGGCATCCGGACCCGCGCTGCGTGAGACACTTGGTGATTGATGTACAGATGGGCGAGGACGAATCACCCTACTTCCACGCAAGCTATCCAATCGGCGCCCACCACGGAATCCTGGTGGACTGGGAATACGGCTCTGAGATCACGGACCCCTGCCCCGACCCTCCGCCGGATGACCCGGACTTCCGGAAGCACAAGCTCGAATTCATCCGTTCCCGCCTTCACCGGTTCCAGCGGAAGAATACCACGGAAGGCGCTCTCTCCGATTTCGTTCTCGAGAGTACCGACGGCGACATCGTCTTTAACCTGATGGTAGAAGGGGTCATGGGGCGCATCGCTGAGTACCTCGAGCAGCGGTTCGATGAGACGATGAACCTGCTGTTAGGCGCTCTGTGCTTCGTCCAGCAAAAATCGGTGACGAACTACACTCTCGCGACGCCGTTTCCTTGTGCGGGGGAGTCGTCACTTTTTCCGCGGGAGAGAGCGACAAACCCTCTTTCGATTATCCGCTTCGGAGGAGGCGCAGCCTGCGCGCGAGCCACGGCCCTTCAGGGCATTATCCGCTGCATGCACAATCCAAAAACCAGGGAGAAATTCACCGCGCAGATGGTCCAGATTGGGGAACACGTCGCCGTCGCGGCAGTGCAGCGACGCAATTCTTTCATTCTACTGGACCCCACCTCCGGTGTGTTCTTCCTGCTACCTGACCATACGGACTTTGCGACTGCGGATGAGGTACACGCAAATGAGGGTATCCTGGCTGACGGCGCCGCCGGATTGGAAGATTTGTTCCGAACGCTGGATCTCAACGCGTTACGCCAGGTTCCCTTGAAGGCGTCGGAGTCCGAGGGAACCTTCCCGGAGAACGCTCCCTGTTGGTAAAGTGTGCGCCAAGAGGCGTGGGAACCGTAAGGAACGCGCATCCCATGCAGTATTCCCGGCGCTCTCAGTTCCTCATGGAGACCAGTCTCTGCAGCGACTCTTGCGCCAACATGTATCCGGGAGCCTCCTTCAGGGCCAACTCGTAGTAGCGGATGGCCTCCGACCACTCCAGCCTCATCTCGCAGATGCGGCCGAGGTTCACGTACGGATGACAGCGCGCGTTGTACCGACGAGCCTTGAGCGCCTGCATGAGCCACGGGATGGCTTCATCGAGTTTCCCCTGCTGGATCAGGTACGCTCCGATATCGTTGTATGGGTTCCCGAAGGATGGGTCGAGATCAATGGCTTTCTGGCATTCCTCGATGGCTCGACCAAACTCTCTTCTTAAGCTGTAACTCCAGCCGCGGAAGGTGTGTGCTTCAGCCGTCGGGATGATTTCCAGGGACTTCGTGTACAGCAGAATGGCGTGGTCGACTTCGCCATTCATGTGTCGGGCGAAGGCAGCCTTGAAGAAGCGGGCTGCTTCCCTTCTGCGTTCTCTCTCGTCTGAGGGTATCATGCGATCCTCCCCTGCACCGCGTATGGGCGAGTCAGTTCGGACTCTGTGAGTCCGCGCATTGCCGCCAGCAGCGCTTCGGTGAAGCCTTGCGTGGTGCCGGAGCCCCCGATGTCGGGAGTCAGGGATTTCTTCCGTCGACTACTCAGGACATTGATAAGAGCGTCGTGAATTCTATCCGCCGCTGCGGATTCTCCGAGATGCCGAAGCATCAGTTCCGCTGCCAGGATCATCGCCGTTGGGTTGGCGATGCCGCGTCCGGCGATGTCTGGTGCGCTGCCGTGGACGGTCTCAAACACCGCGCCTCTCTTCCCAAAATTCGCGCCAGGAACCACCCCCAGACCTCCCACCAGTCCCGCGCACAGGTCGGAGATGATGTCTCCGTAGAGATTGGTGCAGAGCAGGATGTCGAACTGGTAAGGGTTGACTACCAGCTTCATGGAGAGAGCGTCCACGATCACCTCTTCATACTCGATCGGCGGGTATCGTTTGGCAATTTTCCGGCAGGCTTCAAGGAACAGCCCGTCCGCGATTTTCATGATGTTGGCCTTATGGACCGCAGTAACCTTCTTCCGCCCCCTTTCCACCGCGTATTCGAAGGCGAACTTCGCGATGCGCGTGCAGGCATCCCAGGTGATGATCTTCATGCTGCCGACCACTCCCGGAGTGAGTCGATGCTCCACGCCAGCATACAAGTCTTCCGTGTTCTCGCGTACGATGACCAGGTCTATGTTTTTGTACCGCGCCTTCACTCCGGGCAGCGACAGAACCGGGCGGAGGTTGGCGAACAAATCAAGCTGTTTTCGCAGAGTGACATTAGCGCTGGGAAACCCTTTGCCTACCTGGGTTGTAACAGGCCCTTTGATCCCGACCCGTGTCTTCTTCAGCGAGCGAAGCACCGCGTCTGGCAGCGGTGTGCCGAACTCCTTGATAGCCGGTTGCCCGACCATCACTTCATCCCACTCGATTTGGGCGCCGGATGCTGCAACAACCTCCAACGCGGCAGAGGCTACTTCTGGCCCGATACCGTCTCCGGGCATGAGCGTTACACGATGAGTCAAATCATTATTCCTTCACTTGTGAATCAAGGGTGTAAGTAAGATTTGTGATGGCGCATGATTCGGACTCTGTGAGTCCGCCGTGACAGTCAGCCCTGTAGCCCCTGCTACAGGGATAATGTGACGGTTCCACCTGTTCCCTGCGAGCCCCCCCGCTTGCTCAGCTTACCGACAGCAGGGGCTGTCTGGGTAAGGGGAGGCCCCCACCGTTTCCCCTGTGGCAGGGGCTACAGGGCTTGACGATCACAAATCTTACTTTCACCCGTGAATCAATCGGCCGTTGTCTGTGGATGCCAAATGTGACAGTGGAACCCGTTCTCCATTCCACCCAAGACCACCTGGCCACACTCCAAAGTCTGACCCGCCAGCACACGAATGTAATCTGAAGCCCCAACATGAGAACGCCCCGGGTTCAAGATACAGCCCCCGAGCTTGATGGAACGAAAGTCATACGGCGCGCCTTTCCGCTCACCTCTGCACACCGAAGGCTGGTCACTGTCCAAGTGCTGCCAATCCCGCATTTGATTTTCCGCCTGGGATCGGTTCCGCGGGTGTCTCTGTCACCGCCTCCACGGATTCGGGCGCCGCGAGCAGCACCTCGTCTTCGATGGAGGCGAAGAGTACGCGTCCGAGTTCATCGACGGTAGTCAATCCTTGCCGGACTTTGGCAAGCCCATCTTGCCTCAGAGCCACCATCCCTTGACTCAAGGCAGCGAGACGAATGTCCGATGGCGAGGCCGATTCCGCTATCTTCTGCCGAACAGGTTCCGACATGACCAGCAGCTCATAGAGCCCCAGCCTTCCCTTGTAACCGGTGTAGCTGCAGTTGTCGCAGCCCTTCCCGTGGAAGAACTGTGTTTTCCGGGTCTCCTGCGGGGACAGTCCCAGCCGCGAGAGATCAAAATCGGTCGGGGTTGTGGGTTCCTTGCACTTCGGGCATATCAGTCGGACCAGTCGCTGGGCGAGAACCGCGAGGATGGACGACGCGACGAGGTGTCCCTCCATTCCCATGTCGAGCAACCGCGTGACCGTGCTTGGAGCGTCGTTAGTGTGCAGTGTGGAGAGAACCAGGTGACCGGTCAACGCGGCGCGGAATGCCATTTCTGCGGTCTCCTTGTCTCGGATCTCACCGACAAGGATGACGTCCGGGTCTTGCCTGAGAATGGCTCGTAGCTGAGTGGCGAAGTTCAGCCCAATGTGGGGAATAACGTGCGTCTGGTTGATCCCATCGAGCTGGTACTCGATGGGATCCTCGACGGTGACGACATTCTTCGTTTCCGACTTGCACCGATTGAGTGCGGCGTAGAGAGTTGTACTCTTCCCGCTTCCTGTGGGGCCGGTTACCAGAATCATCCCCTGGGGACGCATGGTGAGTTCCTCAAAGATTCTTTTCATCTCCGGCTGAAAACCAAGCTTGTCCAGCCCGACAAGTGAACTCTTGTCCAATAGTCGTAGCACAACCTTCTCCCCGTGGAAAGTTGGGAGAGTAGACACGCGGAAGTCGATCACCTTATCAGCCACCGTCTGGCGGAATCTACCGTCCTGAGGCATTCGATTCTCGGCAAGGTCCATCTCAGAGAGCACCTTGAAGCGGGAGATGATGGATTGTTCCCAAGCCTTCTCAATGCTGGTCGGCGGGCGAAGCACGCCGTCGACACGGTACCTCAAACAAAGAGCGCCTTCCCTCGGCTCGATGTGGACATCGCTGGCGCCCAGCTTCACCGCTTCCTGGAGGATCATGTTCGCGATGCGGATCGAAGGCGCGCTGTCCACTAATTCGGCGATATCCTCGATGGGTTCATCACTGGAGGGGGCAGCGGAGGAGGTTGCGAGATCGCTGGCCGCTCTCATGGTAGATGAGGCGTAGACCTGACTGATGGTTTGCATAATGTCCTGGGCATTAGCGGGAACAGCCTCGATACGACAGTGAGTGAGATGCGCGATTTGGTCGAGGGCGGGGAGGTCGCTCGTGTCAGCCATCGCAACCTTCAGCCTGTTGCCGTTCCGAGAGATGGGAATCGCCCGAAAAGCCACCGCGGCATCTCGTGAGAGAAGGGAAGCCGCGTCATACTCGATGCGCGTCTGCGTCAGATCCACCGCATCGGCGCCCTTCCGATCTGCGGGGGCCGTCGCCACCGAAAAGGTGGGGTCCACCTGCCGGATATCGGCTTCGCCGACAACGCCGGACTCAATGAGCACGAGGGCGAGTCCCTTCCCAGGCGTGCGTCGTTTCACCGCGTTCTGGATCACGTCCACTGTCACGATCCCCGCCCGGAAAAGTTCCTTTGCCAATTCTTCATCGGTCAGCGCCATGGCTGCCTCCCCTTGTTCGCAGGCCTACCCATCCATCCTTCCACTCTTCCATGCAACCCACCATCGAGTGGTTTCACACCCGCGCCGCTCTCTCCAGTAGTTGGAGCTGAATCTCCAGATTACGCAACCCCTCGTCTCCGGTAACCAACGGTTCTGCTGACGGGTCATCGATGCTATGGATGAACGCTCGTACTGACACCTGCACGAAGTCCTCGGTGATGATTTCTTGGTCGCCGCAGCGGAGATAAGACCGGTAGACGCCATCCGCGTCATTGCGACCTTCGTAACAGGCAATTCTACCGTTGACCCCAAACGCTCTTTCAGGGGCGCCTTCCTGAATCTGTCCGAGGTCGAACTCCACTTGGGTAGCTTTGCCCTCGGGCGACACGAAGTCGAACTTGCACCGATTACGGCACCGCTCCACCGTGAACGAAACACTGTCCTCGTCCACGATCCCTGCGGGGCACCATTCCATCAACATGCTGATAGGATGGGGAGACAAATCCGTCCAGATGCTCTCATACTCCTTCTGCCCGACGGGGTTCTTGGACTCCATTCGCATGAACATCGTCTCGGGGTAAAGGCATTCCTCAAAGGCCGTACCCATAAAGGAATGATAGTCCGGCACGGCAGCGACATATTGTGTGTTTAAGGCGAAGGTGAGGCCGCGTCGACGGGACTCGTCCCGAACCTGCGCCGCGTCCCGCAGCAGGCTCTCGTGAGGTTCGACCGTGCCTTTCCCGAACCAGACGAGGGGTTTCTCGCAGTAAAGGTGGCAGCCTGCTTCCAGAGCAAGCAGTGAGTGTTCGAGGTGCAAACTGGGAGGAGACGAAACCACCGCGATGTCCGGGCTTGTTTCCTTGAGCATTGCTGCAACGTCGGTATATGCGTGGCCGGTAAAGTCGAACAGCTTCTTGAGCACCTGCGTCGTCTTCTCCACCGACTCCGTCGAAGTTCCCGTAAAGGCGACAACATCACACCCCTCCAGATGAAACCACTTGGCGTGCTGTTTGCCGATTCCACTGGCCCCAATCACCGCAACTCTCATGCTATGCTGAAATCTCCCTCCGAAAATAGCCGATGGCAGGTGGTCGTGCGGCCCGTATGGGCAGAGAAACCGCAGACTGAACGGCAGCCAGCGTCTTTCCCGCGGCCCTCGCCGCGCTTTTGAGCGGTTCATCGACCGTGATTAAGCGGTCATCCACCTGGCAAGTGAGCATCCCTCCGAAATAGCTGATCACCAACGGCGGGGGTCGAACGATCCCCGTACGGATTCGTAGGACAATAGGACCCTCGCGTGGGCAAATAGCTCCCTCCCATCAGTCCGCCCCGAAGGCATGCTGAGTATAGCACAGCAGTTTGGTGAGGAACAACGGGGTTATTGCCGACCGTTCACGACGCGTCGCACCCCGGTGGCGGGGGAACGTAGACTTTGTGGAATTCTTTGAGTCGTTCGTTGCTCATCTCACCCATCCAGTAGGGAATCGCCCATGACCGCTCGGTCACCACGGAAGATGAAAACGGGAGAAAGTTCTTTTTAACCGCGAAGCCGCCAAGCCCGCAAAGAGCCTTTGCGTCTTTGCGGTTTATTTTCAAGGGAGTTGCACGACCAGACGGTGCTGGGTGTGAAGATGGCCCGCACGCTGTATCGCCACGACCCGATCGTGCTGGAATCTCTGCAGGCGCTGGAGACCGATGGCGGTGGTCGGCAGGAGATCGTCAACGAGGCGCGCGCCTGGCTGAAGGCGTGGGAGCGTCTGCCGGATGCCGACTGAACCCCACTCCCCAGCATGACGAAGGTCAGCTTCTCCGCTCTCCTTGAGGACGCGGAGACTAAAGTCAAGGCGCTGGTGACGGCGACGGCGGATGACCGGGAGGCGCGACGCGACTTCAACCAGATGCTGGTCGATCTCTGGGCGGACTGTGTGGACTGGTACTTGGACGCGACCGCGGTATTCCCGGAGGAAACCCCCGACGGGCAACTGGTGCGCGCGATTTTGCCGCACCACGCGCCCACCGAAGGCCTGCCGGACGACGTGAAGTAGAGTTTGCTGGCTGGGGACCTGCCCGTAATCGGGCAGGTCA
>MNXM01000094.1 GCA_001872605.1 Armatimonadetes bacterium CG2_30_59_28 | reverse complement strand
CCATCCCCCGAAACAAGTTCGGGGGGATTCTGTCTGTCGCCTCCCGCCGTTAGCGTGGTCCTAACCTTCCCCCGAAACAAGTTCGGGGGGATTCTGTCTGTCGCCTCCCGCCGTTAGCGTGGTCCTAACCTTCCCCCGAAACAAGTTCGGGGGGATTACCCAAATCAATCGAGTATGTCCGTCTTCGTTTCAGCAGGGACAGTATTTTTGACGGCCTACTTATGTATCCCCGTCGGGGCTTTGCAGGGGGATGCCCGAACACGAATTCCCCCGGACTCTGTTCGGTCATGCGACCCGTGAGAGAGATGGTTAGCTTTGCCCTATGTGTAGCGAGAACCGAACGATCTCCCGCAATACCATCGCGACCCTTGCGAAACGCGACGGGTGACCTGGGCCGCGTTCCGTAGTAGAATAGGATGCCTCCGTGTGAGAACAGTGAAACGGACTTCCGCCAAGCGGAACAAGATACTTGAGCATCGGCGCATTTGCGCTCACTCACGCAATGGAGCCAAACATGAAACGCATCTTCGTTGGTATTGGAATCATCCTTGCGCTTGCCGGAACGATCACTGCCGAAGCGATGGAACTCGTTCCCCTGGAGTTCCGGGACATCCCCGTCAATGGCAACGACTTGGTTGCAGACCCGGAAGCGGTAACCGTGCAGTACGGATTCTCGACCCGCGCCGGTTCGAAGGTGGTCGAGCACGGCGACAGCATCTGTCTTCTCGACTCGTTTCGCTGGATCGAGACGCCCCATGTCGACTGGGCGACTCCCTTCGCCAACGGGCCGGTTCGCGTGCTGTATATTGCGTCACAGGCGTACACCACGCGCAATCCCATCGAGTTAGCGCAGAGGTCGGACTTCGATCTCACCATCCTTCAGGTCCCCGGTGTTCTTTCCGATGGCCCCCTCGAGCAGATGCCTGCAGTTCACGCCTATTTCCGTGAGAAGTTCACCAAACTGCTGTCCCAAGAATACGACGTGATTGTGCTGGGCTCAAGCTCGCTGCAAAAACCTGTCGAGTATATCCTTCACGCCATTCGTGACAAGGTGAGCGCGGGATGTGGTCTGGTCTGCCTACACGACGGGCAGCAATGGTGGCGCACGGACAAGGAATTGCTCGAGTTCTTCCAGAGTCTCTCCCCGATCAGCTTCGGGTACAGTGGCGTCAACGCGGTGCCGCAGCGAACCACGGTAGCGTCGCCGGTTACCGACTCCATCTCCTTCGCTCTCTGGCCGCCAACGGGTGTCCACAAGGGCAAGGTGGACGAAGGCGCGGAAGCTCTCGTGCAAGTGAATGGGTTCCCTATCGTCGCTGCGGGTCGGTTAGGGAAAGGGCGAGTGGTTGGCGTGTACTTCCATTACCCGTTGATACCCGATGTCGATCCCGAGAAGACGCCTCTCTTCGGCGATTACTACGAACCGATCTACTCTTTCTATCTGAAAGCGGTTGCGTGGGCAGCAGGAAAGGAGCCGCAAGTGCGCCTGTCCGTTCCGAAAACCACGATCTGCCGATCCGGAGAGAATGCGTCCGTCAAGGTTGGAGTGCAGGCGCGAGACAATCGGGAACACCCAACGATCCTCGAGTTCCGCCTGCAGGATCCGTGGGGCAATCCGGTCTCCGACGGCAAAATGAAATGCCAGGCCATGGCGTCTGAGCGTCAGGTGGACGTAGCGCTACCGCAATTGCTCGCCAACGGGCTGTACCGCCTCGATCTTTGGTTACTGGATGGAAAAAAAGTGGCAAACTGGGGCAGCGCGGCGATCCGCGTGGAAGGCGGAAAATCGCTCTCCGTTGAGCCACTGCAGAAGGTTGGCAAGGTCGGCGATGTGGCGAGATACAAGGTCAACACCGGTGGAGCAACCGGCACGCTCCACGTCCGGGGTGTGGATGACATGGATCGCGTGTTCCATGAATCGACTACCGACGCAAGGGACGGAAGCACCGTTGAGGTTGATCTGGGGCGCTCCTGTCTGCCCCACAACCGCGTCGAATTCTCCCTGCTCAACGGGAAGGACGTGGTGGCGCGGCAGTACGTCGATCTATGGATTCCGCGAGTCGGTCTCGGCAGCACAGCGGATGAATTCGTGCTGGCCTCCTACGGATGGACGCGGGAAGACACCCACCTTCGCCGGTATGCGGGAGCGCTGTACCGTGAAGCCGGTTTGAACGCCATCTACTCCAACTGGCACAGCCGCGGCTACATCGGCGAGGCCGGAGAGATGGGTTTGTACAGCATCAGCGGCGCGATGTCGCCCTACCTCAAACAGAACAATCTCGAGAAGGAACTGAAGAGCTGTCCCAACAAACCAGAGTCCCAGGCCGAGTGGAAAAAGAACATCGACCAGGCCATCGACGACATCCAGACCTATGGCGGCATCGGGCGTGTGCTGGACGACGAAGCATGGTTCGGTTACGTGACTTAACAGGACGGTGCGATGCAGGGAGCGCAGGCCTGCCAGTGTGCCCATTGCATGAGGTTGTTCCGTGAAGAGATGCAGCGACGCTACGGCGACCTCGTCCGGTTGAACGCTGTTTGGGATACCAACTTCAAGAGTTTCGAGGAGGTCCGCTGCATCGAGGAAGAGGAAATCATCAACAAAGACAACCCCTCCGGCTGGCTGGAGTTCCGCCAATACATGAACTGGACGTATGCCACCAAGTACTACGGTTGGATCAACGAGCAACATGCTCCTCTGGGCAAAGACTACGGCGCGGGATGCGGAGCGCCCTTCTGGACAAGCCGCGAAGGCGGCCCCACCTACAAGGGAGGCGACTTCTCCGTTATGAAGGACTCCATGCGCTTCATGATGGCCTACGGCGGCCCCGAAGCGCGCCAGTTCCGGGACGCCTACGTGGGGCAGCCGGGCGGGCAAAAATACGACCCGCCTCTGGAGTGGCGGCAGCACGGCCCGTGGTTCCACCTGCTCAACGGAGCCGACGCTCTCTGGTTCTACTACGGAAGTCAGTTGATCGGGCAGGAGCTGGCGCATCGTCAACACGCGATGTGGATGCAGGAGGGAACCGCAGACATCCGCGACGGCGTCGGCAACCTCATCAGCCGCGCGGAACCGGTGGACAAACAGGTGCGGATCCTTTACTCTTCCGAAAACGACGCAATGGCGTGGCTGTACGCCAAACGCACAGACGCGTGGAACGCTCTGCGCATCCACGAAGGAAAATTCCTCGGCGAACAGACGCTCCAGTCGCTCCTCGATGACTTCCTTTTCCTCCAGACCAGCTACATCACTGCGGACCAGATTCGAGCGGGGGAGTTGCAGGACTGCAAGCTGCTCGTCCTGCCTCAGTCGTTCAACATGGATGATGACACCGCAAAATCCATCGCCGCTTTCGTACGGACTGGCGGTTGTGTGCTCGCCGACTTCATGCCCGCGACGCGACAGCAATACGGCAAGCCGCGTCCGAAAAGCGCGCTGGGTGAGGTGTTTGGCGTTGATGCGTCCAAGTCGAAAATCCACAAAGAAGACGAGCCCTGGTACTCAGTAGGTGTCAACTTCGGAGACGCGGCGGACGGCTCCTTCTCAAAAGAACTCATATGGCTGCCGTCCGACCTCACCTTCGCCGGGCTGAAAGCAACCACATCCAGACCGCAGGGCAAGATGCTGTCGAAGAAGGGCGTGGAGACGGAGACCTGCTTCGTGAACAACTACGGGAAAGGAAAGGCGCTCCTGCTAAATTTCATGTACCGAGACCTCGATGCGGAAACCAGCGGCTGGCACCGGATGTTCGGCAAGGCGCTGGCCGAATGGGCACGATTGGAGCCACCTGCGCAGATCGTCCATCCCTTCACAAAGGCGCCCCTCCCCTATCGTCCGCTGCGGGCATTTCGGCGAGGTGAGGCCACGTTGCTTGGCTGCATTCGCGGTCGCATGGTTTGGAGCGGGGGGCGACCCGTTCTCATCGATGAAAGTCGATCACTCGATACGACGGATCGGGCGACGTTGCTGTGGCAAGAGAAGCGACACGCCTACAACGTGCGCACTGGCAAGTACCTCGGCTACGGCACCTCTGCGGAAATCAATCTGCCTTCCTATCATGGACGACTGCTCGCCTTGTTGCCCTACAAAGTGGAGAGTGTCAGAATCGAGTGTCCCGCTCACGCAAAATCTGGAGGCTCCGTGACGCTCATTGCGCAGGCAGTAGCCAGCGGAGGCAAACCGGGAGAGCACGTTTTTCGGATGGAAGTCACTTCGCCCACCGGCTGCACGAACGTCCTTTACTGCAAGACAAAGACCGCGCCCAATGGCAAGGCGGAGTTCACCATCCCCTTCGCCAACAACGACCGCGTGGGCAAGTGGACGATTCAGGTGAGAGATGTGATGACGGGCGTGGAAGGAAAGGCAGCATTGCAGTTGAAGGCATAGCGACTCCCATGACGATGCACATCCCACATCCCACACCTGCGCCTGCCTTTCCGCCGTCGCCATGCTTTGGGCAGTCAACATTGCCATCGCAGGAAGCGCAATACCCATAGCCAATGACGACTTCTCCGCAGGAGAGCCGCTGCAAGGGTGGAGCTACGAAGGTCTCTCAGTCAACGTACAGCAACTGTGCCCGGAAGAACCCCACCACGACAGTTACTTTTCTCCGCTGCTCAAGGATGGCGAGAGTTGCACATTGACAACCAGCGCCCGGATGGGAAGACAAGGGAGAGGTCATCACAGACTCTCGCGCGGCCCACTCCGGTCAACGGTTTCTGCGCCTCGCCAAAGGACGGACGCTCCTCTCCATACAGGGTGTGCATGTCACCGCTCCCTCCGTCTACCGCGTGGGAGTGTGTGGGCGAAGGGCAAAGGGCGACCGAACCTTGTCGGACGACTGGCAGGAGCCGCGTATTGGAGACTGCACGACTCGTCCAGCCCGGACATGCAACTATCCGACAAGTGGCAGCTCTTCGTAGGGGAAGTGGCCATTCCCCGACAGACACCCGAAGTCGTCAGCATGGGCATGATCGTCGACTTCCTGGGTGAACAATGCGACTTGGATGATGTACAATTGCGTCTGCTGTCGCAAGCGGGGCTCGCCCTGCCAGCGAGCATCGATATCGAATGAGGTGAAAGCGACATGACGCCGCGCGAACGAGTTCTCACAGCCCTGAAGCATCAGCAACCTGACCGCGTCCCGTTTTCATGGGGATTTGGTCCGACACCGGAGATGACCGTTGCCCTTCAGAAATACCTGAAGGCACAGAATAGCGACTGGCCAACACTCCGCCAGTCCGCGGAACACATCAACTACGTCGGCGCCGACTACACCGGACCAAAGCCACCGCCACACTGCGACATGTGGGGCGTCCAACGCAAACCGCAAAGCTACGGCACCGGCAAATATGACGAGATTGAGCGCTACCCGCTTGCCGGCTTCCAGACTCCCGACGAAGCCGAGGCATACCCGTGGCCGGACCCTGAGGATTACGACTACGCTTCCGCCCGGGAAAAGACCCTCGCTGCGCACCCCAAGCGCCACCGCGCCACCAAGTGCTTCGGCGGCAACCCGCTCGAAATCTACTCGTGGATGACGGGACTCGAAGAGACGTTGATCAACTTTCTCGTCAACCCGGAGTTGGTGGTCACCTGCCTCGAATACATTACCGGCTACTTCGAGGCGCGCCTGCGTCGGACGCTGGAAAAGATCGGCGACTTTGTGGACATCGTGTTCATTGCCGATGACCTTGGTGGGCAGCAGGGGTTGCTCATCTCGCGGGAGAAGTACCGAGAAATCCTTCAGCCCTTCCATCGTCGCCTGTGCGAAACATCGAAAGAGCTATCGCCCAACTGCAAAGTCATGTTCCACAGCGACGGCTCCGTCTTCGAGATCCTTCCCGATCTGATCGACGCGGGCGTCGACATCCTCGAAGCCGTTCAGGTCGATGCGGCGAAGATGGACCCCGCCGGACTGAAGCAGACTTACGGCAATCAAATCTCCTTCCACGGCGGCATCAGCGTCCAGCAACTGCTGCCCCAAAATAACGCGGCAAAGGTTGCCAGAGAGTGTCGGCGACTCGTCGAAGTATTCGGCAAGGGAGGCGGTTACATTGCCGCACCCACCCACGCCATCCAGATGGGCACTCCACCCGAGAACGTGCCGGCGATGCTCAAGTCCGTATTCGGAGACGAGGAATACCAAGGACTTCTCGAAGCCGCTCGCGTGACGACGTGAAACACGTCTCCACCGCAATCCCCTCCACAACGAGCGGACACAGAAAGGTGCACACATGCTCATCGACAAGGGACTGAATGACAAGTGGGTTCGACCGAACACCTTCACACGGATCGGGACCGGTAGGTTCTCCCTTCTCCTGCAGGAACCCCTTGGGAGAACCTGGCCGCAAGAGATCATCTCCTATCCCCTGCCCGCGCGCGCTGCTTCCGGTAGCGCGCGGGTAGTTCTCGATGGGGAACATGTTGTCTGCCAGATTTCCGGGAGGGCGCTCTCGATTCTGGTGGAGGACCTGCAACCTCACGAGCAACGCGTCTACGAGGTGACTCTCGGCAGGGAACATGCCGGCCCAACGCATTCGAACGGTGTCGAGGTAACAGCGAGCACGTCCCACGTCGGTCTCTCCAACGGAGTGATCGCGCTCAAGCTTCCCGCATCGCAGTCCGACTTTTCTCCCACGCGACGCGTCATCCCCGGGCCCGTGATCTCCGCACGCCGAGGAAAGGGGCGATGGATCGGCAGGGGAAGGATAGAGGTCACTCAGAAGCTCCGGTCCATAAGTACAAGCGTGGCCGAGACCGGGCCGCTGTGGACCACCGTTGAGGTGCTCTACACTTTCGCGGGCGACTACGTGTATCGCGCGCGATTGATGCTGCGTCCCGAGGACGAAGCGTGCGAGGTGCAAGAGGAAAGCACACTGCCGGTGCGTCTCTGGCCCGCGCCGCGTCCGTACCGGGAGATCGGCACTCTCGGCACATCGTTCTGGGACCAGTTAGCGGAAGACATCGCCAACCCCTGTACGCGCCCCTGCCCCATCAGTAATTTTATCTTTGACGTCCGGTCCGGCTTTGAACCTGACCGCATGATAACCCATTCCACCTCCTCATGGGAGATCATGGACATGCCCCTCGCGTCCCCGACTCTTAAGACTTACACCGCGATGCGGGCCGCGAATCCGTTCATTGACGGCGGATGGATGGGGGTCTACGATTCCACTCAGGACGAGATGCTTGGGATTGCTTCCATCGACGTGACCCACTGGAGAGTTCCCGATGACACCATCCATCCCGCGCACCGCACACCCGGCGCCAGCGCCGAGGTGCTGCTCGTGAACTCCCGGGAAGACGGCTGTCATTTTCGATTCCCCATTGAGAATCTAACGCGGCGCTGGCTCTTAACGGTGTTCTCGCGGAAGAGCGCCCGCGGTCTCGGAATGGGGAAGCCGCCGAAGTGCAAACCGGTGCGGCTCGATCCTGACTTCGAGTCACCGCTGTGGACCTTGCGAACACGACGCGGCGACTTGCGGCTGGACAAAATGAAGGACTGGATACTCGACTGGCCGGCTACGGAAGACGCGCACCCGCGCGTCCTGTGCAAATCCTCCGACTTCGCACAAGTCCGCGACAGAGTCGAATCCGTGCCGGAACTCAGGGCAACCTACGAACACACCAAACACCTCCGGCCCGCCGACCGGTACATCATGACCGGAGAGGCGAGCGGCCTGGATGCGGTCGAAGCGATCACGCACGCCAAGGAACTGGTGCAGAATGTTCTGGACCGTGGGTACGCCGGGCCCATTTACGCGATCGGTCTGGCAAGGCCAGTTCGGCGGTACGTGCTTGCATGCGACATCCTCTGGGATTGCTTCACTCCCAAGGAGAAACGCGAGGCGCGCCGCGTGTGCGCACTCGCGGCTTACATCCTTACCGATGGGGACTGGTGGCAGTACGCATACCGCCCCGGGGAAACGACCTATCTCCCCAATTTCAACGTCGACGTCTTCTGCTGCGCCGGACTGATTGGGCTGTTCCTCTCCGATCATCCCTGTTCGTCGGCCTGGATCGACTACTGCGTGGAGCGAATGGACATCGAGTTAAAGAACCACCTGCGCCTCGACGGCGGTGGGGAAGAGAACATGGGCGGCTATCTGATGTCCACCTGGACGCAGCTCTACATGCCGGCGCTGTGGGCGTTGCGGCATTGCGGGATCAGGGACTATTCCACCGATGAGAACATCCTCGCAGGAGGGAAATTCCTCCTGAAGATCATCGGACCTCCCGATCCGCGCGACAACGGTACTCGCATGATGCCCCCCATCGGCCATCACCCTAACGCACGCAAGTGCTTTCCGTTCCTGTCGTGGCTGGCTTCGTTCGTGAAAGACTCTGATCCAGTTCTTTCCTCGAACCTGATGTGGGCGTGGCGGGAGTCGGGTTCGCCGGTCGGCAACCTGTACGACCACTCCGGCCCCACAGCCAATCCTCTGACGCGTCACTACATCTTCCACAATCCTGCAATCAAGGAAACGGTCCCCGATTTGGGTAGCCACACTCTGCCGTACGTTGGTGCGGTGCTGCGAACTCATGGACACACGGACGAGGGAAGCTACCTCGTTCTCAAAGCGGGGCGTGTCCACTCCCACCATGATGACGACGAAGGTTCCTTCCACTATTTCGGGCGGGGGATTCCCCTTGCCCTCGACGGTCTTCCCCTGCGGAACGGCGCGCCAGTGGAAGAGCACAACGTTGTCAGTTTCCTTCGGTACGGTCAACCAACCGGGATCGTGGAGCACTTCACCACAACCCCCGCAGCGGACTATGTCCGCGCGCGGATTGCCCCCCGTGGTTTCTGCTGCGATCCCATGTATATTGACAACACTCACCGAAGCGGGTTTGTCCGAGAGCTTCTCCTTGTGAAGTCGCGTGAACCGGGAGGCATCGAGTACCTCGTCGTCAAAGACTCGGTGACCGGGCCGGACGCGTGCCAGTGGAACCTTGATGTCCTGTCGAAGAAACCATCCATTGAGTCGGAAGGGCGCGTCCATTTCCACGGGCATCCGCAGTTCGACATGGGTCTGGAAGTGATCACCCTCGAACCTCACAAGCCCAAGATCCTGATAGAACAGGGAACTGTCAACGAGTTGCTCAATACGAAGAAGGGGCGTGCGCAGCTTCCCGAGGGTCATGTCAACTGGCCGGTGGTGGAGCATTGGTTGATGCACCTGCCCGCTCCACCGGGCACCACCTTCGTGGTGGTTCTGTTCCCGCGGCGGCGCGACGAGAGTTCACCGACCATCCACTACCTTGACCGCGAGGAAACAATCTCGGTAACGCACGACGACGGCAGCGACCTGATCTTTCTGCGCCCAAATCCCATGGTCGGAGTCAGCCTGTCCGGGATCACCTTCCGCGGCCGCGCCGGAATCGTGCAGGAAAGAGTTGGAGAACGAATCGTGCAACCGCTGGATGCGGACAGGATGTCCCTCACTCAAGATGGGGAAACATTGGCCCACGTCCTGTAGAAACACAACCGCAACGCAGTGCGTTTTCCCCTGGACTCCCAGTCTACTTGTGGAACATTCTCACCATCGCGTCTGAGATCCCCCTTATCATGTCCCCCACCGCATCGCTCACCTTATCCTTGCGCCCGTTGGCGACAAACCAGACGGCCTGGAAAACACCGATGCCGATGTGGACAGCAATCTCACAGGAAGCGATGACCGCCCGAGCCAAAAGAACAAAGCGGTTGGTTTCCATAAGTCACGCTTTCGTGGAGTTATTTCCCGTCGACGAAGTCCCCTATCCCGAAGATACTGCTTCGTTCCAGGATCGCATGTACGCCCCAAAGGGGCATGACAACATAGCCAGGGGCAACGCCCCTGGAACAAAGAACGCCCATTTTTCTGACGCCCCAAAGGGGCATAACAACATAGCCAGGGGCAACGCCCCTGGAACAAGGAACGCCCGATTCCCCCCCCCGCCCTGAAAGGGCAAGACAACATCGGGCTTCGCACCCCAGACCCCCTCAAAAACCCAAACGGCAAAAACCCAAAATCGAAGATCCCGACTCGATCGGGACCACTAAACTGCTACGATGAGCCTTGGAGACAACGAAAACCGCCGCCCCCGCCGTTAGGACAGCCCCTGCTGCGGCTGGAGCAACGGAAGTAGAACTCGAAGTCGCAGTACCAGGACCCGCCCCGCAGGACGCGCATCTGGCCCGAACCCGGACCCGTAGGATTCTCCGAAAGTGAGGATGCATAATACTTGTCGCCAAACCAATCTGCGCACCACTCCCAGACGTTGCCCGCCGTGTCGTGGCAACCGTAGGGACTCGCGCCCTGAGGGTAACTGCCAACAGGCTTCGTGCTTGAAAGGCTGTTGCTGCCCTCCGAGTTCGCGCACTTATTCCCATCCCAATGATCCCCCCACAGAAACTTCCGACCGTCCGTTCCACGCGCCGTCTTTTCCCACTCCGCCTCGGTGGGCAACCGCACCTCCGCCCAAGTTCCCATGAACTCCGGTTTGACGATGGGATGTTTGCCTGAGCGGATCAACTTCAGCGTCTCGGGCGAAAGGAAGTAACTCAGCTTCAACAGGTTTCTGTCGGCGCACGGCATGCGCACACCCAGACACGGTGCAGTGACCACCGCATCCGGCCAGCAGAAGAGCGTCTGCCATGCCGCGTCGTTGCAGATGCTCTTGCCCTTGTCGATGATTTGCCCTACCGTCTGTCGTCCGCGCCAGTTCCGCGCATTGGAGTAGAGTTTGATGACGTGTGTGCCGTTGGAGGCAAGATAAACCTGTCCTTCACCGCCGCTGGCCAGCGGCTTATCATGGCAAACAACCGGGGTTCCATCCTGAAGGGTGACTCTCACACGTCCGCCTCCTTGCTCGGCGTCTCGCGTCCCGGCCACAAGACGACCAGTGTCCGGTCATCAAAGGAACCCCGCTTCTCGTAGCGCAGCAACTCCGCGTCGGCGTCGTACCGTTGATAGAGGGGCGCGAGATGTTTCAACAGATTCGGCAGGTGTTCTTCGGGCGGGAAGAAGTCGTCGGCCACGCCGTCGCTCATCGCCAGGAGCATCCGCGGCGGTTTCTCGAAACGGACCACGCCAACCTGTCCGTTGGCGCGCTCGATAGCGCCCTTGCCGGCGAGCGGAACGACCTGCGCGCCGTATTCGCCTTGCAGCCCCTCGGCAAGCAGCAACACCGAGCCGTCGGATTGCCACACGGCCAGCAGACCATCTCCCACCTGCGCCGCAGCGACGACATGGTTCTCCCCGTCCACGCGATGCAGCAGAAGTGTGGTGGAAAGTTGAGAGAGATCTTGCCTCGACGCGTCGGGGAAAGATCAGGGAGCAAGCCATCCTGACATCCCGTCATCCGGTCATCCCTTCCACCGTCACCGGTGCACTGGGGGTGGGTTGGATCAAGCCGTCTGTGAAGCCGCGTGAACGGGACGGGACTGCGGAGAATCTTGCAGCGACGCGTTACCCACACCCCGCGTACCGGAAACAATCCACCGTATGGTCATTCACCATCCCTGCGGCCTGTATGTAGGCGTAGCAGATAGTGGGACCGACGAAGGTGAAGCCGCGATGGCGGAGGTCTTTGCTCATCGCCTGTGATTCCGCTGTTTCAGAGGGGATTTCTCTCCAAGTGCGCCAGCGGTTCTGGACGGTTTTGCTGCTGACAAACTGCCAGATGTAGTCGTCGAAACTACCGAGCTCCTCCTGAACTTCCAGGAAGGCCTTCGCGTTATTGATGGCAGACTCAACCTTTAGTCGATTACGGATGATGCCGGGATTCTGGAGGAGCTTCTCGACGCGCCGGCTGGTGTAGCGAGCGACCTTCGCCGGGACAAAATCGTCGAAGGCCTTGCGGTAGTTCTCCCGTTTGCGCAGGATGGTCATCCAACTCAGCCCTGCCTGCGCTCCGTCGAGCAGTAGAAACTCGAAGTGCTTGCGGTCGTCGTGAAGCGGCACACCCCACTCCCCGTCGTGGTAATCCATGCAGAGCGGATCACTGGAAACCCAGTCGCAGCGAACGATTTCAGAATCCATTTCTCCTCCACTCGTATCGAATGGCTGGATTTCAGGTTCATCCGACTAATGCATACTTTCGGGATTGGATTGCAGAATAAGGGTAGACATGTTTGACTCACTGGGCAGGAATCCATTGTTCGAGGA
>MNXM01000281.1 GCA_001872605.1 Armatimonadetes bacterium CG2_30_59_28 | reverse complement strand
GGAGGCTACCCTCCTTTTCTCCCCTTTCAACCCGTGTTCGTGCCGAACACGGGTTGAAAGGGGAGAAAAGATGTCCTTTCTTGGCGCTCGGTAGTCAGTTGTGTGAGCTACCGGACGCTGAAGCGATCCGGTGTCTAATGTCGAAGAATTTACGAAAAGATACACTAGGTGCGGGGGGTTCCTATTCCATGGGCGTTGCCCGTGGCTACGATGTTGTACCCCTTCGGGGTGTCAGAGAGTGGAATACGTTACTCAATCCGAAAGACAGATACAATGCGCCCTGAGAGTGAGGGCCAAATCAACGGTTGCCGAACGCGGCTGAGCCTTCCAGTCCAAAGGACTGAAACAACATAGCCTGGGGGCAACGCCTAACTTGCCGAATGTGGCTGTGCTTTCCAGCCCAAAGGACTGGAACAACATAGCCTGGGGGCAATGCCTAACTTGCCGAACGCGGCTGTGCTTTCCAGTCCAAAGGACTGGAACAACATAGCCTGGGGGCAACGCCTAACTTGCCGAACGCGGCTGTGCTTTCCAGTCCAAAGGACTGGAACAACATAGCCTGGGGGCAATGCCTAACTTGCCGAACGCGGCTGTGCTTTCCAGCCCAAAGGACTGGAACAACATATCCTGGGGCAACGCCTAACTTGCCGAATATGGCTGTGCTTTCCAGTCCAAAGGACTGGAACAACATAGCCTGGGGCAACGCCCCAGGTGCATAAGCGTCAACCCAAAGGTTTCGCCCTGAAGGGGCAACACAAACTGAAGCGAAGCGATGTCCGCGGATCGCGAACGTTGCCGACGGGCGATCCTGTCAGGAAAGCGTGACTTGTGGAAACCAACCCCTTTGCTCTTTTGGCTCGCGGGGTCGTCGCATCCTGGTAGATTGCCGTCCATATCGGCGTCGGTATCTTCCAGACCGTCTGGTTCCTCTGCAATGGGAGGAAGGACAAGGTGGGCGACGCGGTGGGGGACATGATGAAGGGGTTTTCAGACGCAATGGTGAGGATGGTTCACAAGTGATCCGCCCGTTTCTCTGGCGCGCCTCTTTACACATACTTGCTTTCACCATGCCTTATCCCGCCCCCCAGACAGGACATAGCGTTTAGAAACGAGACTGAATTGTGATGAAGATATGCGGTCTGTGCGTTATTGCCTCAATCCAGTTGTGTTCACTGGCGAGGGCCGGGGGAATAGGGGACATAGCCTTTCCTCCCCTCCCCCTTTCATCTCACCCCATTACCGTGGACGGGAAGCTGACTGAGTGGTCTGGGATCGAGGCGAAGACCTTCCGCCCGTTTGCGGTGGAACCCACCTCTGAATCCAATGAAGCCGTGACGGAATTACAGAAGAAGAATCTCTCCGTCGCGGTCCGGTTGTGCTACGACGTTGACGCTCTCTACGTTGCGCTGGATTGGCAGGGATTGACGGGTTCTGCGAACACGACACCGCCTGGACAGGCTCACCGGTGGTCGCAGGGCGGCGACGGTGTGGAGCTGCATCTGCTTACCGACCAGATGGTTCACGTCGCGTGCTGGCCCGCGGGTGCCTCTTCTCGGGTGGAGACAATGGCGAGGGTTGGTGAGGGGAAGTGGCGGGAAGAGGAAGGACTGAAGTCCTCACTACAAGCCGTTAGGAAGGACTGCGCTCAGGAGATCCGCCTCCCGTGGGCGTTGCTGACGAAGACGGGCAAGCTCCCGGCGTACGGCAAGGTTGAGTTGCTCCTCGATTTCGTCTGGAAGGATCTGACACCGGACTTCATGAAGAAGCTGCCGGTGGGGCTCCTTCGGCAGAACACTCACGTCACCGTCAACTTCCTCACTGTCCAGGCGAAGCTGTTCTCGAGAGGCTACCTTCCGAATCCACAGGATTGGGGGGACTTAACTTTCACCGACTCGGCGCGGCCAAGCGCGATCGACCAGTCTCCTATGGCGACCGGCGCGACCGCGATGTTTGTCGAGAGAACGCCTCAGCCTCCTGATATCGACGCGCGCCTCGACGACTGGAAGGGCGTGGACTTCCAGAGCATCGCACTGGCCCCGGGCTTTGTGGGTGACCGATATACGGGGAGAATCGCGACACGGTTCGATGGTGACAATCTCTACTTGGCGGCGCACTTCACCACGCCGACTCCGATGCAGAACCTGATGCGCGAGGCAACTCAGCAGGGATTCAGCGGCGGCGATTGCCTGCAACTTCGCTTAAAGCGGGACAACACCGTCCGCAACATCTGCGCCTGGTATGATACTCTCGGCAGCAGACCCGCGTTAACCTCGGACGGTGCGGAACTGAAGAACCCGTTCCTTCTTCAGCAGGGGGCAAAGGAAGCCTTCCTCGCCGATGGCGATGGCAGGGGTTACGCGATGGAGTTGTCGGTTCCGTGGCAATCCATCTTCCCCGGCAAACCTGCACCGAAGGCGGACGAGACGTGGAAGGCCACCTGCCAGCCGTGGTGGGCCGGACTGAATCGGGAGTTCAGCCTGCATACTCAAGTCACGCTGGAGAAGCGTGGCGCGTTGTTGGTGAACTACACCATGCCCGAAGACGGTGAAGTGAGCCTCGGCATTTTTGACCTGGGGGGCAAGCTGCTCCGCTGGATTACTCGCGCCGACTACCGCTACAAGGGAGCCAACACGGAATATTGGGATGGTCTCGACCAGTGGGGGAACCCGCTGCCAGCCGGATCGTGCACGGTGAAGGCGGTGTATCATCCCCCGCTCACCACCGAGTACGTCACGTCCCTGGACAACCCGGGCAATCCACCGTGGCCCACCGCGGACGGCAAGGGTGATTGGTTGAGCGACGAATCGACTCCGCAGGCTGTGGCGACGGACGGCAAGTGGGTTTTTCTCGCCGCTCCGGGTTCGGAAAAGGGCTGGTCCATCATCGCGGTCGATGAGCAGGGGCAGCGGCAGTGGGGACTCAACGAGGAGTTCTATCCCCGGTGTGTTTCCCTGTCGCTGAAGGGCGATTATCTCTACGCGTTGTTCTCCGGTCCAGAGCTTACCGACGCCTCACGCCGATACAGCGGGAAGAACGCAGTAGGACGCGCGATCTTGATCTGTGTGGACAAGCGTACCGGCAAACCGGTGAAGTTCACGAAAGAAAGGCCGCATCTCAAAGTAACCACCTGGCCCTACCGGGAAGAGGTCGTGGGGCTGTGGGAGTTGCGGACGCAACGGTCTTTCGCTCCCGGCAACTACGCGGGGCAGCCGCGGTACTCCTGCTACGACCTCGGCGAATCGGACAACGCCCTCGGAATTGCCGCGGTGGGTGACCGCCTCTGCATCTCGTTGTTCTACGAAGATAGGCTGCTCGTGCTCGACGCCAACACAGCCGAGAAGGCGGACGAGATTCCCCTGCCGAAACCGGTCGGTCTTTACCCTCTCAACGACACCACCGTGCTGGCAGTCAGCGGAACGAGTGTTGTCAAAGTGGACCTCGCCTCCAAGCAGGTAACCCCGCTGGTCGCCACCGGTCTGGTTGCTCCCCACAGTGTCACCACAGATCGGCAAGGCAACCTCTATGTCAGCGACTGGGGTGCCTCTTTTCAGGTGAAAGTCTTCTCTCCCCAGGGAAGATTCCTCCGGGCGATTGGCAAGGAAGGAGGTCGTCTGTGGATCGGTCCGTGGGCGAAAGACGGGATGCTGGTGCCGCGGGGGATTGCGGTGACGGACGACGGCAAAGTCTGGGTGGCAGAAGACGACTCCGCCCCCAAGCGTGTCAGCGTATGGGATGCCCGCACCGGCGCGTTTGTGAAAGACTACCTCGGCCCGGCCCCTTACGGAGGAGGTGGCGCGTTCTGGATCGACCCCAAAGATCCAACTGTCGTGTTCTCGATGGGCGCGAAGTTCAGGGCGGACCTCGCAAAGAAGACATACACTCCCCTTGCCACAACCGGGCGCCGCATGAGCAAGGATCAACCCTTCGCCCTCAACGGTCACGGGATTTTCGGGAACAGCGTGCGAGTCTTGCAGCATGACGGCAGCGAGTACGTCCTTGCGAACGGCTACCACACCGTCGTTGTGTTCCTGCGAAAGGCCGACCAGTTTGTGCCGGTTGCTGCGGTGGGGGGAATCAGTCGCCTCGTTACAGACGACGGCACTGGCATGACCTTTTGGGATAGCGACCTCGGCTACCACCTCTATCGAGGTTACTTCCCCGACTTCTTCCGCGGCCACGCGGGCGACAACTTTTCATGGTCCGACCTCAATATGGATGGTCTGGTGCAACCTGACGAGATGCGCTGGGTAAAGACGCTGACCCGCGGCGACAACTACGCCGACGGCCGCCAGCCGGCGTGGATGACTTTCTGGGGCGCGGGGATCGCGCCGGACTGGAGCATCTTCTACGGAGGGTTCTGTCGTGACCGGGACGTGTCGTACCGTATGGACCTGAACGGATGGTCGCCGAACGGCGCGCCGCTCTACGACATTCAGGACGTTCACCGGATACGGCTGAGCGACCAGCCGATCAGTGTTGCTGGCTACTACGTGAATGCCGAGAACAAGCTCTTCATCTCCTACCGGTACGAGGGCGACGAAAGCAAGAAGCTGCCGAACGTTCTTTCCTGCCACGACCGCGACGGCATTCTTCTCTGGGAAGTTGCGCAGCCGAAGCAGTTGCTCGCCAAGGACGTTCACCAGGAGAACGTCATCGGCGATTTCAACGTTCCGAAGATCGGCAACGTGCTGGGTACATGGCTTTGGCACGGGAACTGGCGACCTTATCTACTGACCTCGGACGGTTTGTACGTCTCGACGCTGCTCGACGATACGCTCCTCGGGCCGACCTCGCTCTGGGGAGAGTCCTACAAATACTACTTCCAGACACCCGACGGAACTCCGTACATTGTGAACGGCGCCAACGACAGCCACCACATACTGAAGATTGGTGGATTGCAGAAAAGCGGTCGCTTCACTTTTCCCTTGCAGCTCACGGAAGATCAGGTACAGGCTGCCGCCGCGATGCGGGCCATCCCCGCAGAGAAGAAGGCGCCAAAACCGATTCTCAACGTTACATGGCTGTCGGCCACGCCGAAGATCGATGGCAGCCTGGACGACTGGATGCTGAACGCTGGCGCGTCCCTCGATGGCGGCGGCGGTCGCACCGCGGAAGTCGCTTTGGGGCGGGACGCGGAAAACCTTTACCTTGCTTACAGGGCAAACGACACAACCCCTCTGCTGAACAAAGGCGCCGACTGGCAGAAGCTCTTCACCACCGGCGATTGCGTGGACCTGATGCTGGCGACCGACTCGAAGGCCGATCCCAACCGGCGCGCCTCCGCGAAGGGCGACCTGCGTCTGCTGCTGAGCACGTATCAGGATCAGCCGATCGCCGTACTGTACCGGCCCGTTGTGCCAGGAACGAAGAATCCGGTGCAACTGATGGCGGCCCGCGTCGACGACATTACGCAGCTTCCTTCGGCGAAGGTTCAGTGCCAGCGGGGCGACTCGTTCTACACGCTGGAAGCCGCTCTCCCGTTGAAAGACCTCGGCATCGATCCAGAGGACACGGGAACTCTCAAGGGTGACGTGGGGGTTATCTACTCGGACGAAACAGGACGCGGTCGCTCCCTGCGACTCTACTACTACAACAAGGAGACCAGTGTCGTCTCGGACCTCACGACGGAGGCGACGCTGCTGCCCAACGAGTGGGGTGCGGTGCAGTTTCCTCTGGGCAGCAACCTGCTGGAGAATGGCGGCTTCGAGGAGCCTTTCGCAGCGAAACCGGAGGGCGGCTGGTTTGTCGAGATCCAGAAGAACGGCGGCGCGACGCGCCTGGTTGATGAGTCACCGCGTAGCGGGAAGCAATCACTTCTCATCGAACAAACCACCCCGGTCACGTTTCCCGACGAGTTCTACACCACCGCAAAGTGGGAAGACGCTTACAAGTTCAGCGGCAATAGCGGGCACGTCTCGCTGTGTCAGCGGGTGCCGGTAACCGCGGGGAAGCAGTACGAGTTCCGCATGAGCTACCGAACGGAAGACATGTGCCGGGAGGTCCGGCGCCCCGGCAAAGACCGCGGCTACGCGGCCCTCGGTGTGTGGATTTTCTGGGTGCGACCGCGGGAGCTCGGCCCGGCGAATACGCTTGCGGCCAACGAACAGGGAAACGAAGACGACTGGGAGACGATCCGCAACACGCAGACAAACAACGCTGGTGTCACAACACCATACACCGCGCCCGAAGGAGCCACCGCCGCGATCATCTCTTTCAAGTTCACCACGTGTGTGGCCGGTCGCACGCCGAAGGTCTGGGTGGACGATGTGGAGTTGGTGGAGAGGGGACCACGATAGCCACAGGCCATTTGTGTCCGGATACCCGTCCATCGGGTCAGCAAAGAGAGGTTTCATCATGTTTAATGCTTCTGTGATTGTGGCGGTAACACTCCTCGCGACGATGGCCGCGGACGCGGCGCCGGTCATCTTCTGGGCGTCGGATGGCGTGGGACCGAGGGATACGGTTCTGGTCTATGGAGGCCCTTTCGAGAAGGCTACGCGAGTAATGATTGGTACTTTGACTGAGGGGAAAGCAGGAACTCCCGATGAGACGCGCACGGGTTCATTCCCAATGATCGGGACGGAGGTGTTTCAGCCGAAACTCGAGTCGGTGAAGTTCCGGGTTCCCACGGGTCTCCGCCGAGGGGTCTACCAGTTCCATGTTGAGACTCCCGAGGGCCGTAGCAACGCGTTCTACCTCAACCGACCGCAGATACGCTTTGTTCAGCCGACAACGCTGTTACCGGGACTTGGCAGGAACCAGGCCGCTCCTGGCAGCACGTTGCAGATGATTGGCCACAACTTGATGGCGCCCGGTGGAAAGGAGAAGCCGCTGGCGGCCTTGCGGAAGGGGAACAGCAAATGGACATTGCCGCGCACGCTCGAGGCGGAGAAGTACTCCGTCATCATTAACCTTCCCCGTTCCCTTCCTTCTGGCGAGTACGAGCTTTGCGTTCACAACGGCAGCGGAGGTCCGTTGGCGTGGAGCGCCCCGTTCAGGTTCACTGTGAAGGAGCCTGAACAGTGGTCGCAGGACGTATTCAATGTGCGGGACTTCGGAGCGAAGGGCAACGACGTGGACGACGACACGACCGCGGTGAGAGCCGCCCTCCAAGCCGCGGAGGACAACGGCGGCGGAGTCGCGTACTTCCCGTGGGGCATCTACCGGATCAGCGACTGGATTTTCGTTCCGGCGCGTACCACCTTGCGCGGCGAGGACCGCGAGACCACCTGGCTGAAGTGGCCGGAATCCAATCCCTCGTCACCCGACGAACTGGCGAACGGCGCGATCTACACCGCGTCGCAATGCGCCCTGGAGAATCTGTCGATCGTGGTGCGCAACGCTCAGGTTTGTGTGCGAGACCTTTCCTGGGGAGGATCGGCGAAGAAGGAGCTTGCCGACCGCATCCGACCATCGGGCGAGAGTCGCGACCTCTTCCTGCGGCATGTGCGCATCCAGCATCTCTACCTGTCTGGCCGTCCCAAGGGCCCGTTCTTCGACCGCTACGAGAAGCAGGATATGCTGACCCTCGGCATGAACGGTATTCGCAACGTGGAAATCTCCGACTGCGAGTTCTTCGGGACCCAACGCTTCCTGAATCTGGAGAACGCACGCTTCGATGGCAACTCCTTCAGCAACCAGCATTTTCTGTCCTGGACGGACCTTGGCGGAAGCCACTTCGTGTTCCAGGGCAACACGATCCGTGGCGCGTCTTCCTGGCGCGGCCTTCCTCTGGAGTATATCTATTCGGCGCACAACACTTCCTTCAACCTGGAGCGCGGCGAGCGGGAGGCGATGACTTTTGACATCAACCGTTTCACCGCGCACAAGGGAGGCGCGTGGTTCGGTAAAGTGGCCGTGGCGGAGGGATTGACTCTCAGAGGTCAGGACGCGAAGTGGCTGCCCGACGATCTGGTCGGATTGCAGGCGCTCATCATTGCCGGACGCGGCGCGGGCCAGTACCGCGAGATCACCGAGAACACCGCGGACACCGCTAGGGTTAACTCCCCGTGGGACGTGGCGCCGGACGGCGAGAGCCAGGTGGCGATTTATGGACTGCGACGGCACGCTATTATCTACGATTGCGATGGTTCCGACACCAGCGCCATGGCGCAGCTCTGGGGTACTTACTACGACATGATTATCGACGGGTGTCACGCCCGACGGGATCAAGGTATCTGGGGGCTTGGCGGTTGGTTCGTCCAAATGAGAGATAATCAACTCACCAGCGGACTCTCATTCCATCCGGGTATCGGTCCGTCCGGCATCAACCCGGAGAGCAACACGCCGTATGCCTACGTGGGCTTCGTCGGCCCCGGGCTTCTCAACGGGACCGCGCCTTCCCTGCGGGGCGCGATTCTGAGAAACAACAAGCTCAGCTACAACCACCGCCTCGCTCTGCACGCGGGATACGGAACGCGGTCCGAGCAAACGCTGCGCGCTCCGTCGATGGTAGACGTGGTCATCGACGGCAATTCCATCGACCATTCGGCGGTCGGGATACAGATCGACCGGAACGCCTCCGGCGTCTTTGTCTCGAAGAACAAAATGGATGAGGTGGCTGTTCCCCTTCAGTGCAGCAGCGGAGACGTGTGGCTTCATCCCGGCGAACGGCTGAGCTATCAGTTGGACGCGGCGCGCCAGTTGCTGGGGGACAAAGCTGATGTCACGTCGCTTGGGAAAGCCGCTGAAGCGTTGCGCCAACAACCGGCGAAGGCGGCAGAAGCAGGCTACACGAAGCTGCTCTCCCAACTGTGGGCCGCGGTAGCGTCTTGCTGCGGGGAGTCCGTTACTCCCGAGTTGCTGTCTCTGCTCGTCGGATTGCACTCCGAGTTTGATCCCGCGTCTCCGGTAGTGAAGGACTTGGCCGTCGGCAAATCGGGACCGTCCGAGGTGCGTCTGCGAGTGCAGACCGATCCCTGGGCGCCTTCGGTGCAGGTGTCTCCCACAATCGTGGTTCCGGAAGGTTGGCAGGCAGCCGCCCCGATCGCGCCGATTACCCTTAAGCCGGGGGAGCCGCAGACGGTCGTTCTTCCCGTGCAAACGCCTGTAACTTCCGACCTGCGACTACTGGGGGTGAAGCTCAACATTGACCTCGACGGGCGCTCTCTTCCCTTCGTGGATCACCTGAACGTGGGGAATCGGGAAGTCCGCAACTGGATGTCGATCGGTCCCTTCGCAAACAGCAGCGGCAAGCTGCCCGATACCGACATCCACCCCGCTGAGGTACGGATGAATTTGAACGGAACCTACGACGGACTCAACGGCAAAGTGAGCTGGCAGTCTCAGTCGCTCCCCAACAAGTACCTCCACTTCGACAAATTTCACCAGCCGCAGACTGCGGCGACCGCTTACGCGATAGCCGTTGTGCGTGCCGAGGAAGACACGGGCGCGGCGCTGAATCTGTGGTGCCGGGGCGGTATGGAGGCGTGGCTCAACGACGAAAAAATCGTGTCTCTGGACAAGGACAGCGGAAAGACGGTGCGCGTGTCGCTGGTGCACGGGGACAATGTGCTGCTGTGCAAATCTTCTGTCCTCAAAGGGTCATGGGAGATTGCCGCGGAGGTGAACGAGATCGGCGAGAGTGACCGGATAAGTCTCGTGCAGGTTCCCGCCGCAGAGATGAAGAACCTCCCGGCGTTGACCCCGCCACCGCTCAAGCAAGTTGCACAAGGGAGCCTGCTACACGACGGAGGCATTGCCTGGCGTCAGATTTTTGCCGATGAGTTCGAGCGCCGACCTCTCGGCGATCGATGGCGCGTCGCCTCAGGCGACTGGCAAATCAAAGACGGCGTTCTGCAGGGCGGACAGCGATCCTTCATCAGTTACGCGGAGAAAGTGGCCGCGCCCGTCCGCATCGAGTATGATGCGCGCAGCGCCTCTCCGCACGACCTGTCGTGCTCCTGGTTCCGCGAACCGGGCGATCAGAGCACCGGCTACCTGATCGCCTTCGCTGCCGGAGATTCGGGAAGCCGTGTGGAGGTCTTCGGCGCCAACGTCGGCGCTTCCGACGCGCCGGAGGCGAGGGCGCTCCCCAACCGTTGGTATCACGTCATCGCCCGGATTCTTTCCAACGGAACCGTGCAGCTCTTCGCCAACGACAAAGAAGTCCTCAACCTCCCCGGCAATTCCAGACCCTCCGACAAAGCCTACCCCGGCCTCTGGACGTGGGGTGGAGGAGAGTTTGACAAGGTGAGATTTTTTGCGGGAGGGTGAGGCGTGACACGTGATGAGTGAGCGCATTCGACGGTCAGTGGGCACAGGCAATGAATGGTCAACGGTGTAATTCCTGCTACACAGGCAATATGTGACGAGAAGGGGAGGTGTGGGACGGGATGGAAGTTCATGCTCATTATCTCTTGTCGCTTCACCTCGCGCTGTTCATCTATCTCACGGGCTGTTCCAGCGATGTATCGCCTCGTTCTGCAACCCCCAGTAGCCGCGAGAGCAATACGAGTATTAGCCACCAGACCAACCGCGGCACAAGGGTTGTTCCTCCCAAAGGGAGAGAGGTTGCGGAATCCCAGAGAAGAAAGGCCGCGAATCAATCCTCAACCAACGGCAGTGATAAGCCAAAGACCGGGAAGAGCCACAAGACTGTCGAGGTCCGTAAGTTTGTTTCTCCCAATGGAAAACACGTTGTCGTCTTCGTGAGAAGCGATCTCGGAGTCCAGACATTTCTTTATCAGGACCGACGAACCCAGAGGGTGACCTTCGTCAAAGAGTCGACGGCAATGGATGGCATCTGGAGTCCCAACAGCCGGTACTTCCTGTTGACGGATCACATCGTGAGCACCGACCAGATCTGCGAGATCTACAAAGTCTGGCAAGACAGGCTTGCGTATGTGCGACCGATAGACCTCGGTCGTCCCCTACCGGTTATTGCCAAACATCTGGATCATAGTTGGGTCAGTGGCATCGGCTGGTCGCGAAACAGTCGGTGTGTTTATGTGGAGGCCGGAGCTCACGGAAGCGTTCCTGAAGAGGAGGTGGTTCCAGGAGAAATCTACCACCAGCAAGGTTTCTACTTCGTCAATGCCCTGACCGGGAGGCTCATACGAGAATTGACTATCGATGACATCCGACGCGAAGACCAGAAATACTACGAGTATTGGCTCTGGAGAAAAGGAAAACGAGCGAAGCCGCCATCGAAGATAGATTCTGAACCGCGATGAGGGCCTTGCATATAAGACGCCGAAGCGCCTCAGCGTTCGGTAGCTCACGCGAGTGGATTCTCCATTACAGTCAAGGAGACTTTTGAGGGCCACGGAGTCGGCAAGGCAACGTTTGAGAGGATGGTCGCCCGGCGAGAGATTGCACTCACACTCGGTGTTTCCAGTAGTCCGGGCGCCGATGAAGATTGGCGACAGCGACGATGCGAAGCCTTTGAGACTTCACTTGGTATATGATTCCGTAAGGGAAGCGATTGACAAGGCATCGTCTCGTGTTCTGCGACATGGGCGATCCAGCGGCTGGATATTCGATGATCCGAGCAATTGCCATGTAGACGTCCTCCGCGAACTCAAGCCCAAGTCCAAGCTGCCGATCCTCGTAATAGTCCACGGCCTTGTCGAATTCGTCGTTCGCTTCGGGGTGAAAATAGAACTTCATCGTCGGTGCTTCTCGCGTATTCTTGCGAACACTTCCTCGCCCGGAATAAGCTCCACCTCGCCCCGGTCAATCTGGGATACCCGACGCTCGGCTTCCTCCGCCCATAGACGGTCGATTTCCGGCTTGGTCGGCAGATTGAGACTGGCGACGAGCTTTTGGACCAGATCCAAGCGCGCCTCAGCCGGCAAAGAAAGCGCTTCGTCGTAAACTGTGTCGGTGACTGTCGACATGGCACACCTCCTCACGTCAGCAAGTCTAAGTTTTCATCGTAGGCGGATTATAGCACATTGAGCGGCCTAAGCCGAAGTTCGGGGTCGACCGTCTGGCACAAAAAGCGTGTAAAAACGTCAATGCCCCGCGGAAATCTCCGGGGGAACTGTAGACATTCGTCGAAGAGGTGAGTAGTGCATCGTTTTGGAAGTTCCCCTACAAAAGGACGCCGGATCGCTTCAGCGTCCGGTAGCTCACACAGGCAGCTACACGATGAAGGCTACCCTCCTTTTCTCCCCTTTCAACCCGTGTTCGGCACGAACACGGGTTGAAAGGGGAGAAAAGATGTCCTTTCTTGGCGCTCGGTAGACACGGGTTGAAAGGGGAGAAAAGATGTCCTTTCTTGGCGCTCGGTAG
>MNXM01000243.1 GCA_001872605.1 Armatimonadetes bacterium CG2_30_59_28 | reverse complement strand
CCGGGTTGTAGCGCGAACCTAACCTTCCCCCGGAACAAGTCCGGGGGGATTGCCATTACCGAATCAAACTGTCAAATAGCATAACCCCCCACTACTTTTTCGGGAACTATGGGACAGTATTTTTGACCACCTACTTACTACGGGAAAGCCGCGCCGGCGTTGCGCACCTACCTGAATCTCGTCGAGGCCCGCCGCTCACTGTATCCGTACCAGTTGTGCGACTACACCTTCGCCAGCAAGGCGCAGAACTGCTTCGACCAGGCGGAGGCTGCAGTGAAGAATAACTCCGAGCAACTGGCGAGGGTGAAGGGCGCCCGTCTGCAGTTGGACTTGACGATGATGTCCTTGCGGAACACCATCATCGCCGGTTACCTCCGAACGCCGCGGGCTTCGCTCGAACGGTATCCCTACCCTCGTTCCCTGCTGCAGGCCCGCGCCCTCGAGACGCTGCGAAACACCAGGCATCCCCTGCTGCTGACGAAGGCTCCCAACTACGAGATGGATGAGAAGGGGAATAGCCGCGTGACTTTCCCCTCGATTGCTTCGCGGGTGGAAACGCTGATCGAGGAAATGTGCAAAGGCAAAGAATACATCCCGCTGCCGGAGCAGTTTCGCGACCTTCCCCCCGACAGCGTGTTCGATTGGACGGCGTCGATGTTCGGCATCAACCCTTACGGCGGCTCCTCGAACTCCACGGATAAGATGCAGGTGGACGACGAGGCAGCGGACGGCACGGCCTACGTGCGCCTGAACGCCGAGGAGCTGCCGGTGCCCATCGGGATATGGAACAACGAAACTCTGACGGACCCCGAGTTCGAGAAGAGCAAGCAGGAGTTCCTGAAGCCGGACCAGGCGGGACAATACGTCAACTGGCCGCAGATTTGCCGGGTCATCAACGCCGCCGATATCCCCGGGCCGGGATACCACCTCTACAAAGGGCCCCGGTTTCTGCTGTTCCCCGGGACCTACCTCTACCTCACCAAATCGTGGCAGTTCCAGCAGCAACTTACGTCTTTGTATCACGAGGACAAACCAAAGGAGATCTGGGAAGCCTATGTGTCGGCCAAGTTCACCGGCCCTGCGTATCCGCACGGAAAGACGGACGAACCGAACGCAGTCTCCATTGACCGCGTGGTGTTGCTGCGAGTGGGGACGCAACCGGTTGTGCGTTGAGCGGAACCCGCGACAGACCGAGGAGCAAGCGAGCATTGACGCGAGACTCGCCGTCGCGTAGAATGCTGTCAGGTAATTGGGAGGATGAGGAGAATGGCATCGGCAACCACACGTCAACGAGTACCCACGCTTGCCAAGCCGTCTGCTTCTGCAGGTCCGTCCCGTCGCAGGAACGGACGTCGTGTCTCTTTGAGGGAATACGTCGTGCAGGCACTTCGATGTGCGGAATGCGAGCGAGACCACAGTCTTCCGGACGGTCCGTGCGTCGTTACAGAGGTGCCGCAACTGCCTGGCTGTTTCACACAAGTAGATAACTATGAAGAAGCTCGTGAGAACCTGATCGATGCTATCGAGGTCTGGGTGGTGGCGACGTTGCGACACGGTGGCAAGGTGCCGCCCATCAACGGGTATGTTTTCAGGTGATTACGGGGACACGGTGATGCGACGACTTACGCCTCTATCACGCCGCGAGGTCATCCGCAAGCTTCGCGCGGCCGACTGGAGCGGTCCCGAGCCGGGCGGAAGACATAGCACGATGCACAAAGGTACACGCACCGCCCTTGTTCCCAATCCGCACAAGCGAGACGTGAGCGTTGGTTTGATTCGCAAGATCATCCGGGATGCAGGGCTGAGTGCGGAGGAGTGATTGAACCTGTAGTCTGAAAGGAAGAGGAGTCGTGGTGTATAAGTGCAAGAGAGTGTGGGTGTGCGATCTCGGCGGTTGTATGGCTGGCTTGGTTGCTGTATTGGCGGTCGGGATCGCCCTCGCAGGCGAGGTTAATGTAGGGACGAAGGTGAACCCCAGAGACGGCGCTGAGATGATTTACATCCCAGCGGGAGAGTTCACGATGGGCAGCGACGAGAAACCGCAACACAAGGTCTACCTCGATGGCTACTGGATTTACAAGTACGAAGTCACCGTGGCGCAGTACCGCAAGTTCTGCAAGGCGACGGGGCTGAATATGCCAGAGGCTCCTTCGTGGGGATGGAAAGACGATCGCCCAATGGTGAACGTGAGCTGGTATAATGCAGCGGCATACTCACGGTGGGCGCGGGTGCGTTTGCCGACCGAGGCACAGTGGGAAAAGGCAGCAAGAGGGACCGATGGGAGAAAATTCCCGTGGGGCAACGAATGGGACAAGAGCAAGTGCGCGAACTCGATGGGACAAAGCCTGTCCAGCACGAAGCCGGTGGGTAGTTATGCTTCGGGCGCCTCGCCTTACGGGGTGATGGATATGGCGGGGAATGTGTGGGAGTGGTGCGCGGACTGGTATGATGCGAACTTCTATGCGAAAGCTCCCACCCGGAATCCCAAGGGACCGAGTACGGGGGCATTCCGCGTGTTGCGCGGCGGGTCGTGGTGCCGCGACCTCGAGCTCAACTTCCGCGCCGCCTATCGGCTCATCATCGACCCGGCCTTCAGGCTCAACTACTTCGGGTTTCGTTGTGCATCTGGTTCGGACTCCCGTTAGCCTTTGGGCTTTGGTGCTTTTACTCTTTGCCCTACCCCGATTTATCGGGGTAGGGCGCGCGATATTTTTTCCGGAGGGTTAGGGAATGCAGAAGGAGAACAAGGTCAGCGCTGTGGTGAAGACCTACGATGCTGGAGCTTTATCCCACGGAGTATGGCCACACCTCGCGAACGGTGGGTTTTCATTCGTAACGAGTATAATGCATACCGCCGCTTATTGACACTCAGCAAATCTTGTTGTTACAATGTCCACGCCTCATAGAGAGATTCCGGTGGTGACATGCCGGATGACCAACGGCTTTTCCGTCTGTAACTACACAGAAAGACGGTGTATGGCCGGTGACACGGGAGCGACTGACGGATATGCTGAAAGCAGATTACGAGAGACTGATGTCCTTGGATAGAAATTCGCTGCTGTCTCTGGAGACCACGCTGGAAGACAACGTGCGAAGGGATGCCGAGGCCAGACGACAGGCTATCGAGGAGAAGAAAGCGAAGAAGCGACGCCGGAAAAAGAAGAGGCGAGGTTCCATGTCTTGATGTCCAGCTCCACTGCTCCGATGGAATTGCGCAGTAACCCATTGCTCTTCCGTTGCAGGCAGTGGCGGCGGGGACATGACTGTGACTCACAATGCGGCGGCGGCGTAGCTCAGTTGGTTAGAGCAGCGGAATCATAATCCGCGTGTCCGGGGTTCGAGTCCCTGCGCCGCTACCATTTCTTCGCTTCCGGAAGCCACCGTACGCGTCCGCGAAGGCCCCAACATTCATGACACCCGCCAGGGGTGTTCCAGAGACCCTTACGCGGCGCGCGCAATGTCGAAGCCAGGCGCAGCATTGCGACCCCACCAGCTTCAGAATGGCAGGTAAGCCGTGCAGGATGCAGAACGCGACCAAATCCAGTCCCTCATTCAACTCGTAATAGACGAGGACCTGGCGGAACTGACGGTCCATAGCGAAGGGGAGAAATTTCGCATTCGGCGAGGAGATGACTCTCGGCGGGAGTGCCTGACAAGGAACTTCTTACGGGGAGAGAGCGCACCCAGACTTGCATCACCGGCCCTTGCTTCACAGGCAACCGACAAAGCGTTGCCGGAAACGAATCCCAATCTGGTGAGAATTATCTCGCCGATGGTGGGAATTTTCTATCGTTCACCGAGTCCCGGGACAGAACCGTTTGTGGAAGTTGGCGGCTTAGTCGAAGAGGGACAGACCATCGGACTCGTGGAGGCCATGAAGGTTTTCAACGAGATCACCGCCGAAGTCAATGGTAGAGTCATCGCCGTTCCAGCCGCAACTGAACAATTGGTTCAGCACGGAGACACCTTGGTGATTATCGAAAGAGCGGATGGGTAGCAGGGACATGAAAGAGGGCGCAATCAACATTGGGCTTATCGGTCTCGGAACCGTCGGTTCCGGGACGTTTGAGCTACTACAGCGAAACAGCGACTTGATCCGCCGACGCGCGGGATGCGGAATCAACATACGGCGGATTGCGGTACGACAAAAAGACAAACCGCGTAGTGTGGACGTCGCCCCTGATCTGCTGACAGAGGATGCATGGGAGATTGTGAACGATCCCGCTGTGGAGATTGTGGTGGAAGTAATGGGCGGCGTAGAGCCTGCTCGCGCGTTGCTCCTGAGCGCCATTGAACAAGGGAAGAGCGTTGTCACCGCCAATAAGGAACTGCTGGCGAAGCACGGTGCTCAGTTGATGGACGCCGCACGGGAGAAGAGAGTCGATGTCAACTTTGAGGGCAGCGTTGCCGGCGGCATTCCACTGATTACCCCGCTGAAGCAGAGTCTCGCAGCCAACCGTATCGAGCGAGTCACTGGGATACTGAATGGCACCACTAACTATATCCTGACACGCATGGCACGCGAGGGTCTCGATTTTGACGAGGCGCTACGGGAAGCGCAGCAGAAGGGATTTGCCGAGTCCGACCCCAGTTCCGATGTCGACGGCCACGACGCGGCATACAAGCTGGCCATCGTCAGCGCCATCGCTTTCGGTTCTCGTATCCCTGTCGAGGAAATCTTCCGGGAAGGCATCTCCCGAATCCGGATTCAGGACATCCGCTATGCGGCCGAACTGGGGTACGTCATCAAACTGCTGGCCATCGCGCAGTCTGAAAGTGAGGGATTTGAGCTTCGCGTCCATCCCACGCTGCTGCCGGTCGAGCACCCACTGGCTTCCGTCAGCGACGAATTCAACGCGATCATGGTGGAAGGGGATGGCGTGGGGCGCGTGATGTTCTACGGAAAGGGCGCCGGTGCCGGGCCGACAGGCAGCGCCGTTGTCGCGGACATCATCGACACTGCGCGGAACATCCTCCATGGGGCCACTGGAAGGATTCCTTGCACGTGTGACCAGTCGCTGCCTTTGAGAAGATACGAAGATGTCAAGTCCATGTTCTATTTCCGCATGCTCGTTGCAGACCGACCCGGCGTTCTCGCAAGAATCGCTGGCATCCTCGGTGAGGAGGGGGTCAGCATCGCCTCGATGATCCAGAAAGGAGAACAGGGGCGTTTAGCAGAGGTTGTCTGGATTACCCACCGGGCGCGACAGAAGGCCGTGGACCGGTCGATCCAGCGAATTCAGGAGACGGATATCGTTCCGCAGATCACCAACGTCATCCACGTGACAGAGTAGGTCGTAAAGGAGAGCGAACGAAGTGGCAGCTCCCGAAATTCTTGTTCAGACTCAACTGGGTGAGCGAGGTCCCGACAGGAAAGGAAAGGTTCGCGATATCTTTGAGATTCCTTCGGTGCATGGGGAGACAGAGCAGCTATTGCTCGTTGCCTCCGACCGACTGTCGGCTTTCGACGTTGTGCTGCCCACGGGGATCCCGTGGAAAGGGACTGTCCTGACGCAGCTCTCCCTTTTCTGGTTTGACCTGACGAAGGACATCATCCCCAATCACTACATCACCTCCAGTGTGGCAGACTACCCTGAGCCGTTCGCGTCGCACCGAGCTGCGCTGCGCGGCCGCAGCATGATCACTCGCAAGGCGAAGGTCACCCCTATCGAGTGTGTCGTTCGCGGCTATCTCGCGGGTTCGAGCTGGAAGGAGTATCAGCAATCACAGAGCGTCTGCGGCATCAAGCTTCCTGCAGGATTGCGCGAGTCAGACAAGTTGCCGCACCCGCTTTTCACACCTGCGACCAAGCAGGAAACCGGCCACGATGAGAATGTTTCCTTTGAGCGCGTGGCTGAGCTGGTGGGTTCCGACACCGCACGGCAACTCAGGGATGCCAGCCTCGCGGTCTACGAGAAAGGTTCCTCCTATGCGGCAAGTTGCGGCATTATTCTCGCCGACACCAAGTTTGAGCTTGGTTTTGTTGACGACGGATGCGGCGGCGACAGGCTCATATTGGTGGATGAAGTTCTTACTCCCGATTCCTCCCGCTTCTGGGACGCCGAATCGTACCAGCCCGGTGGGCCCCAGGATAGTTTCGACAAGCAGTACGTCCGCGACTATCTTGAGACGTTGAGTTGGGGCAAGACCTATCCCGGCCCTGAGCTTCCTTCGGAAGTAGTTGTGCGAACCTCCGAGAAGTATCGGGAAGCGTTCCGCCGAATTGTAGGGAAGGAACTTTGCCTCGCCGACCTGTAGTGCGGTCCCCAATTTATGGACAATCAACACCGGCCGGCCCCCTTGCCGTGGGCTACGGTTGAACGTTCCCAACTCTCAGGTGACAACAGTGACCGGCGCCTTTCTCGAAAGGGTCCAAACGACTATCAACCGCCACGGCATGCTTCGTTGCGGAGATGTGGTCGTGGTAGCGGTCTCCGGCGGAAGAGATTCCTGCGCCCTGCTGGCAGCGCTTCACGCTCTCAAGGCTGAGACGGGCTTGCGCCAGATTGTGGTTGCTCATCTAAACCACGGATTGAGGGAACCTGACAGCACCGCCGACGCGGAATTTGTGCAGGGCTTGGCCGCGTCGCTGGGTCTACCCGCGTGCGTGGAGCAGGAGGACGTCGGACGACTCGCCGAGGAGAATAGGCTCTCGGTTGAGTCGGCGGCACACGAGGCTCGCTACGGGTTCCTGGCAAGAGTCTCGGCGAGACACGGCGCTCAGGCGGTGGCGCTGGGGCACACGCTGGAGGATCGCACCGAAACGTTCTTCATGCACCTGTTTCGGGGAGCCGGGATGTCAGGTCTCTCCTCCATGAGACCGATTCTTTTCACGGAATACCCGGATGGAGGCGTCGCCCCGCGGCTCATTCGTCCCCTCATTGACTGCACGCATGAGGAAGTTGATCGCTATCTCGCGTCGCTTGGAATCCAACCGAAGGTGGATGCCACCAATGCCGACACGCGCCACCTCAGAAACCGTATCCGTCATCAAGTTCTGGCAGAGATCCGCGAGAAAATTTGTCCGGATATCGATAGGCGGGTCGGTCAGTTGATGTCTTTGTGTGAGGACGAAGACGCCTTTTTGCGCGAGCAGTCGTTCGTCGTACTGGCCGAGCTACGAAAAGGAATGGGGGGAGATGGAAGCTCCGAGGAGATGCTCGACCGGTCACGCTTCTCCCAACTTGATCGTGCTTTGCAGCGCCGTATTGTGCGGCATGTTTTTCAGTCCCTGTGCTGCCCCCGGGCAGAATTGAATTTCCAACACGTGGAAAACCTGTTACACTGGTTGAACGGCGGCGTTGCGCGTGGTCGGTTCACGCTTCCCGGTGGAGTAGAGGTTGAGACGACACCCAATGAGTTGGTGTTCTACTCCGTTCACGGATCGCCGGGCGATGCTGATGCTGTGCGGGAGACACCCGTTCCGCTTCAGGGGACGACTTGGTTGGCGCAGTTCGCTGCTCGCGTCGAGACGCGGGTTTTCGACCGCCCTCATGGGTGTGCGATCCCACGCAACCCCGAGACTGCTTGGATCGACGCGGACCTGGTGGGGCAGTTGACAGTGCGGTGCCCTCGTCCCGGTGACCGGTTCCGCCCTCTGGGCGCGAAGGGAACACAGAAGTTGCAAGATTTCTTCGTCAACTCGAAGATACCGCGACGACAGAGGTGCCGAACTCCTCTGCTGGTCTCCGCGACTGATATCGCGTGGGTCATGGGTTGCCGGTTGGACGACCGATACAAGATTACGAATGGGACCCGACGGATTCTCGAGGTCTATTTGCGACCGGAGAGCCCTTCGGCAGGAGGTGACTGCAGGGAGTGGGAAAATTCATAAAGACGATGGCCTTTTGTCTGTTGTTGGCGATGGTAGCCTATGCAGCCCTGAAAACCAGAACGCCCGAATATGGGCCGGAACTGATCACCTACGGTGAGCTTCTGACCGCCGTGGAAAACGCAAATATTGCCGACAACAAGATTCAGATCGACGGCGAGACCGCCGCCGGGAAACTCAGGGACAGCGGCAAGGATTTCATAGCCCGCCTCCCGCAAGGTCAGAGGGACGAGACGACGATCCCGACGCTCAAAGAACACGGAATCAACATCGACATCAAAAAACCTTTTGCTTCCAGTTGGTTCAGCACATTTATCCTCTCAATTCTGCTTCCCCTGATCTTCTTTGTCGCCCTGTGGATGTTCATCATGCGCGCGCAGGCGATGGGTGGAAATCAGGCGATGGCGTTCGGGAGAAGCCGCGCACGTCGCCACGGTGACAATCTCCCAAAAGTGACCTTTGAGGACGTTGCAGGGATAGAAGAAGCCAAGGAGGAATTGGAGGAGGTCATCGACTTCCTGAAGCACCCTGAAAAATTCCAAGCGCTTGGCGCCAAAATTCCCAAGGGAGTTCTCCTACTGGGGCCTCCGGGTTCAGGAAAGACATTGCTGGCGCGTGCTATCGCTGGTGAGGCGGGTGTTCCGTTCTTTCACATCAGCGGCTCCGATTTTGTGGAAATGTTCGTCGGAGTGGGTGCATCCCGCGTCCGGGACCTCTTCGAGCAGGCGAAGGTGAACCGGCCCTGCATTGTGTTCATTGACGAAATCGATGCGGTCGGACGGCAACGCGGCGCGGGTCTGGGCGGTGGCCACGACGAGAGAGAGCAGACGCTCAATCAGTTGCTGGTTGAAATGGATGGTTTCGATCCCAATCTGGGAGTCATCCTCATCGCAGCGACCAACCGACCGGATGTCCTTGACCCGGCCCTGCTCCGTCCCGGGCGGTTCGACCGGAGGATCGTGGTTGACAACCCGGACGCACGGGGGCGCGAGGAAATCCTCAAAGTGCATACGAAGGGCAAACCGCTGGCGGAGGGAGTCGACCTCGAGTTGTTGGCCCGGCGGACGCCAGGCTTTTCGGGCGCTGACCTCGCCAACATGGTAAATGAGGCGGCCCTGCTCGCCGCTCGACGCGACAAGAACACGATCGATACAACGGAGTTCCAGGAATCGGTTGAGCGAGTTGTCGCTGGTCCGGAAAGGCGCAGTCGCATCATCAACGACAAAGAGAAGAAGGTTCTGGCCTTCCACGAAGCGGGGCACGCTCTTGTCTCGAAACTGCTTCCCAACGCGGATCCCGTTCACAAGGTGACGATTCTCCCGCGCGGGATGGCGCTTGGTTACACCATGCAGGTGCCATTGGAGGACCATTACATTACCAGCAGATCGGAGTTGATCGACAACATGACGATACTGCTTGGAGGAAGAGTTGCGGAGGAGATCGTCTTCGCGGAGGCCACGACGGGCGCCGAGAACGACTTGGAGCGTGTTACCGACATAGCTCGTCGGATGGTTTGTGAGTTCGGCATGAGCGACAAGCTGGGGCCGGTCACACTCGGACGCCGCCATGGTCCCATTTTCCTGGGTCGGGAGATTGTCGAGGACCGCAATTACAGCGAAGAGGTGGCCAGCGCCATCGACAGGGAAGTGCGTTCCATGGTCGATGACTGTTTCGCCAAGGCGCGAGAGCTTCTGACGGCCAACCGCGAAATCCTCGGTGCCATCGTGGAAGTTCTGCTTAATAAGGAAACCATCGATGGTGAGGAACTGAGTCGCATCGTCGATAACCCCGCCGCTATCGCAGACATGCTCCGGGACGTGGGCGACTCCAACAACGGTGGCGCGCCGAGACGGGCGACCTCGGCAGGCGCTGGAAAGGATGCTGGGGTTCCGGTATCGGCATCTCCTGAGACCGCTGCGACGCCCGGCGGTTGAGCTCTGGCGTTGGAGACGCCGCGACCGATTACACGATTGGCCACGGGAGAAACTGCGAAGAGATGAAACAGCCCCACAACATTGACCCGTCTTCTCAACCCGACGAGCAGTTTGCGCATGGATTGCAGCGCGCAGAACAGATGGTCGCTTCGCGCGATTACGAGCAGGCCGCTGAATTGTTCCAGCAATTGATCCACCAGATACCAGTGGGAGCCGAGTGGGAACGGGCGCATGTGGGGCTCAGCGAATGCCACCACGCTCTCGGCTCCGTGACTGAAGTGATTCCCCTGTTGATCCGAGCGCTCAGGGCGCGCCCCAATTCCGAAGCCCTGCTCTGCCTTCTCGCAGAGAACTACGCTCTGCAAAGGCAGTTTGGCCGGGCAGTCAGAGAGCTTGAACGTGGTCTTACCCGCGGATGCCGCGGGCCTCTGATCCACCGCTGTCTTGCCGAGATGTTCCTCCAGCAGGAGAAGCCCGACGAAGCTATTGAGGAGTGTCGCCGGTCTCTGGAACAGGACGTGAATCAGGGAACAGTCTATGAAATCCTGGCCGAAGCACACATGCAGAGGGGGCAGAACGACGAGGCCATCGCTGCATTGCGCGGCGCCCTGGCAACGGATCCCGACGACCCTCGCTACTACCTGAGGATTGCCGGTATCCACAGGCAGCAGGGATGCACGGGAGAGGCGGCGGCCATCCTTCGCGAAGGCAGACAGAGATGTCCTTACGCCGTCGAAATCGGTGAAGCGCTGTTGGAGTGCCTGCACGACTTGGGGAGCGTCGGCGCTGTGATCGATGAAGCGCTGGCGATCCACAAGCGGGTGCCGAGGAATTTGTTTGTTCTGGATGTGTTGACGTTTGCGTATATGCAGAAGGGCGACTTGCGCTCTGCTGAGAGAACCATTCGCCAGACTCTGGCGATCTCCCCCCTCGATGGGTTGAACCGGCTCAAGCTGGCTTCGCTCTACCACCAGGAAGGCAGTTTCTCGCGAGCGAGAGAAGAATACGAAAGAGTCCTCCACTCCGAACGGCAAGGGGCGCTTCGAGAAGAAGTACAGCGCGCCCTCGACGCCATCGACGAGTGCCAGTTGCAGCAGATCGCCATGCTGGTGGCCGAGAATCCCGTGTTCCGAGTCAAGCTGGGGCGAGATCCCGATTCCGCTCTGAAGGACTACTCCTTCTGTCTCAGCGAGCCATCGGTTGAGTACCTGAAATCCATGATGGTTAATGGTCTCATGGAAGGCGGGTGTCTCCGCCACGGGGGCACCGTTCACTGAAGGTGGCAGGGTGCAGGAAGCCATGATGATCGCCGACACACTCAATCCCTCTCGAATCCCGAAGGCAGCAACTCCTATGACGTTCGAGGAGTTTCTCTTCATGTCCCCCGACAACCTGAAGGTGGAACTCCACAATGGGGAGATGTACATTATGTCACCGGCAAGCTACGAGCATGAAGAATTGCAGGCGTTCTTGACAAAAATTCTCCATGAGTTCGTCGGGGCCCGGGGTTTGGGCACGGTCCTCGGTTCGAGGTACACGACTCGACTCTCACCAGCCCGCGGCTATGAACCGGACGTGATGTTTATCGGGACGGCAAGCTTGAATCGTGTCACCCGCAATTACCTGGATGGACCTCCCGATGTGGCCATCGAGATCATCTCCCCCAACATGCGCGCCTATGACCTCGAGGAGAAGCTGCACGCATACGACGAGGGTGGAGTGCGGGAATACTGGGTGCTTGACCCGATCGAGCGGAGAGCGCACTTCTTTCGGCGCGGCGGGCAGTCGCTGGAGCCGGTTGCGATCGGGGATGAATTCGTTTCAGACGCGATGGGTGGATTTCGTCTGAAGCTCGAATGGCTCTGGCCGGGAGAGGCGCAGTTCCCTCTGGCGAGGGATGTGATGGCTTATATCGAGTCTGCTGAAAAAGCGGGAAGCCGGTGATTTGAGCGGGTTATCCACAGCTTTTTTCGTGGGAGTTGCCGCATACTGCCCGTTCCGGTGGAGATTGTCGAGAATTGGTACGAATTATTGTTGACACACATGGTTTGGACGTGCTATAAAAGCAGCATGTGAAATGGACTCATCGGACTCACAGAGTTCGCCAATATTGAAGAATTAAGGAGGTGAGGTGTGTTTTCTGTGACATCCGGGGAAGAATTATACCCCCGGCATGTATGAACGGCGTTTGACTTCTGAATACAGAGAGATTCTCAAGGAGGAGAAAGATGAAACGAAAAGGCTTTACATTGATTGAGTTGCTGGTCGTGATTGCGATTATCGCCATCCTTGCGGCCATCCTGTTTCCCGTCTGAGTCAATCCCATTCTTAGTTGAAATTTGCGGCTCCGGTCTGGTCCTGAATTTGTACGTTGCTCGCAAGCCCCAGTTCCTGCTTCAGGGCTTGTCGCAATGTCGGTAGATGCTGGTGTCCCTGGATGCGACGCAACCGGGGTTCCAAGTCCATCAGCGACGCTGCCAACCACCGTTGTTTTTGTGACGAGTTCTTCCAAGAGGTGACTTTGTGACAGACCGCTTCCACCTGGCTCATAATGGACTCAATACAGTTCGTCGTCTTCAGACTCTTGCCCAGCAACTGAAAGA
>MNXM01000010.1 GCA_001872605.1 Armatimonadetes bacterium CG2_30_59_28 | reverse complement strand
CCCTCCTTTTCTCCCCTTTCAACCCGTGTTCGTGCCGAACACGGGTTGAAAGGGGAGAAAAGATGTCCTTTCTTGGCGCTCGGTAGTCAGTTGTGTGAGCTACCGGACGCTGAAGCGATCCGGCGTCTAATGTCGAAGAATTTACGAAAGGATGCACTAGAGAGGATTTTCGCGAGTCCGGTTTCAGCCACTGTCCAGTGGCGAGATGTACAGTCCTTACTGGCCGCTCTGGGAGCTTCTGTTGAGGAACGGAAAGGATCGCGAGTCGCTGTGTTGCTCAATGAAAAAGTCGCTGTCTTCCACCGTCCTCACCCGGGCCCCAACATGGACAAGGGCGCCGTCGAGGATCTGAGGAAGCTCGTTGAGAGCGCGGAGATTGAGCCATGATCGAGTACAAAGGGTACATTGGAGCAGTGGAGTTTGACCCCGACATTGACTGTTTCCACGGGACGGTTATCAATATCAACGACGTGGTGACATTCTACGGTGCTTCGGTTCCAGAATTGCGCCGGGAGATGAAGAAATCGGTGGATGAGTATCTGGCTTTCTGCTCCGAACAGGGGCGAGCGGCGGAATCGCCCTGCTCTGGAAAATTGGTTCTCCGGACAAGCCCCGAACTCCACCGGCGCGTAGCACTGGAAGCATCGCGGCATCATGTCGGCGTCGACACATACGTGGAGAGATTGCTGCAAGAAGCACTGACGACAGCCTGAATTCCCATGAGGCCTTCTCTGAATACCAACACGGCACTGACATGCACCGGTGGGGACGCCAACGGGGCCGCTATCACGAGTGCTGTTTCTGAGGGCCACTCCGCCTCACTCGCCGCAGAGCCTCTCCGATAACGTGCAGCGCCAAGATGAGGAGTTCGTCACCGGCGTTGGCAGAGTCGCAAGACGTGGCGACGCAGAACTCAAGGATGGTGGTGACGCGATCAGCGAACTGGCGCGCCAACGGTGACCGCAAGAAGCCCCCAATGAACTCGCTTCCAGCAACAATATCCCCACGTCCGAAGGCTGCGGCCCAATCCTCCAGTTGGGTCTCCAATCCTGAGTTTTGTCCTTCCACTGCGCGCAGATTGCGCTTCAGCGCGTACAGGGCGTGAGCCAGCGCGGTATTCCGATCCACTCGCGCTCCGCGCCACAGCCGCATGTAGTCGCCCTCTCCCCCCACGATGCGGGCCACGGCCAGCGCAAGCTCACTCCGAGCGGTGACATCCCGGGTCTGGTTCAGCAACAGGAGCAGGGTCTCCAGGCATTCCCCCGCGCGCAGGGAACCGAGCGCGGAAGCGTAGGCAATTCGCTCCGCCGCCGGCTCTGCGGCACTCAGTCCTTGCAGGAGTCGGGGAACACTGTCTGCGTCCTGAAGTCCTGCAAGTCCTCGGGCTGCCGCGGCGCGCAGAGTGGATTCGTTGGAGGAGAGCGCTTCCCGCAAAGGCTCGATGGCGGTGGACTCCTTCAGTCGCCCCAACGCCCAGGCGGCTGCCACGCACAACTCCGACTCACTTCCCTGGAGCACTTGAAGAAGCGCTTGCGTTAGCTTGGGATCGGGTGTCGTCCGGGCAATGGAGGCGATGGCTTCATAGCGCACATTGAAGCTGGGATCTTCGAGAGATGCGATCAGTTCATCATGGCTCAGAGGATTCCGGGACTCAGCCATGCGCCGGGTGGTGGCGATGCGCGTGGTTTCGTCTTTGGCGAGGCTGTGGCGAACGAGGGACTCGACCGCGGCCAGGGGGCGGCCGCGCACCAGCATTCCCACGAAGCTCCTGGCCGTGACCGCGCTATCACTGCGTATGCGCCGCAGCAGGATGAACCCCGCTATCAAGAGAAGCAAACCCAGACCGAATTGGGCGGAATAGGCACTCAGATTGAAGAACAGGTAGCGAGCGTGGATCCCCGAGCACAGGTCGAGGAATCGACCCGCCAGCAAAGGCCCGATGCCGTTCACCAAGCCCATCCACGAGTAGTAAACGGCTGTGTAGGCAGCGCTCTGCTCCTCCTTGATGGCGTTGACGAAAAGGTATCGGGTCCACCCGGTGCTCCAGCCAATCCAGGCCGCGCCCCCCCAGAAGGACACGATGGCTGTCACGGGAAGGCTCCACACGCTTTTCTGGGGCAGCAGGAACCAGAGCACGGGGAGAAGCATGATCATGGCCAGTCCCGTCAACATCACCGGCTTGCTGCCAAAGCGATCGGAAGACCAGCCCCAGGGAAAGCTGAAAACCAGTCCGCTCAAGTTGCTGCAGAGGGTCAGGAGAACGATATTGCCCTCCGTCAGTCCCACTTCGTCCTTGAGATACAGAGGAACGAAGGGGGTCAGAAATGCGAGGGCGAAACTGGTAACTCCCAGGCTCACCATGAAGCGGCGGAAGTCGCGATCATTGACGGCCCCGATCATCTGCGTCAGCGCAGGCACCTCATCCCGGTTTGGCGCGACCGGCTCCCCGCCCGGCAGGAAGGTATAACACGCGACGCAGGCGAATCCCGAGACGACTCCCGCGCCGATGAGGATCAGGAAACCGTGGAGACCTTCCACATGGTCGAGGATGTAGGATGCCGCTCCCATGACCATCATGCTGGCGACGAGAATCACCGTGTTCTCAAAGGCCATGAACCGGCCGCGTATGCTGTTGGGAACAATCTGCTGAATCCAGGGATAATACCCCGTCTCCGCAATGGCGCGGCACAGGGCGAAACCGAACACGATGCCTGTCACCCACCAGAAGGAAGCTGTCACACCCCAGCGGGTATGAACGACACCGGTGAGTAACAGCAGGGCCAGCATCAGCTTCCGTCCTGTCCAGAAAAGCAGGAAGATACGCCGGAAGCCGATACGAGCGACCGTCGAGGCAATGAACGGAGCAACCAGACCGCAGAAGGGAAGGAGCGACAGGATGAACCCGATACGCGTCTTGTCGATCCCCAGCGCGCTCAGGAACAGAACAAATACGGATCCGAAGACCGTCAGGAGGGCGCAGACCGAATTGAAGAGGTCCGCCCACAGCAACCACGGTAGACGACGGATTTTCTCGGCAGTAGTCAGCGTTCCGGGCATGTCGTTGCGTTAATTTTCGCCGGCCAGGGCATTGGGTGAGCCAGACTCATATCTTCCAGTATTCGTCGATCGGCGTCTGATACGTGGCGACCTTGCCGTCCACCACGTCCTGGAACTTGACCGGCGTTCCCAATATTGGTGTCGCAGGTTGTCACAATCTCAAACGCGTCGCAACCTCGCTGGTGCAGGGACTCGTAACCGTTTAGATGCGCCCCCGCGATGCCCCCGCAACCCACAATCGCCAACCTAACCCTGTCACCCATTGGAATGCCTCCAAACCTGCTCGCCAGATGTGTCTCCCCGCGTGCTGACCAACTTTTCGCCTGCGACAAATTCGCCATGGGTGCCCGCGTCACCGCCGATTAAGTCGCTCAACAATGGCTCCCGCGCTGCCGTCCGTGCTTGCAGTACTGAACGAACGAAGTATACAATGCGTGAAGTATCGGCGTGCTGTATGGGTGTCGCAAGAACGCATCTTCATGTCCGCCAAGAGGAGAACCCACAGAGGGTACGCGGAGAGCTGATACAAATGAGTCAAGGTTTTGTTGCCACGGGATCACACCGGAACACGATAAACAGAGCTTCTGTGACACTTCGCGTGCTTCCGAGGACTGAGTCGCCTGCCAATGCGTTGTGTTGTTCTCAACTTGGGGACCAAAGAATATCTTGAGGCCCTCGATATTCAGCGGCGGCTGGTGGAACTGCGTCGAGCCGGGGAGTGCGATGACCTGCTGCTTTTGTTGGAGCATCCCCCAGTAATCACGATCGGGCGGAGCGGAGGCTTGGATCATATTCTGATATCCTACGATGATCTGGCACGACAAGGCGTGCAGATCGTGGAGACGAACCGTGGCGGCAATATCACCTATCACGGTCCCGGACAGCTTGTCGGGTATCCGATTCTCAGCCTGGAGAATCTGCGGAAGGATGCTCACTGGTACCTTCGGTCGCTGGAGAGCGTCCTCATGGAAACTGTCAAACGGTTCGGGATCCCCGGCGAGCGAACCAAAGGCAGAACCGGAGTGTGGGTTAACGGGGAGAAGATCGCGTCCATCGGAGTCGCCATCCGGCACTGGGTCACCATGCACGGATTTGCGCTGAACATCGCTCCAGATCTGAGGCATTTTGACTGGATTAATCCGTGTGGATATGATGACGCAGTCATGACATCGTTTGCCAAGCTTCGCTCGGCCGAGGAGGCAGAACTTCCACAATACGAGGATGTCAAAGCAAACGTTGTCCGGGAAGTTATCCAGCAGTTTGGCGCTCAATTCGACCGGAGAATGGTTGAGGGTAAGTGGGGCGAACTCAGTAATGTTTGACGAAGGCAGCGAGTGATGAAATCCAATACCAATCCGGATCAGGCGTGCCGGTCGGGTGTTCTCCCAAGCATTCTGACGATCGGGCTCCTGGTCATGTCTGCCTGCGTGTTTCTCCCGGGTGTCGAGTTCAGGGAACGCTATGTGCTAACGACCATTCCTCTGGGATTGCTGCTAATTGGTCTGGGAAGCTTCGGACAAGGCACTCCTCTGAAATGCGTGGAGGGAAGGTTCGTCCTCACCTTCGCGATCATGTTCTGCTACAGTTTGTCGGCGACGGCGCGATGGCAGATCGCTGCGCTGGAGGCTCGGTACCCCTGGCTGCTGCCGTGGTCTACGCTCGTTTTGCTGACGCTCGTCATCATCTGTGCTGTTGCGTTCGCCTCGGTAAAGCGGGGGAGCGAGTCTCTCGGAGAAATGTGGCGGCCGGTGTTGTGGGGCTCTGGATTGGTCGTTGTTTTGGGACTCGGCATCAAGGTGGCCATCGCTCGGATGGCCACATCCAATGAAATATACCGGACTCCCGACTGGCTGGAGCCACAGTTCCGCTATTTCCACCTTGTCTATCGCAGCATCGAGTATGGCTTACTCGCCCTTCTTAGTTTCTCAGTTCCCGAGAGGGCAGTGAGACCTCTCGGATTCGGGATAGCCGCGGTATTGCTGGTCAAAACCGCAATGGCACTAATGCTTCGGCAGGGGTAGTGCAAAAGGATTCACCCATTACACATCACGTTTCAGACAGCATGGCCAACTCAGAACCCAATACCTCCAAATGGATCAATTCGGTGGAAACGGCGCTGTTGCTTCTGCTGGTGCTCTTCCTGCCCACTCAGGCCGCCCTCGCCATCCGTCGCGGTCCTAACGCCACCTATATCGCGTGGGGAGATATTGTCACGGCGATGGCGTTTGGCGCCTGGGCGCTTCTCATACTCCTGACGAGGACACGGGACGGGGCAAGACGGTGGAGAACCGTCAAGTGGCCTCCTGCGCCCATCTGGATGCTGATGTTTGCCGCGGCGGTTTCCGTGCTGAACTCACCGAGCATCCACCAGGCCTTCAAGGAAGCGGAAGGTGGGTTGAAGTCGCTTCTGGGGGACGACCGGGTTCGCAATGCCATTGTAGAAATGGCTCAGTTGGTGCTCTACTTCCTCGTCGCCTACACATTGTTCCGCAATCTCGTAGAGAACCGGGCGCGCCTTCGACTCGCCGTGAACTTCCTGGTGCCACTGAGCACTGGTGTATTGCTGATGGGCGTGGTCCAGTACTTCACGGTTCCCGATCCTGTGAAAGTGAGCGCCACGTTTGGGAGCCAGAATATCTACAGCGGTTTCTGGGCGATGTTGGCCCCAATGATGCTCGCCGTGGGTCTGCTGACGGACTCGATGGCGACAAAGGTCTGGGCCTATGCGATGGTCTTTGTTGCCGCGTTCACAATGCTTTCCGGCGGCGCGCTGCTTGCGTTGGTGGTCGTCCTTCCGCTGGTAGCCTCATTCGTTCGTCGCAGAGCTGGCGCAACAGTGCTGGGCATACTCATAGCCGGTCTGCTGATATCCTCTTTGGCCGGGACGAGAACCTACCGGGCGGGCATTCGGCCGTTTGTACAGTTACGCGACGATGAGGGCGATCTGAAGAAGCAATATATCGAGTGGCAGGCTGACGTGAACATGCTGGCGGAACGATTCCTTACCGGCGTGGGGGTCGGCAACTACCAATTGAATGTGGGGTCTTACTATCTCCATCTGCCGAACAAGGAGAAGATGCCGCTGGACTCGAATAACCTCTTTCTGGTTATCGCGTCCTCCATGGGTATGACCGGACTACTGGCGTTCATGTACCTTCTCTGCTATCATGGCAGACAAGCGCGTCGTGCCTTCCAGCAAGTGGGCGATACGGACCTGCGAGCATTGGCTCTGGGCTGCTGGGGAGGGTTGCTTGGATTCGCCATCACCAGCATCCATCACTCCCTGCTCGTTCGGGGAACGGGAATGGTTTTCATTTTTTTGTTGGCGATTATCGGAACCTTGTCAAACGATGAACGTCAGAAGGCAGCGATTGCCGAATCTGCGACACGGGAGGAAGTGGAATGCGAAAGCAGTTGATCTACCTGGTGACAGGCAGTGTTCTGGGAGCAGTGCTGATCAGCGGAGCGCTCTCCGCAGCAAGCACTACGAAGATTTGCTTTGAGGCGGAACTGGGGAAGGACGTTCAAACGCCTCTCAAAGTCGTTAATAAGGCCAGCAATAACTGGTCGGGGGCCGGCTACATGGAGGTGCCGGAGAACTCTCCGAAAAGCAAGGGATCTGCCAGCTACACGATTACCGTGTCTGACCCGGGTTACTACTACGTCTGGGCGCGGACCTACTGGAAAGATGGGTGTGGCAACTCCGTCGGTATCCAGATCGACAGTTACTCCCCCGCCACTTTGGGACAGGATGGTACGTACAACCACTGGCACTGGGTGGAGGCCAAAGGCGCCAAGTTCAACCTCTCCGCCGGGAAGCACACCATCAAGCTGCTCGGCCGTGAACCCGGCATCATGGTGGATCAGATATTTTTGACCAAGGATTCGGAATACGTGCCCGTCGCCATCCGACCGGTAACGCAGAAACCATCGTAGACCCGTTTCATCCCCAATTTCAGAAAACGGAAAGCGTGCGGAATCGCGAACCTCGCGACCGCACGCTTTTGTTTTGGTCGATTAGTTTTGCAGCGTAGCTATGGAGACAGCAATCGCTGATACCGCGGATGGTCCCTCAGGCCGTTGAAGCTTGCCTCATCGCGAATGAGGTTTCGCATCCCCGGTTGAAGGGTGACCGACCTCTCCAAGCTGTCAAAGATGCGCCCCTCGGGAACCGGCTGGGAATGGGTCAACGTAACTGCCAGGGCGAACAGCAGCGGCGCGGACCGCGGGTTGAGCGCCAGTGTCGCCTCCAACAGTCTCTCCGCTTCGCGAAACTCCCCCCTTGTGAGGTACGCCAGAGATAGCTTCTCGCCGATTCTCACATCAAACCGTCCAAGCTCGACAGCCTTCTCCAGTGCCGTGACGGTTCCTGCCGCATCTTGCAGATCGGCCCGGGACAGTCCGAGAATAATCCATGCCTCGCTCATCCGCGGTTGGAGAAACAGAATCCTTCGGCACCACCGGATGGATTCGTTAAGTTCACCCATGCGTCGCGCGCACTTCGCCATCCCGACCATCGCTCGAACAGAAGTTGGGCGGAGTTGCAGCGCACGCTGGAAATTCATTCGCGCTTCGTCAACAGACTGTGCAGCGAGGCAGAAGATACCGGCAGCGGAATAGAGCGAAGCAGACTTCACAGGATTCTCAAGACTTCGGTGAACTTCTCGCAGCGTCGTTTGCCGGAATGCCTCCGGGAACGCGTCCGGCAGCGATGGATCGATGTCGTGGTACTCGCGCGCCCCGATGAGCGACGCGTACATCGGCTCGCGGTTCACAAACAACCATGACACTCCGTCCCAATAGACCAGCGCCCAGTCATTGCGACGGTGGAGGAGTTGAGCCAACGGTGTGAAATACGGTTTGGCGGGAATCAGAGCGACATCGAAGCCCCACCGGTCGAAATCCTCACTGCGAACGTTCTGCCCGCGCAGAGCCTGTGCAGCAAGGAACATCCCAGGCCCGTAGGCGTTCATCCCATCAATAAAAATTCTCTGAGACGGATAGAGATGCCAGGCAAGGTATCCCGAATCCACCTCGTCATTGAAAAGCCTTCCACGAATGCGGTTGTCCTGCATAAATCGCACCGCCCCTGCTGGAACATATTCACGATCCACGCCAAGTCCGTATTTGTACCCCGCGGCGGTGGAGAAATACACTGCCTGCACAATCGTCAGCCCCATACAAAGGCAGGCGAACGCCAGTCCCCGAGAATGAACGGCTGGTATCGTCGGCTCTGGGCCGTTTGCAGCCCGTCGGGCTTGGAGACAGGAGAAGTTCATAGCGGCAACGCAGACCAGCAGTTGCACCGCGACCCAGATCTGTCGTGAGCTTTTCACGGCCATCGTGACAAACAGCAAGGTCAGGAGGAACAGGCTCAACTGAAACGACCTGCGCGCGACGAGAAAAGAGAAGAGCACCAGCATACCAAAGGCGACCATCAGGCCGACGGTGGTGGCATCGAAGCCCTGCACCAGTTCGCGGAGGGAGTGCCATTCAGTCAGGTACCGATTCAGCACCGCAAGGCGCCTGGGGTCGAGGGACAGAAAATACTTCCACCCGAAGGGATTGATAAGAATCAGCAACACGGAAAGCGGAATCATAACGCATACATGACCGATCTGCTTACGAGTGAGTGGCGTCTTTGTTTCGCTCCCACGCGAGAAGTGTGCCTGAACTCCTTCTGCGGCTGCGAAGACAATGAGAATCAACGTCGCGGTCAGCGTTGTTCCATGGAAGTTGGCCCAGAGAATCAGCAGGGGGACAACAGGCCACAAGTTGGTTCGTCGCCCCGACTTGAACTCGAACAGGTAGTAGAGGAATCCTGCGACGAGGACTCCGCTGAACATCTCCGGTCGGAGGTCGTAGCGAGACCTCGCTGTGGCGATGCCCGTTGCGAAGATGAGCAACCCGAGCCAGCCGGGCGCGCCGCTCCTCCGGTAAAAGACATAGAGAACGACGTAGCTTGCAGCAAGCAGCAACACGAGGGTCAGTTGCTCTGCCGCCGGTCCGCCTATTTCCCAAAGACCATAGAAGGCGATACCGGTAAGCCAGCTATGGTTGATCCACGGGTACCCCTCGGCCGTGTACATGTAGAGGTTCTCCCACGGAACGGCGCGGTGGTCGACGATCCACTTCCCCGTCCGCATGTGCGTCCAGAAGTCCCCGTTCCCGATGTGGAAGAAGCACAGAGCGACGATCAGGACAAGCAGGCCAATCTCGCCAAGCCTTAGACAGACATTGGCTGGGTTCCCACTATGCGAACGGTCGTGCATGTTTGCGGATCGCTCCACTGTCTGGGATAATTGCCTCCAACGATGGACAGGTTACAGCAACGAGCGCTTTACAACAACCGATACGAATCCCTGGGCGACCGGTGGGATTTCGGCATGTCGCATGAGTCGCGCCTGTTTCACCGCTGGCTGCGCCTCAACTTACCGCCTGACACCGGCAGCTCTCCGCGAATCCTGGATCTCGGCGGTGGCCCGGGAAGGCTCGCCAGAGAGCTTCAGCATTCCGAAGCACCCGATGGGTACTTCTATGTTGACTTCGAGATGTCCGACGCGGCCGCAGCGGTATTCCGACGGCATGAATTGCAGCACTTCGTGCATGGCGTTATACCCGAAACGGGTTCTCTCCCCTTCAAGGACAAGTGCTTTGACTTGGTTCATTGCAGTCATGTTGTCGAGCATCTGGTCAATCCGGATATCATGTTTAGCGAATCTTACCGTCTTCTCCGACCAGGTGGATTCCTGTTCGTCTCCACCCCTAACCTGGCATCCTGGATCGGTCGCATCATGGTGCTCTGCGGATGGCAGGGCTACGGACAGGAGATCAGCACTCAGTTTGGGCTCGCGGGTAAAGGGCCTCTGGGGAGGCTTGCCTACGGCGAAGGCGGCATCAACTACCACCTGCGCGTCTTCACCCTCGCCGGCCTCACGGACATGATGCGGCTGCACGGGTTTGAGATACTGCAATGCCGCGGCGCGCAGCTCATCGGGGGCGGGAGCGGTGACGGGATCGGGAGACGGCTGGTCTCGCTGGCTGCGTCCATGGACGGGATAGCCTCAGTTGTTCCCTCACTCGCAACAAACATTCTCTGCTTCGGACGGAAGCCACCATGGCTCCTCGGCTTCACCCGGCCCGGTTGCGATACCAGCGCATCACCTGTCTTACCACCGACATTGGCAGGAGCATGACAAGTAACGCAGACCAGACCATCGGGTCCCGCGCGATCCGTGGGTATCGCTGCGCCATCCAGTAGAAAGACCGCACCACGAAGCTGTGCCTCCGGTAGTTGTTCCGCACCGTGTAGAACTGAATGCATGGATAGAGTCGAAGATGCTTCTGGCGAACGGCGTCCTTGATGTCCTGAATCTCGGGGAGCTCCCGTAACCGGTTGAAGCTGGATTCATAGACGGTCTTCCATGCGTCCAGCGGGTCGTAGCTGCATATCTGGGACAGGACTTCGCTGTTCCCTGCGTTGAAGACTCTGGGTTCATTGTGCTGGACATAGAAGAACAATACTTCAGGCACGTATCCCACTCTCCCGCACGCCGCCAGCGCGAGCGCAAAGGTATGGTCATTGAAGTCGTCGCGATACCATTCAGCCTCCGCTCCGGCTTCCGCACGAAACACGACAGACGAGGGGTGGATGCCCGGAAAGGGGTTCTGCAGCAGATAGCGACGAATGAGTTCATGCCCTTCAACGATGGAGCTGTCCGCAAAGACGCCGCGGTCGACGACCTCAAACTCCGGGAAGAAGTCGTAACCTCGAGTGTAGGCGTAACCGGTGTATGCGCTCTGCACCTCCGGGTGTCGTTGGAACAGGTCCACCATTCTGCCCAAGAACTGCGGGGCGATGTAATCGTCATCGTCCAGACGAAGAATTAGGGGGGCACGCGCCATGCGGACAACTGCGTTCCAGTTCCCCTTCATCCCCAAGTTGCGCTCTTGCCGCGCCGCGCGGACGCGGCTGTCGTCAAACCTCTGCAGCGTCTCCCACGTTGCATCCGGCGACGCGTCGTCCGAGACAACGATCTCGAAGTTTGGGAATTCGCTGCTCAGGAGGATCGCCAACACCTGCCGCAGCCGTTCGCACCGGTTGAAGGTGGGAATGCAGATGCTGATCTGTGGCAGGGCGCTCATGTCAACTACTGCGACTCAGTTTCATCACTACGTTGACCAGCCGTTTGGGCCACACTGCCTTGTAGTAGTAGGTGATGAGGTAATGGACTACTTGTCTGGGAAGCAGCGCCAATACCGCAACGGACGAAAGGAACAACAGGGCCCGAGATAAGGAGGGGTCTTCCCTCAGGAAATGTCGTGCGACTTCGAGTCCCTTCACGCGACCGTGGTTCCGGAAACTCAGATGCGTGTAGAAAATGGGAGCAAGTCTCCTGTGCTGGTGGAGAACCTCTTCTCGAAGGTCACTGACGGCTGCCTGTTCTTTGACGACATCCAGATCGAAGAGGTTGTGCAATCCCTTCAGATACATGTCTGCCACCCGGACGACGCGCCCCGCTTCATGTTCGCCGCCGTGCAGCACGTAGCGGAACAGGGGTTCGCGCAGGTACCCTACAGACCCCTGTGCGGCGATCGCCATGGTGAAGATAATGTCCGTGAGGCATCGGTCAAAATACCGGGCTTCGCGGGCGCAGACGGCCCGGAAGACCCCCGCTGATTTGTGGTTTTGCGGCAGGTTCCTGTTGAGAAGGATCGCCCTGCAGTATTCGACACCATCGCAGAGTACGCGGTTACCGAAAAAGTGGTCATCAACGATGGGCACCGGCCGGCCGCCGGGAGACTGAACCAGGAAAGCGGTATAGACGCTGGATGCTTCCGGGTGGGATTTCAGGAATTGAACTGTCTTCTCCAGGAACGCTGGCTCGATGCGGTCATCGTCATCCAGTTTGAAGAGTAGCTCAGAACGCGCATGAAAGAGCGCTGCCGTCCAGTTCGACTGAATGGGTATCCGTCGCTTGTGGCGGACATAACAGATTCTGGGATCCTGGAAAGACTGGACAATCTCTTCCGTGTTGTCATCAGACGCGTTGTCTGAAACGACGATCTCGAAGTCCTGAAGCGTGCTGGCCAGCACAGACTCAATCGCGCCCCGCAAGTGCGGAGCGCGGTTGAGGGTTGGAATGCAGACAGAAATGGACGGTGTCATCGTGTCTTTGCTTGCTTATTGGACAAGTGCAAGTAATTGCCGGTCAGGATATGATACCCAGAAACTTGTCCGGAGGGTAGTAAATTGGCTAAAAAACGTCGAATGAACAGAGGCGTCGCGAGATGGTAGCGGCCGTTCGGAGAGGCGACTCGAAGCGATCTGTGGCCCGGCAGTATGGGGTTGCATTGTCCACGGTTCAATTGTGGGTAGATCGCGCTGCGGGGAAACGTCTTGACCGAGTAGACTGGAGCGATCGTCCCAGTGGTCCA
>MNXM01000186.1 GCA_001872605.1 Armatimonadetes bacterium CG2_30_59_28 | reverse complement strand
ACACGGGTTGAAAGGGGAGAAAAGGAGGGTAGCCTCCATCGTGTAGCTGCCTGTGTGAGCTACCGGACGCTGAAGCGATCCGGCGTCCTTTTGTGGTGGAACTTCCAAAACGATGCGCCTGGCCGGATTCATGGCGTCTGCTCTCCGGCCTTAAGCGCCCTCGCTCGGTCAAGCGCCCAATTCACGTAGATGCCGTAGGGAGCAGCTTTCCACTTCTCCAGCCACTCGATGGCTTCGTCGTACTTCTTCTGGTTGATGAGCACACGACCCACCTCCGCTGCGAGTCGGCAGAAGCGGCTCGATTCCCCCGTGTTTTGCATTGCCTTGTCATAATATTTCAGGCACTCCCCTCGACAGGTTTCGAGTGCTTTCTCATAGTCGAGATCGGGTCGGAGCTTCGTGAGGTCATCCTGCGTCCAACCCGCCTCACGCATCGACCAGAGAAAACCCGAGAGAGTTCCACCAAACCCGAGAGTCCCCTGCCAACTCCACGGACCTGAACTGTACCCGTAGCCGCGGTAGTTGAGCAACCAGTCGGCCGGCGCCATCCCCCACAGGAGGTATTTCGTGTCTTTGCTCACGGCGTGAGCCAGCGCCGCTGGAGCGTCTACTCCGTCCCACCAGGGCATCCACATGTCCTGATCTCCCCAGGGCGCGCCGCCCGCGTACTTGGGAGTGCCGGTGGGAACAATCATGTCGTTGTACATGAACCGCGCGGCCTTGATGATACCTTCCGCAGCCGTCTTATCCCCGGTCAACTGGTAGAACCGGTGCATGGCTTCCGCGGGGTAGGAAGCGAGGAAGGAGCACCACATGTGCTCACCGCGGTCATAGACACCGTTGAAGTAGTCGCTCATTTCCTTCATGGTTGTCAGGTGAGGCTTCGACCATTCCACCCCAAGGGAGTCCCGGCGGAGCTTGCCCACGCCTGGCTTCATGGCGACGGGGAATAGCAATGACACAGCACGCCAGCACCCCTGCAACGGGAAAGCACTCCGAACCAACGCGAGTCATTTTCATCCCAAATCTCCTCTTCTCAGTTGCAGGAGAGGAGAAGTGTGCAGTAAGTCGTACGCTCCCGAGTCCTCGTCCTCCATCGCCGCGCGCGCGCCCTCCAGTTTCAGGGACAGCGAGTTCTCTCCCTGCGTCCACAGCCTGGTAATGCGTCCCCACTCTCGCTCAATGTGCAGAGAGGGCGCGTCAGACGACTGCGACGCGGCGCTCACCCGGAGCAGAAAGGCCATCTCCGGTCGCACGACTCGGATAAGCTGATCGCTCTCCGCTGCCACCGCAAGGTCGATCTGAAGCTGTAGTTCCTTGTAGCAGACGGCTAACTCCAAACGGTTCTCCGGTTCCGTGGTAACTTGGAGGTCAACCCGCAGGCCCGCCACTTCAAGCCAGAGCGCAACGCTTCCGACGAACTCGCTGCTCCCGCCGTTCCAGGGGGAACCATCAACACGAATCCGCACGATGTCCCGCCACGCCCCGAGCCACCAAGTGGCGCGTCGAACTTCAGCGGCCGTTGTAGCCGTCACCTCGGCAGGCGCAGCCAGCCGGAGATAACCGATGACTTCATTCTCGCGTTGCTCACACAAAACCTCCGCGCCGCGGGCAGGCGCGGCTTTCAGGAAGAGAGTTCGTCGTTTAGCGTTGGTCGACTGATATGCAATCACCGGAATCGCTTGCGGGTGCAGCTCGAGGGAACTGAGGGAGCCGAGGGCAAACTGGTCGGAGATGAAGTTGCTGGTTAGCGTTTTTGCCGCGGGGATCGCTGCCCTGACCAAGTACGGACTTGTTGCCTGCTGTGGAATGTCGCGCAACGCCGCGGGAACCTCATAGTTGTGCACGGCAAAGTTGGCAATGAAGGGCGTCCGGCCGCCGTTCGAGTCCCACTCACCGGAGTGGTACACGCCAAATTGCTGGTAGGCCGTGATAGCGCTCAAGCCTGTCCCATAGAGGTAATCCGACGGATACCCGCGCGACATCGTCCCTGTCATACAGGCAGATCTCGCGTGCAGGTTCGCGGCGAACTCGGTATAGAGGAACTCCAGTACTCGCTCGATGCTCGCCTTCCAGGCGGAATCCTCGCATTCCTCCCACATCCCTGCCAATGTGTACAAAGCGACCGGAGTGTAGCAGGGGCTGTTGTACTCGCACACCCCGCCTTGCGAAGTCCCGCGCAGCCACTCATCCCAATGGTCGGAGGACTTCTGAACAAGAGCGTTGTCGTTCGTGATTCTGCCCAGCACCATCCAGGACCATATCCGCAGCAGGGAAATGTTCGTGTATTGCCACGGCACAACGTGTTTGTCTATGCCAATGGCTGCGAGGGGGAACATCTCCTCCATGCGCCGACGCGTCGACTCCGACAGCCGGTTGCCATGCCGCAGCCAAAGCATCCCGTAGTTGGGAGTCATAAAGGCGACAGCGTTGCCATCCCGGACTTCTGTGAAGTGTGCCATCCAGCGGAAGTTGCCACGAGTCGGCGAATCCGCGTCGCGGTTCTGGAAGTCCAGTGTCCGATCGATGATCGCGTCCGCCCGCGCCGCGTCTCCGCCTGTTTCCAGCAGGGCGAGTGCGTATTCGAGGCTCACTTGCCCGATGGTGTACCCGTTGAAAATTACTGCGGTATCGTGACACTGCCGACACAGCCGCATGTCGGGAGAATATAGTTCATTCCCTGCTTCGACGGAGATGTTCAGTAGATACCGGTTCCGCTCTTGGAGTGTGAACAGAGTCCGTGGATCACTGGTGAGACGCGAAGGTGCCATGTGAAAATTTACCTGCCGGGAATTGATATACTCGTTACGGGTGAAAACACCCCCTCACCCGCAACGAGTATAGTATTACGCGCCATCCAAAATTCCCGTCGCCTTCTCCGCCACTTGCTCCGGTGTTAAAGCGTCTGTGTCGACGGTGTATTGCGCGGCGGCCTGGTAGAGGGGGGTGCGGCGTTCGAGGACTTCGGTGACTTCGTCGGTAAAGCTTTTCGCTCCGGTGAGGGAGGGGCGTTGCGTGTCGGCCTCAATCCGGGAAACAATAGTGGCGACGGACGCTTGCAGCCAGATGATGGCGCCATTATTCCGCAGGGCTTCGATGTTTTCGGGACGCTCAATGACTCCGCCCCCTGCGTCGATGATGAGGTTGTCCTGCGCGGCGAGTTCCTGCGCCACTTCGGTCTCGATGTCGCGAAACCCTGGCCAGCCGCGCTGTTCCACGATCTGGGGGATGGGCGCGCCCGCTTTCTCCACGATCCTTGCGTCCATGGAGACGCACTCCCTGTTGAGGCGTTCGGCGAGTATCTGCCCGACCGCGCTTTTGCCTGTTCCACGGTAGCCGATCAGCACAATGTTCATGATGTCAGACGCTCCAATACTACCCGGCGCATGACATCGACAGGCGCGTCCACACCTGTAAATTGCTCAAACTGCAGAACGGCCTGGTTGACGAACAGCTCGACACCGGGAACGGTCTTCAAGCCGCGAGCTTTGGCCTCGGTCAGCAGCTTTGTTTCGAAAGGGTTATAAACGATGTCGAAGACGACCTGCCCGGGTCGGAACAGGTTGAGCGGAATCAGGGAGGCGTTTTCGTGGGGATGCATCCCGACCGAGGTACAATGCAGAATGATATCCGCCTTGCCCATCGCCGCGGTAAGAGAGCCTTGCGTCAGGGGTTCGGCTTTGATGACGGCGGCGGTGCCACACGTAAGGTCGGCGCTGAGACTGCGCAGCAGGTCTTCGTTGATATCCAGTAACGTCAGCTCCGCCAGCTTCGTCGTTCGGGCCAGTGGAAACGATATCGCCCGCGCCGCGCCGCCTGTACCCAGCATCAGGACGTTCTTCCCGGCGATTTCCACACCGGCATCGGCAAGCGCCTTGAGGGCGCCGAGGCCATCTGTGCCCAGACCGATGAGTTTGTTCCCCTCATGAATCACGGTGTTAATCGCGCCGATGGAACGATCCACGTCGGAGATCTCATCGACATGTTTCATCACTTCCGTCTTATGAGGGATGGTAACGCTCATGCCACGGAAGCTGCTCAGAGCGCGCATCCCGGCCAGAGCGCCTTCCACGTCTTCGACCTGACAGGCGAGGTAAACAAAGTCCAACCCGAGGTGCTGAAAAGCAGCATTGTGGATGGCCGGTGAAAGGCTGTGCGCGATAGGGTTGCCAATCACCGCGCAGAATTGGGTGCGAGGGCTGATCGAGGTCAGTTCTTTCATGGGAACTCCTGTGAAAATAAATGTCAGGTTGGTTGGCGCGCGCTTTTCGTAGGGGCAGTCTCCGACGCGCCCACGTCTGCGTAAGATCGTCCCGTGGTGGGCATGTTGGAGACTGCCCCTACGAAAAACACAATGCGAACATTATCACGGCATTCTACCGTCTGTTCTTATACTCGTTAAGGTTGAGGAATGGCCCCGCGTAATCTGATGGGACGCTGTCCTGCCCCAACATGCACCTGCCGTAGGATAAAGCTCCAGCTTTGTCGATCAGCAGACTCGCCTCACCGGAAGACAAAGCTGGAGCTTTATCCTACGGCAGACAATGTGGATTCTCAACTTTAACGAGTATATGAGCGTCACCGGTACTTCGGCAGGTAGTCTCCATGCGCCTCCATCAATTCATCGACCAGTGACCGGATTTCATCGATAGTGAGTTCGCTGCTGGTGTGCGGGTCGAGTAGGGCGGCATGGTAGATGTGCTCCCGCTTATGCGTGAGAGCGGCTTCAATGGTCAGCAACTGCACATTGATATTGGTCGTGTTCACCGCGGCGCACTGGAGCGGGAGGGCGCCGACGTGGGTTCCCTGGACGCCGTTGCCGTCGACCAGGCAGGGCACCTCAACGCACGCATCGCTTGGCAGATTAGTGATCAAACCGTTGTTGATGACGTTGCCCCCAAGTTGGTACGGCCTGTCGTGGATGATGCTGTCCATGATGGAAGACGCGTATTCGTGAGTTCGTTCGTGGGTGAGGTCCACACTGTTGGTGAGCTCCTCCCGCATCTGCCTCCATTTCTCAATCTGATTCACGCACCGCCGCGGGTATTCATCGAGCGGCACGCGGTAACGTTCGATGAGTTCCGGATGCGTCGCCTTGATGAAATAGGGAAGGTACTCGGAAGTGTGCTCACTGGACTCGGTGACGTAATAGCCGAACTGTCGCATGACCTCGAAGCGCACGGAATCCTTGTGGAAGTGTTCATCCTGGAAGGCGCGTCGCTTGATCTCCGGGTAGAGATCTTCGCCGTGGCGCGTGATTTTCAGCAACCATCCCTGGTGATTGATCCCCGCTATCTTCGCGCGAAGATCGTCGTCGGGCAGTTCGAGCATCCGGCAGAGATGGGAGGCGCACACCTGCACACTGTGGCAGAGACCAACAGCCCTGACGCCTGTCGCTCGGAGCAGCCCGCCGGTGAGCATGGCCATCGGGTTGGTGTAGTTCAGGAACCAGGCGTCGGGGCAGAGCTCCTCGATGTCATGGGCAAATTCCAGTAACACCGGAAGGGTGCGCAGCGTTCGCATGATGCCACCGATTCCCAGGGTGTCGGCGATGGTCTGCCGCAAACCGTACTTCTTCGGGACCTCAAAATCGATGATGGTGCTGGGTTCGTAACCCCCCACCTGAATCGCGTTGACGACGAAATCGGCGCTCTGCAACGCGGCACGGCGATCGCGCGTGGCCTCGACCGTTGCGCGCCCGCTGAGGTTCCGGTTGAGGTTGTTCATCATCCTCTCGGAATCGGCAAGCCTTTTCGGATCGATATCGACGAGCGCGATGTGTGCGTCCTTGAGTCCGGGGACGCAGAGACAATCACCCAGGACGTTTTTCGCAAAGACGCTGCTGCCAGCGCCGAGGAAAGCAATCTTGACCATCTGTTAGAGACCTTTCAGTTACTCGGCCCCACTCACATTTTCTCCTGCGACGGGACCGGCGCTCAACAACTCCAATATGCGTTTCGATTCCACGGGGCGACTGAAGTAGAAGCCTTGCACTTCCCGACACCGCCGGTCTGTCAGGAAACTCAGTTGTCTGTCTGTTTCCACTCCCTCGGCTCGCACGTTCAGTTGCAGGTTCTGTGTCATCGCGATGATGGCGCTGGTGATTGCTGCATTCTCACTATCCTCGGGCAGCCCGCGGATGAACGATTGGTCAATTTTGAGAGTGTCGATCGGGAACCGCTTGAGATAGGCCAGCGAGGAATGGCCGGTGCCAAAATCGTCGATGGCGATCTCGATCCCCATCTCGTTGAGTTCGTTCAGAGTTTTGACCGTCAGATCCAAGTTCTGCATGGTGATGCTTTCCGTAATTTCCAGCTCCAGTTTGTCGGCGTCTATCCCGACCTCGGAGAGCACCGCCTCGATCACCTTCGTCAGATTCTGGTACTGGAACTGACGCGCAGACAGATTGACCGCCACCCGAAGGCCCTTGTTTCCCGCCTCATTCCATCGCTTGACTTCTCGACAGGCCATCCGCAATACGCAGGTCCCGATCTGGATGATGAGTCCCGTCTCTTCCGCGACCGGGATGAACTCGAATGGCGCAACCGTTCCTCTCTCCGGGTGTTCCCAACGCACCAATGCTTCGCAGGCGACAATTCTCCTGGTGTCGGTCGCAACGACCGGTTGGTAGACAACCCGAAATTCCTCTCGGTCTACCGCGCGTCGCAAGTCAGATTCCACCTGCAGTCGCTCGACGGCCCGTGCATGCAGGTGGCTGTCGAATACCGCGTAGCCTGCCCGACCCAGGGCCTTGGCACGGTACATGGCTGTGTCGGCGTCCCGGAGAAGCTCCTCCGGGCGATCGTAGGTTTGCTTTCCAAAGACCACGCCGATACTCGCTGCCGTGAAGACTTCCTGCCCATCGAGGCTGAAGGGAAGGAGCAGCTCCTTCTCAATACGCTCCACAATCCGGACGGGTTGACTGGGCTCGTTGAAGGTGTCGATGAGAATGGAGAATTCGTCGCCACCCAAACGGGCGACGGTATCCGACGAGCGCAGGAAGTTCCGAAGTCTTTCCGCCACGGCCACGAGCAATCTGTCCCCGATGATGTGTCCCAGACTGTCGTTAATGACCTTGAAGTGATCGAGGTCGAGGAACAGCACGGCAAACTGATGGTCGTCGTACCGTTTCATGTGTTCGATGGCAAGGGATAAACGATCCATAAAGAGAGCGCGGTTGGGTAGACCGGTGAGTCCGTCGTAAAACGCGTTGTAGCGGAGTTGCTCCTCGGCGCGCTTGCGGTTGGTAATATCCGTCTGCGAACCCGCCATGCGGACAATCTCGCCGTGGACGTCCTTGACCGCGCTCGCCCGGCAGAGCATCCAGCGCTCATCACCGTCGGCGTGCCGCATCCGGTATTCGTGCTCGAAGTGTGCCGTCACTCCCTCGATGTGTGCGTTGACCGCGGCTCTCAACTGTTCCACGTCGTCCGTGTGCACCCGACTGAACCACTCATCGGGACTGTCGGTCAGGTCCTGCTCTTCGCTGCCAACCATTGATTTCCAGCGAGTGGAGTAGTAGACCTTTCCGGTTTTGAGATTCCAATCCCACAGCCCATCATTCGCGCCATGTGCAGCCAAGGCATAACGCTCCTGGCTCTCCCTGAGGGATTCTTCCGCGTCTTTCCTTTCCAGCGCTCCAACGAAGATCTCCGCTGCCTGTCTGAGAAGCTGGGCGCTGGAATCCGACCACTGGTGTCCGGCGGTGATGCTGTCGATTCCCACGAAGCCAATCAGCGATCCGCGGAAAGTCATCGGGGCCAGCAGGACCGCCTCCGCCTCCTGGCACTCAAGCAGGATGTGCCGATCCACCGTGCCCCTCTCCGGCAACTCCGTGCGGGTGATGGCGACGGATTTGCTGCCATTCAGTCTCTCTACCAGTCCCCAGTGGGAGTCTGTTTCCAGATTGCAGAACCGTCCTCCCTGTGCTGGGATATCCTCTTTCGCCCATTCATGGGTATTGGCGACATCCCGAAGATCGCCTGAGAACTCGTAGATGTAGCCTCTCTCCGCGCCGGCAAACTCCGCGAGGCGACCGATCGAACGGTTGATCTCAGAGTCAATCTGCTCCGGCGGCAGGTTAATGAAGGCCATCGAGATAGAGAGGGCCTCCTGAGCGCGTCGTCTCTCTGCCGCCTCCTTGGCGAGTTCCCACTTCTGCTCCAGAAACATCTCCGCGAAGTCGACCAGGAGGCGCAGCTCAGGACCCGCGTTCTTCCACTTGCGCAGTGACTCGAAATCCTGCGATTCCAGCGAAGCGGAAATCTCTGCGTAGGGTCGCATCACCCACAGCACAACGCAGGCAAGGAGGAGTCCGAAGATAACGGCCGCGGGGAGGATGGACAGGTGCTGTCTGAGGATGATCGCGGTTCCAGCGAAGATCACAAATCCGGAGGCAAACGCTATAATCAGTCGGTTTCTTGTGCTCATCTGTGTGCCAGTTCTCTGGCGCTGACGAAGGTCCGGACCCTCCACTCCCAGACGGAATCAGCGCGCTCCTTCCTCAAAGCGTATCTCCAACCTTGCGGGAGAACCCGGTTCGGAGTACCCATAGTAGCAGGTTTTCCTGCCGGTGCGAACAGCCCAGGCGCTGTCGCCGTAGGAAAAGTGCCACCATTCGGCCGCGCAGTTGCTGAAGCCAGCTTTCGTCATGGCCTGGTAGAGCAACCGGCGGTTCTCGCGCGCCACCACTCCCACTTCTGTCGAGAAGGTCTCATACCCTCCGTCTCGGAAATCGTTGAAGGGAGCAATCGTGTCCAACTCCTGTCCTTCGGAGTCTATCAGAAAGACGTCGACCGCTCCCCCCGTGGTGTGTCCTGGGGGGGCCTTCTGGTTCGTCGGAGCGACATAGCGATTGGTCTGTCTCCGCAGGATGTTCTCAGGCCATTCGGGGTGCATCCCACGGAATTTCCGGTACACCTGCTCGTAAATCCTTGTCTGGGTCTGCAAAGACCGCCACCCCATACGAAGACTCAGCCGCACTCCTTCAGGCAGCAACTGCTGCGCACGGTTAAGCATCTCGGCAACCGCCTGCCTGACCCATTGGGGAGGTTCCGGGACATCAATGCCGGGGCAGTGTTCGGAGATATCGACAAGCGCCTCGTTGCTTTCTTTGATCGTGACACGATTAACGGCTGCGATCGGTTCTGCAACGGCTCGACTCATTCCGCGACGTTTTCCTCCCGTCCTGCAAGGTTCCTGTGAAGACGATCTCCGCCGGGCCGGTCTTCACCAAAGTGTCGTCGTCCTGCCAGGACACCTCCAGTGTGCCACCTCGGGACTGCACCCGGGCGCGCCGGCCTGTCAATCCCTTCAGATGGGCCGCGACCAGCGCCGCACACGCGCCCGTTCCGCAGGCCAACGTTTCTCCCACGGCACGTTCCCAAATGCGTAGAGCAAGGTGGTCCGCCGACTCCGGGCACACCCAGAGGACGCTGGTGCGTTCCGGGAAGCAGCGGTGCTGCTCGATGCGAGGGCTTACATGGAAAAACGTTTTGTCGTCGACGGGAGCGCTGGGAAAGAGGCAGGTGTGGGGCGTGCCCGTAGAGAGCGAGGTGACAAGGAACGTTTCCCCCTCAACCTTCAGCGGGTAGTCAACAATTGGGTTCACGTCGATCAAGCTGGGCAGCAATCCCGGCTCAAAGGTGGGCTTCCCCATGTTGACCGCGATTCGGGCCCGCCCGTCAACGAGGGAGCCGCTTACCTGTCGCGTCCCAACCAGTGTCTCGATGCGCCAATGTGCCTCCTGAGTCTTCCCCAACTCCATTAAATACCGAACGACGCAACGGAGTCCGTTGCCGCACATGTCCTCGGTTCCGTCGGGGTTGAACATGCGCATGCGGAAATCGGCGGACGCTGAATTGCCGACTAACAGAAGCCCGTCCCCGCCAACCCCGAAATGGCGGTCACAGAGCGATTGCGTGAGCGTTGGCAGCGCGTCCTCGGGCATCTCCCCGCTGCGCTGGTCCAGCAGAATAAAGTCGTTCCCGGTTGCCTGCAATTTGATGAAGCGCAACGTCAGCCCTCAGCTCCTTCTGGCAGATTCTTTTTCGCGACCTTGCAGATTGTATGTGGAGGTGGGGTTCACGAACTGCGTACAACGCGCCTGCAGTCTCTGTGCTCCATTCTCGCGCGTCACCATTCCTCAAAGTACGCTTCCGTCGTTCGCGTGACTTCTTCCCACCATCCCATGGTTGGGTCGACGATGGGAAACCACCACGCACAGGGCCGCCGATTGACAGAATCCAACCCCGTCGCCAATAAGGCATTCCGGGCGAGGTGCAATCGTTGTTCTTCAGCTTCCAGCTCGATCTCCAGCAACCGTTCCTTGTCGCCCAGGAATGCGGGGGCCAATCGCAGACCCTCCGCCTGGTCGCTCCACACGCGCCGTTGAACATCCAGCTCCCGGATGGCTGCACGCCCATCTACAACCTTGCCCAGGATTTCCGCTCGACAGGCGACACACTTCTCTCGCTGCTCCCCCGTCAAGTCCAGGTTTTCCCTGATGGCGCGACGGAGTTTGCCGCTCTGACGCTCCAGCGTTTCAATGACTCGCTTCGCGCCTCGCTTTCTGTCATTGATGAGCGCGATCTGAGACGTCAGCTCGGTGAGTTGCGCTCCGACCCGGTGCACGGACTTCAGCAAGGCGTGGTACTCGTCCTGGAGCGCGTACCACTTCTCGCTCGGACCGCAGGATGAGTTGATCGACAGGAAGGGAATCAAGTCGCGGGAGCTGCGAATCTGAGTCAGCAGTTCCAGTTGCTTACGTTGCTCCTGCAGCACCTCGCGCCACCGCCCCGCTAACTGCTCCGCGGGGTAGGGATTGTTTCTGAAACAGAAGGTCTCCTGAAGATGCAGGGGCAGGTGGAACTCCAAGTTGAGAGAAGCGAGGGTATCCAATGTCCTATAGCGCAAGCGCAGAAGCGGTTTCAGTGGGAGCTGAATCCCTCGTTCATGCAGGGCGTGGACCCATGCCTTCGTTCTGGGGATGTAGACCGAAGCCCCTTCGTTAAGGAGCATCACCCCCTCCATCGCGAACATGGTGGGGAGCACCAACGCTTTGCCCAGGAGGGCGCAGTTATCACCGAAGCGTGACTCAATGACCTCCGCCAGCTTCTGGTTGTCTTCCACGACCTCACCTTGCGACACAGTGACGTCTTCATCCCGGAAGTGGACGACGCACTGGCGTTCCTCAACCCGCAACGTTCCACGTCCCCGCTTGGGGACAAACAGGTCGAACGGCAGGGCGCCGGTGCCGAAGCGGTCCAGCTCGTAAATGCCGCTGCCACTCAGGACATGGTCGTAGGCTTCCGACACCGTTGCTCGTGTCTCAGGGCGCAGGAACAATTCAAGAACTCGGAATCGTGGGAGGTCACAGGTTGCGGGTCGGAAGCGAAAGAAATAAGAACACGCCGCGGTCTCAAAGCGGGGGTCGCTGCATTCACCCGATGGGGCTCGATCCAGCAACCAGCGATAGAGTCGAGCATTGACTGACCGATAGAGTTCCGTGAGCGAGTCCATAGAATGGTTCTCCGCCTCGCTCGAGAGAATCGACCTCAGCTCTTGCGCTGCCTTCTCAGCGTCTGTGGCGAATTCGTCCCTCGCTGGATGGACAATGGAGAGGGTCTCATGAATGGCCCAGTCCAGGAGTGACTGTAGTTGCTCGATCACGTCGGCGACGCGCACATCACTTGCCACGGGGGCATGGTCGCCGCGGAAGGCCACCGCCTTCCAACCCCAGGCTTCTGTGATGTGGTCGAGGCTGCGCGGGTCGTCGTGCGCCGCGCCAGCCGACTGTTGGCGTCGTCTTTCATCGCAGAGCCTCGAAAGGGCGACGCCATGCTCCAGAAGTTGCGAGATCGGCACCGGGGTTTCGCTTCCGAAGAGCGCCGCTGTTTCGGCGGTAGCTGCCCAGAGTTCCTTCGTTGTGGTGTCATTACGCGAGACCAGAAGGTATGGTGTATCGGCCAGTGGAGCTTTGAGCAGCTTGCTGAAATAATCGGTGTCGTGGATTCCAGCCACAAACCGATTGGGCGCGTCCAGCGCGCGCAAGGCCCGGAGCAGCACCGCCTTCATGGGATCATCCCAGAAAACCGTCTGGGCGAACGTTAGAACCGGAGTGTTCAACTCCTTTAGCCGCTCAACCGCATATACGACCGACGGGTGGAACAAACCATTCTTCTCGGGGGAATCACGCATGACGGGTTTCAGTATGAATCTTCCTGCTTTCTTCGTCTACACACCGCATTCACAGGCGCACCGGCGCGCCTGACCGCGCCGATTCGTTGGCGGCGATGCCGACCAGGGCGGACTTGACTCCATCAAAGTAGTCCGATAGAATCGCCGACCCGTTCCCTGCTTTGACGGCGTCGACGAATACCGCGTCGATGGTGGTCTCCCCATAGGGACAGGTATTGAGGGTTCCCGTCCCCTCCGGCACGATCTGCGCCCCGGCAGCGTTCCAGTGCAGCAGGCAGTCGCGCAGGATGATGTCGATATCACTTCCTCCGCTGCCCCCGCCGGTATTCAGCAGACAAGTGGAGCTGATGGTGCCCACCGCGCCATTGGCGAACTCGACGGCAAGGGAGTACACATCGGGGATGTCCAGGTTCTCGAGGTCGCCCATGCCGCGCCGGGCGTAGCGAGCGTAAACAGTGTTGATATCCCCCACCAGGAAGCGGACCATGTCCACTCCGTGCGTGGCCTGTTCCACTATCTGCCCTCCGGAGACGCCCATGACGCGCCACCAAGGATTCATCGGCGTTCCACCCCAGTAGCGGGCCTGCACCATTCCCACGGTCTTGCCCGACAGAAAATCCCGCGCAGCGAGGGCGGTCGGCCAATAGCGCAACTGATAGCCCACGCAGGTGATGATCCCCGCCTTCTCTATCTCCGGCGGCACGCGATCAATGGTCTGGCGGTCCAGTGCAACCGGCTTCTCGATGAAGAGGTGAAGCCCTTTGCGCGCCGACAGGACCTCCACCTCTCCGTGAGCGTTGGGGGGAATGCTGATATACACCGCGTCGAGGGGCTCGTGGTCAAGCAGGTCCCTGAAATCAGTGTAGGGGGTCGCGCCATACTCCTTTGCGGTTTCCTCCGCCCGCGCCGCGTCGAGGTCGCAGATGGCCGCAATGTTCGCGCCATCCACGGCGTTCACGCGCTGCATGTGCCCGCGGGCATTTCCGCCCGCGCCAATAAAGCCGATCTTGATATTGTCAGACATGTTTTCAGTACGCTCCTTTTGAATGATCGTCATGCATGCTATTGTTTTCTCCGCGGTAAAGCCCGACCTGCCCGGGCCGGGCTACTGTTCCACGGTAGAGTTGGTTCGCGACTGCGGTGCACTCAATCTCAGAATTGGGCCTGGAGCAGCGATGGACCGAGGCGCTGCTACTCAGGCTCTGCACCTCTATTAGGTAACAGCGTGTCCACTCCCAGCGCCACGAAGAAGCACACCAGATTCCCGACCACCGGCCAGAGGAGGAAGTTAACCCCCGTCCCCTTCTCGATGGGGAACACGAACCCAACGGTGGGATTCAACCGCAGACAGTACATCATAACGAAAAGCGCGACATAGGAAGACACGAACCCCGTCACCGCGGCCGCGGGATGAATTCGGCGCGGCAGGAACGCGAGCGCCATCAGCCCCAGCATTCCACAGGTGGAGATGGACATGGTTTTGCTCCAGACAACCTGCGCCCGGGTAATCTCCATCAACAGGATTCCCATGACCACGGTCAGGAGACCCCAGACGAGGGACAGTGACTTGGCAACTCGCAGGTAGTGGTCATCGGGTTTCTCGCTCCTTGAGAAGCGACGATAGAAATCCTCCACGCATACTGCGGAGCAGGAGTTCATACTGGATGAGATCGTGGACATGGAGGCTGCAAAGAAGGCGGCGATCACCAGCCCTGCAAGCCCTTGCGGCATGTGAGTGACAACAAAGTACCCGTACAGCGAATCCAGTTTCTCGGCCCTGGCAAGAAGCTCGACGTTGGGATCAGGGTTGGCGGTGTAGTAGACAAACAGCGCCACGCCGATAAAGTAGAACAGGTATCCGAGCGGGATGTACCCAAGGATGGATATCCAGACGCTGCGGTTGGCCTTCTCCGTTGACTCCGCGGCAATGTAGCGTTGTGTCATGTCCTGCTGAGTCGCGTAGATGCGAATGGTCTGAAAGACTGTTTCCAGCACGAGCCACAGAGTGGTCACCTCGGTGATCCGCGTGTCCCAGTTGAAGACACGAAATTTGTGATGGGCGTTGGCAATCGCGAGGAAGTTCACGTCGGCATCAAACATGTAAACCAGCGACACCAACGCCCCGACGATGAAGATGACTACCTGAATAGCGTCGGTCCAGATGACGCCGCGGATTCCCCCGAGGACGGTGTAGAAGGTGACGATGATACCCATCACCACGAGGGTCGTCATCAGGTCGAATCCAGTCACAATGCTGAAAGAGAGCGCTGGTAGATACAGCACCAAACCCATGCGCCCGATGGAGAGAGCGATAAAAGCGACCGAGGCCAGCAGACGGGAGGAAACGTGGATTTGTTGCTCCAGGAATTCATAGACGCTCAAACATCCGGCTTCCCGATAGCGGGGCAATACAAACCGAGTGATGACGACGGCAGTGATCAACAAAAAGGGAATCTGGATTGACCAGGTCATGTCCGCTTTGCCGAAGGACATGGCTGGAAGCGCCATCATCGTTAGAGCGGAAAGGTATGTTCCCAGGAGCGACAGCCCGACAAGAACGTGATGGATCTTGCCCTCCCCGGTGAAGTATCCCGCCGCCCCCCGCGTCTGCCTTCCCGCCCGGATGCCGATAATCAGCATGGCGAGGAAGTAGGTGGCGAGAACAACGTAGTTGCCGGCTCCAAATTCGGTCTGTATCGCGCTGAGGTCGATTTTCTCCGGCATGAGAATGGACGCTCCCTTGTGTGCCTGTCGAGAAACTCGAAGCCTGAAGAAAGCTTGGAGATCGGCTTCTGCCGTGTCCTTTTCCCTCAAACCTCAAGTAACAGACCGGCGAACTGGTTCCTCATAGATACTCCGCCCATTATAGGGACGGAGGTGATGGAGCGTCAAGGCTTAAGTCCATCACGGGTGCAAGCAAGATTTGTGACAATGCTTATTCGCTCCGAACTTTGAGTTCAACCAACTCCGAGAACTACTCCGGGAAATTCCGCCGAACTCGCTTCGGTGGAAGGTGGACGCGAGCGCGGCCATCGAGAAGGCGCTCGCGGCTCAGGGAAGTCACGATATGCTATACTCGTCACCGTTGAAAATCCACCTTTCGTCGTTGTGAGGCAGTTGCACTGCCGAACCTCAATTACGCATACTGCGACAAGGCTTGTCGGCCCTGTTCGGCAGTACAACCTGTTTCACAAGAAGGGAGGATCCCTATCGGTGATGAATATGCGAAGGCCACAATGATCTTTCGTGGCACAGTTTTCCACGATGGGACATGGACGGTGTCTCGGTAGTTTCGGTTACCAGATGAGGATTCAGCAAAGCCCGTTACCCTTCAAGTCGGGGCGAGGTCTGCCATCTCTCGAAATACGGGAAGGAATTGCTTGGAGTAACGATGAGCGAACTGGAGTTTCGGAAAGACTTCGATGACGTAAGGCAGAACTGGCGAAGATTCTGGGATGGTACACTGGGCCGCCCGATCCTGCTGGTTGAACCTCCAAAGAAAGGTGTGGATCCTGTCCAGAAGCCAGCATGGGGAGCGGCGCTTTCGCACGATTATGGGGAGATTGTCGACCAGGCGCTGCGCTGGGCGGAAACGCACGAATTCCTGGGTGATTCCGTACCATTCTACCTCCCCTCACTAATCATCGACTTGATGCCCGCGTTCCTGGGAGCGGATATTCACTCGATCAGGGAAACCTGGGGCACTGACACGCACGCCAAGCCCTTCATCGAAGACCTGAATTCGACGGAGATCAAGTTCTGTCGCGACTCCCCTTGGTGGGAAAGATGGGTGCGGCTCGCCGAATGCATCAAGCGGAAGTGCGCCGGCCGGCTGATCTTCGGGACCGCGCAGCCTTACTATAACAACCTGGACACACTGGCCGCGCTCCGGGGCAATGTCCAGCTCATGACGGATTTCTACGACAATCCCGATGGCGTGCACCAGGCCATGAAGCAGATTATGACCGCCCACGCCGAAGTCATGGACGAGGTCTGCCGGATTCTGGAGGTGGAAGAATACGGTAGCGTCACGGGACACGGCTTCTATGCCGATGGCAAGGCAGCGACACCGCAGTGCGATTTCGGTTACAACATCGGGAAGGAACATTTCGATGAATTCGCGCTGCCGTATCTGCGGCAGGAAATCGACCGTTTCGATGCTGTCGAGTACCATCTCGACGGCCTGGGGAACATCACTCATCTGGAGTCGATCTGCACCATTGACAAGGTTAGGGTCATCCAGTGGGTTCCGGGCGCCGGGGAGAGTCTGAGCAAGGATTGGACTTGGCTGTATGAGAGAATCAATGCGCTCGGGAAGGGGTTGTGGTGCTGGTGGGGCGCGGACTCGCCGAAGACGGCTGTCGCGCTTTGGGAAAAGTTCAATAAGTCGGACAGGATGATTCTGAACGTCCACGCTGAGGATCGCGACGCGATGGCGCGGTATATGGAGGCTTTCGACAACCTGGGGACTGCACGTTCGTCCCGGCGCTCCGGTACGTCGGGAGGCGTGTATTGCGGGGAGCTGGCGAAGCTGTCGAGCGCGGAATTCGCGGATCGCTACATCCCGAAGCGCGTTCACGGTTGTTGCGTGCGGGCAGCGGATTTCCTGCCGGGCCGCTCACCGTCCGAGGCGATTGAGTCGGCGATCACCTCGGCGCGAGAGTCGGCCACGCCCCGCATCGTCGTGCTGGACTCGCAGGACTGGATCATCGACCGGACGATCCTGCTGCCGTCGAACACGGAGCTGGTCATCGACGCTTGCCGGCTGAAGCTTGCTGATGGCGTGCATGATAACATCATCCGCGCCGCCGGAATATTGCCAAATCCCGCTGATCCCTTTGGCGTCTGCTTGTCGGTGGAGCCAACTGCAAACATACGGATTACTGGCCGCAACAACGCGGCGATCGAGGGCGCGGACAATCCTTACACGGCGGCCAACCCGAAAACTGGCATTGTGGAGGAGTGGCTGGGTGACTTCTTCGGATGGCGCACGGTCGGCATACAGCTTTCGAGGGTGACGGGATATGAAATGTCGGGCTTCACCATGCGCAAGACGCACTGCTGGGCGATCTCGCAGGAACAGTGTTCCCACGGGTATCTGCACGACATCGTGTTCGACACCGACGTGAAGAACGGCGACGGTATCAACTTCCGCAACGGCTGCTCGTTCTGCCTGGTCGACAGCATCTCCGGCTCGACCAGCGATGACACGGTGGCATGCACAGCGTTGCACGGCACCCTCATCACCCCCGCGTCGCGGTACATCTTTCCCATGCAGCCCATGGGCTGGGAGTTCGAGGGGGATGCCGCCAACATTCATGACATCGTCGTACGGAACATCCGCACGGGAGGGCTTTGCCACGGGGTGATATGCCTCGCTACGTCGCCCAAGGTTTACAACATCGCCATCGAGAATGTGTTCGAGGAGGAGGCGTCCTCGCGCGAGTCCTGCGTGAAGATTTACACAGGATACGGCAGCGGATATAGAAGAGGCAACCTGCGCAACATTTCCGTGAGGAATGTCGTTTCCCGCGGCGCCTCCTTCTCCGTCATGGTCAAGGCGGGAGTCAAGGACGTGCGGTTCACTGACATCAAACAGTTGCGACCGGATGCCGCAACGCACCTGTTTGAGGGAGAATCCGAGAACCTCAGCATGGTGGATTCCGCGTCGTCGTGATTCGTGTGCGGAAGACGCGGCCGTTGTTCCTGTGACAGAAATAAGGGGAAATGCTTATGCACTTAACTCCGAATCCCCCCGAACTCGATTTGGGGGATTGTTCGGTTTGCGCTACTCCTGGCGACCAACCGTCGAATTCCCCCGATGGTGTCGGGGCAGGCTCCATCCGGATTTTCAAGGGAATCGCCCATGACCGCTCGGGCACCACGGAGGATGAAAACGGGAGAGAGTTCTTTTTAGCCGCGAAGCCGCGAAGACCGCTAAGAAGAACCCTTCGCGTGCTTTGTGTCTTCGCGGTTCAAAGCATCTATTTTCGGAAGGAGACGCCGCAAATCGACAAACCGACGGTTCCCCGTAGGGAACAAGACGTCGCCAGAACCTTGGTCAGGTAATGGGGAATCGGCTATATTTGGTCCATCAAGTAGTGCCCGGGCACACTGAAGAGGAGTCGCCATGAGAACAACTTGCTTCCCGACCCGTTATGCCGTTCTGCTGTTGTTGGGGGTCTTTCTGTCACGCACCTGCCAGGTGGCGTCCGCCGATGAGAGACGTCCGGTATTGTTCGAGGTGCGCAACGGAGTCTGGGAGAGATTCCGGGCAGCGGTCAGTATCACGCTGAGTGCAGAGCAGATCGAAGCGGTCAAGGAACGGAGGCTCGTGGAGATGAACGAAGGTGGCCGACCGATGGCCCCGGTCGAGTTCTCCGTGGACACAAGCAATGCCGCGGAACCTGTTCTCTCGTGGCTGCAACCGGGCATCACTGCTCCGGGGGAGGTGCGTCGTTACGCGTTTGTGGAGAAGTCGTCTCCGGTATCCGCCACGAGTGATCTGCAGCTTACTCAAACAGACACCCACATCGTCATCGAGAACTCCTATTTCCGGATTCGTCATCCGAAGAAAGGCCACGGCGGTTTCCCGGACAAGATCATCTTCCGTCTGTCCGGAAACGAGGAGACGCGGTTATCGTTCTATGACCGACTCCACTCGAAGGAGTTGCGCCGCGGATATAAGGCCGATGCGGACGCGAACGCCACTGCACGAGTCGCTTTCGCGAGTTCCACCCGCGTGGTGATTGAAACAGAATCTGGGTACTGGGACAGCGACTACGCTCCAGGAAATCCGCGGGCGAAGTATCGCTACGTCTACTCGCCGTGTTCGCCGGTTGTGGAAGTGTCCTGTGCCATTACTCAGGATGCTCAACGTCTCTGGGATGAGTTGCACTTTCTCCACCCCTCCCGGAAGGACTTCCAATACAACCGCTTTGTCGTTGGCGACCCCCCTCAAGAGTACACCATGGCCACTCCAGGAACAAAAAGCAGGAGCTACACGGGTCGCCACTGGGGCATCATGGCTACCGATCAGGACGCGGTTGGAGTTGGGCAGCCCGGAGTAACCTGCTGGGATGCCTCTAATGAGTTCGTTTACTACGTGCGTGGTCCCGCATCCAAGTGGGCGTCAACGGCAGTCTCATTCACGGGTCTGCTCTATTTCGGGCCGAGCGCGGACGACTACTCATGGTTCTCTCGCTGGCTTGGGGCGGGGAGGAAGCAGACGGTGCGAGTCCTCGCCGATATTCCTGCGGGCACCGGTGGCGCGACCTCGATCACGGTGCCCTCGGGAGGGTACGAACTCAATAACGACGCTCTGCGCATTGCGTTCGCTGACAAAGTCCAGGGCTTCGCGTGCCTCGGCATTGAGAATCGTCTGGCGGGAGGCGCGCGATTTGTCCACCCACGTGACGGCGCGCCGGGATTGTGGAAGATCGAGTTTCGCGGCCCAATGGAAGGTGAAGGAGTAAAGGACGAGGGCGTTTTCCTGGACAACCGCTCAGCGGCTGACAGCGCAGCGAAGCTGGAGAAGAGCGCGGCGGGCCAAACACTCACGATCAGCTACCGCGGTCTCGATCTCCCCGGTGAACCGAACGTGGTTGACGTGACAGTGGAAATCAGGCTCGCGCCATCAGCCGGCCGTAGTGAATGGCAGATATCCGTGGGGAACCGCAGCAAACGGCTGGGATTGTGGGAAACGCATTTTCCTGTTCTGCCGACGGTCACTCCCAAGAGCGCTGCTGACGTGGTCGTGCCCGGCGGGAACTGGGGAGCCAGGCTGCAACGGAACTTCCGCGGTAGCTTTGATCGATCCTATCCATCGGCCGCGTGCCCGACTCAGATGATGGCCTTCCACCGCGGGGACGCCGGATTGTACATTGCCGCTCACGATGGCGCGGCGCGGGCCAAGCGTCTGGTGCTCTCGTCCGACCAAGACGCGTCCATCGTGACCGCGGCTGAGAACATGGGGGTCCCCGGCTCCAGCGTGGCCGCTCCTTTTCCGGTTGTGATCCAAGCCTATCGTGGCGATTGGTGGCAGGCGGCGCGCATCTACAGACAGTGGGCGGCGCACCAACCATGGACCCGCAAAGGATGGCTGGCAGACCGCAAGGATGTGCCGCGTCACTTTACGGAGTTGGGGGTCTGGATGTTGGGCGGCGGAATGCCGAAGGATGTACGGGAGTGGATGATTAAAACGCAGGAAACCTTCCCGGTCTCTGTAGGGCTGCACTGGTACAACTGGCACGAAATTCCCTTCGATAACAGCTACCCCGAGTACTTCCCGACCAAACCGGATTTTGACAAGGTGGTCCGCGAACTGGTCGGTCGCGGACAGGTGATGATGCCTTACACCAACGGTCGCTTGTGGGATCGTGACATCCCGAGTTTTGAGGTCGGCATCAAAGGCGCCGCGAAACAACGCAGCGGGGAGCCTTACACCGAAGTCTACGGATCGGGCCGTCGCCTCGCGCCCATGTGCCCGGCAACGAAGCTGTGGCAGGAGAAGGTGAATGAGATAATCCATGGACTCATCCACAACTGCGGAGTCAACGCGATATACCTCGATCAGATCGGCGCTGCGCGTCCCGCTCTCTGCTTTGACGCGACTCACGGGCACCCCGTTGGCGGCGGAACGCACTGGGTCGATGGCTACCGGGAAATGCTGAACCGGGTGAAGGCGCAAGGCGTGGAAAACAATGTCGCCTTCACCACCGAGAACACCGCGGAGCCCTACATGGACAACATCGAAGGTTTCCTCACTTGGAGCGAACGTGACGAGAACGACATCCCGCTCCTCCCCGTCATCTACTCCGGTTACACCATCTATTACTCCAGTCCTCAGGACCCGCAGGATGCTCTCGATTCCTTTGTTGCCGCGCAGGCACGCGATTTTCTCTGGGGTTGCCAACTGGGCTGGAATGGCACGTGGATGCTGGAGGAGCAGCATCGGGACAAGACCCAGTACCTCGGCAAGCTCTGTCAGTACCGACTCGCCGCAAAGGACTATCTGATCTATGGCGAACTGCTGGACGAAATCCGTCCTATCGATCCAGTGCCGACTTCCACGTCCACGTGGTACCGCAGAGCGCGACACACAGCGACGCTCCCGGCGGTGATGGGCACTCTGTGGCGCGCGCGGGACGGATCGCTGGGAATGGCCATCGCCAACCTCAGCAACGAGCCACGGCGATTCGCCTACCGCATCGATCCCCGGCAATGGACAGTTCCGGATACTCGGACCGCGGGATGGGCGCTTTCCCGACTCACACCCCAGGGATCAACCCCCTGGCGGATTGCCGAAGGTGACAGCGTGCAGCAGGATGAAATTCTCTCTCCCCGTGAGGTCCGCCTAATCACCCTGCGCCCCCTGACAGGAATGGCAGAGCTGAGCAAATCTGCCATTCTCATTGCGCGGGAGCATCCGGTTGAATCGGCGTTGGGAGCGGCGGCGCGCGAGTTCATCTTCCAGCAGGCAGCGCGTGGATCATCCTTCAAAGTGGAATTGCGCGAATCTTTCCTGCGCGTTGCGAGAGGAGAACCCGCGGAGTTGGTGGTGCCGATTCGCAACGAATCGGCGACGAAGCGGGAAGTTCGCATCCAGTGGCCCGACGGAAAAGAAACCACCCGCGCAGTTCCGGCGATGGGTGCGACCGAAGTGAGTCACGTCTTCTGGCCGAGCGAAACGGACAGAGATGTTGCGGACGCAAGCATGACGGTGTCACTGGACTTGGCGCAGGGGAAAGTCGCGCGTCGCTTTCCGGTGCACCTGCGGCTTGTGGCGCCCGTCACCGTCACGATGGGATTCATTCCCATCATCCGTGGCGGCGAGAGTTTCATACTCCCAGTTGAGGTGCGGAACAACAGCCGCGCCGCGCGGAAAGGCACTCTGGATGTTCGCTTCCCCAACGGTTGGGGAGTGGAGCCGGGTTCACAGGTTGAGTTGGGCTCATTACCGCCCGACGCGCGACGGGACATCCTGCTCAAATGCACCGCCCCAGTGAGTTCCGCAACGACGCAGCAGAACATTTCATTGCGGTTCATCAAGAGCGCGGTAGAAGCGCAGGTGACGGTCCTTAAATCCCGTGCATCCGCGGAGTGTCCTTTCTTGCCCAAAGCGCCGAAAATCGACGGGAAGCTGGACGACTGGCCCGCCGCCGTAGCGCTCACGCTGGTCGGCGACAATCGCGAGAGCGTGAAGATCAGCAAAGGGTATGGCGGTGAAGGGGATTGCTCCGCACAGGCACGGGTTGGATGGGACGCCACGAATTTCTACATCGCTGCGGAAGTAAGCGACAATCAGTTCCATCAGGATGAAGATGGATACCAGATCTGGCGCGGAGACTGTATTCAGTTGGCCTTCCACCCAGGCGCGCCGAATCGGCAGGGGGACTTTGACGGCACGGAGCACGAGGTTGGATTGACGAAGACCGCCCATGGCCCTTTGCTGTTCCAATGGATGCCTGGCGCCTGCCCACTCAAGGACGGTTCGCTGGCCGTGGTGCGGGACGGGAACGCGACGATCTATGAAGCCGCTATTCCGTGGACGGCGCTTGGGGTTCGGAACGTCGCTCCCTCAAGCAGCATCACGTGGTCGATGACCGTTAACGACAATGACGGCGACGGCTTTCGCGGGTGGCTGCAGTGGACACCGGGAGTCTGTGGCGGCAAGAATTCTTCCGAGTTTGGGTGGCTGAGGTTGGGGAAACAGTATCAACCATGAAGAGCATGAAGAGGGCGTAGGGGGAAGACGGCTTGAGATTCTTCGTGCTCTTCATGTTCTTCACGGTGAAAGGAACCGTCCATGTTTACAAACCCGAATATCATCCTCGTCAACTGTGACGACCTGGGCTACGGCGACATCGGGTGCTACGGATCAGAACTTCACAGCACACCCGCGCTGGATCGCATGGCCGCGGAAGGGACGCGGTTCACAGACTTCTACATGGCCGCGCCTGTCTGCTCGCCCTCCCGCGCGGCGATGATGACCGGTTGCTACCCGCAACGGATCGGGTTGGAGACCGGTTGCGAAATCCTTGTGCTGCGACCCGGTGAGCCCATTGGACTGAGCTCCGACGAGGTGACCGTTGCGGCGATCCTGAAGGACGCCGGATACGCCACGAAGATCATCGGGAAGTGGCACTGCGGTGACCAGCCGGAATTCCTCCCAACGCGCCACGGCTTCGATAGTTGGTATGGTCTTCCCTACAGCAACGACATGGGGATCTCGCAGAGACACCGCGAGTTTCCTCCTCTGCCGCTGATGCGCGACGAAGAGGTGGTTCAGCAACAACCTGATCAGGCAGCATTGACGGAGCGCTATATGGGGGAGGCGATCCGGTTCATTCGCGACAACCGGGATGAACGCTTCTTCCTCTACTTCGCCCACATGTACGTGCATGTCCCGCTCTATTCGCCCCAGCGTTTCCTCGATCAATCGCGGAACGGCAAGTACGGAGCCGCGGTTGAGCACATCGACCGGTGCATGGCAGCGCTTTTCCACGAACTCCAGGATTTGGGAATCGACGACAACACATTGGTGATCTTCACTTCCGACAACGGAGGCGCGCCACAGCACGGCGGGAGCAATGCTCCACTAAGAGGAGCCAAGGGATCGACCTGGGAGGGTGGTATGCGCGTGCCGTGCATCATGCGATGGCCGGGGGTTATTCCGCCCGCGGCGGGATGCCGGGAAGTGACGACTGCGATGGATTTCCTGCCGACCTTTACCCGACTCGCGCGGACGGCATCCCCCAGTGATCGCATCATCGACGGTCACGACATCACTCCCCTGATTCTCGGTCAGCGAGGAGCCGCGTCACTCCATGAACCGCTCTTCTACTACCGCGAGCACGAACTGCAGGCGGTACGCAGCGGCGATTGGAAGTTGCATCTCTTGAGCGGGGAGTTGTACAATCTTCGCCAGGATATTGGAGAAACGACAGACGTATCCACGTCCCACCCTAACGTTATGGGGGATCTGCGGGAACGAGCAGAGGCTTGCCGCGAGGACCTCGGCGACTCTGCCACCGGCGCGCCGGGGAAGAACCGCCGCCCGTGCGGACGCGTCGGCAATCCGAAGCCGCTGACAACCTACGACGCGTGTCACCCTTATATCGTCGCCATGTATGATTGATTGTAGTTTGGCGAATTTTGGTGAACGCCAGGTGTAGGAGGCGTCTTAAGACGGCGACTACATCATGGTGGGTATCATCGCCGTCCGGAGACGCCTCCTACCCACCGGAACTGCAAATTCGCCAAACTGCAGTGGTTACAAATAACGGATACCCGAAGGACAGAAGACATGACCTCACATGAACGCTTCCTGAATCATATGCGCTTCCAGCCTGCCGACCAGTACCCCCTCTGGGAATGGGGAGCCTGGCCGTCGACGCTTCGCCGATGGCAGCGAGAGGCGCTGGGCGAGGACAGGATGCCGACGCAATATAGCGAGTGTGACGGCAAGGATTTGTGCGGGGTCGATCTGTGGATGCTCCCTCGGTACGAAGAGCAAGTGCTTCACGAAGACGAGACGTACGTAACGCGTCGCATCGACCGAGGCATTGTCGAGCGGGTGCTCAAGTCTCCCGACGAGATGAGTATGCCCGAGCATCTTGAGTATCCGGTCCAGTCACGCGCCGACTGGGAGGCGTTGAAGAAGCGATTCGATCCCTCTACCCCGGGCCGCTTCCCGGTTGACTGGCCGGAGCGTTGTCAACGTTGGCGACGCGAAGAGCCTGTCCTGATCTACCAGGGGCCGCGGTCGCCCAGCCTCTTCGGATTTGTGCGTGAACTGATGGGCCCGGAACGCGCCATGTATGCGTTTCACGACGACCCACTCCTCGTCCACGACATGATGGAGACCTCCACGGAACTGGCGCTGGCGCTGCTGCCGCAGGTAATCGAGGACGCGCCGCTGACCAGCATCTTCTTCTGGGAAGACATGTGCTACCGTAGCGGATCGCTGCTGTCGCCAGCCATGTTCAGGGAATTCATGTCGCCCCGCTACAAATGCATCACAGAATTGGCCCGCAGCCGCGGCATCGACATCATCCTCGTGGATAGTGACGGCGATGTTTCCGAGCTGATTCCTCTCTGGCTCGACGCTGGAATCAACGGCGTCTACCCGATGGAAGTGGCCGCGGGGATGGACGTGGCGAAACTCCGCCGGGAATACGGGAGCGACCTTCTGATGACCGGCGGCATCGATAAGCGCGTCCTCGCGCGTGACCATCGCGCCATCGACGAGGAGCTGGATGCGAAGATTCCACTTGTCGAGCAGGGTGGCTACATCCCCCACCTCGACCACGCCATCCCGCACGATGTGCCGTACGAGAACTTCGTGTACTACTGGAAGAGGAAGAAGAGATTGCTGGGGGTAGATTAGAACGGCACAGAAGGAGCGTTTGCCGGAATGACACAACCAATGAGAAGAAGACCCACCATCACGATTTGCCTGCTCATCCTGCACTGCTGCATTTTCGAGAAACTGAGTTGGTCGCAGTCGTTGACGGACCTCTCGCTGATCTGCCCCTTCGATAGCAGCCTTCATGCCTGTGAGGGCGCGGTGAACCCGTTTTCTGCCTCGGGGAACGTGAAGATTGTCCCGCTGGAGGGCGACCAGCGGGGAGCGGCGCAGTTTGCAGGACACGATGACACACCCCAGGGCGAACGGCGAGCAATTGAGAAGTCGGCGGTGATCTTCGATGGACGGAACGTCCCTCCCGAGCGAGGCACCGCCTCCCTTCGAATTCGGTGGTCCGGAAAGCGTCAATGGTCCGACGGACAGCGCACATGGTTGGCAGTGCTGGTGCCGAACGGGACTGGGGGGACTGAGATCCCCAGTGAGGAAGGCACCAGTCTCGCGCTGGTCAAGGATGCCGACAACTCTCTGGCGCTTTTCGTGTATCAATTCTTCGATGGTCGCCTGTGGACAGACTTCCGTTCCGAGCAGAGCGGCTACGAGGTGGCGGAACCCGACGCGGTTCCCCTGCGGATTCCGGTGGCGAAACTTCGAGCCAATGAGTGGGAAATCCTCCGCTTCTCATGGGATCGGGAGTCAAACAAGGTGTGGCTGTGCGTGAACGACGATGTCCGGCAGGCAGATGTTAGATTCAGGAAAGGGGCATGGAGTTGTCTCCTGGTCGGCACGCCGCCCAATGTCGGGTATGCCGCGGCACGCGGGTTCGACGGGCAGATGGATCATCTGCTGATTGATTACCGCACGCCTGACCAATCGCAGGGCGTGGGTCTGCATCTACCAGCGTCCTTGCCTCCGGTCGCTGCCCCCGCTCTGCAGCTTGAGCCTGCGGTTCACCTCAAGGACGATCCGTGGGAGGCAAGGCTGGAGTCAACATTGCGCACGCACCTGCGACGGGTTCTTGAGTCCCAAAAATGCGGAGGTTGGGCCTATTCATCCGCGTTCCCCAGCATGATGCGCTTTCTCTCATCGTCGACGGTGATCCCCTACACGGATGATATGGTGGCGTTGTCCAAAGACCAGAACTCCGCGGGAGCGGCGGTGCGACTACTGGGAGCGTACGAGGCTCTGGGGGACCGCAAGTACCTCGATGCGGCGGAACAGACAGGGAGGCTCCTCCTTGCAGTGCAGCAACCGCAGGGGAACTGGGTCTACTGGGTGCGAGTGGACCCAAAGGAGCTAAAGCCGATCTCGCTGTACAGCCCGGACCTTGCTCCGTTCGAGGACCATGTGCAGTCTCATCCTGTTTTGCTGCTCTACCGCTTACACACACTGACAAGCAAGGCCGAATACGCGGACGCGGCGGAGCGGGGGGTCAACTTCATTCTGAAGGGTCAGAACCCGAATGGATCCTGGTCGCACCACTACGACCTTAAGGAGGGTTGCGGGAAGGCCGCGCGAGGGTACAAGCACGCGGGCGAAATCAACGACTACGCCACCACCGACCAGATGCAGGTGATGCTGCTCGCCTACCGTCGCACCCGGGATGCGAAGTACCTCGCCTCCTATCTTCGCGCGGCCGATTGGCTGGTGGCTGCGTTCATCGATAAGAAAGCGAAAGGGTGGGCGCAACAGTACGATGAGAACAACGTCCCCATCGTGGCGCGGCATTTCGAGCCAGCGGCCGTGTCACTGTCCGAAGGGATTAGCGCCGTGCCACGCGCTCTGATACAAACCTACCGCTTGACAGGAGAAGAAAAGTACCGTGAGCCGTTGCTGAAGTGGAAAGCGTGGATGCTGGACAACCGCATCGAGTCGCCTGACGAGAAGTCCGCCGGTTGGCACGACTACTATGACGTCGAAACGGGCAGAGGCATTCGCATGGCGAAAGAGAAAGTACTTCCCGCCGACCCGCGTGACGTGCGTGAGGGGGGCTATACCAGCCTGCTGCGTGAAGTGGACCGAATGGAGAATCCGCCCACTGCCTACACGCCCGGTGAAGTCTCCGGTCGCGCCGCTCTCACCGCGCAACGCAATTATATGGATTTCTTCATGAATGACATCAACCCGCAGGCGGGAACATGGACGTTCGACCACGGACCCACAGGAGCGTCCTTTGCTCCACAGACGGTTCGGGTTCTGTTCGTGAGTTGGGCGGTGTTTCTCGCGCGGCAGTTGCGGGGGCAGATTGCGTGGGATCATCCCATGTCAGGTTTGACCATGTGGGACTGGGTGGACATCTTCACTCACGTGATGCCTCCGAGCGAATTGCTCAAACCGTTTACGGCTGAAGAGATGCGCGCCGCGCGGGAGTTCTCAGCGAAGAACCCTTAGTAGCGTTCTTCTCATCCGGTGAAGTTGGGAACGTCTACTGGCTTCCCCCCCCGTGCACGCGACACTTCAGAGAGCAGACCCGGAGCAGTGATGTTCAATGCGTCGACCACGTCGATGGGTGGTCGGGTATCATCAATGATGCTGCGCGCGAAGTCCTCAACCATGATTGAGCTGCCTCCATCGTAGCCGTCGTTGACCGCTTCCGCAGGCATCGCTTTCCAGACCTCCGGCAGATAGTCCTGATACTCCCAAAGGTTCTCCCATGCGCCGCGTTCTGTGCGTCCGTGGACGTAGATTTTGTGTTCGTCCTGCGGGCCGCGCGGGGCTTCATAGGCGGCGTTGACTCCCTGGATTCCGAGGTAGGTGAAGTTATTCGGTCGGTCCGAAAAGAAGTCGAGACGAATCCGCAGCAACCTGCCGGTTTCGGTTTCCAGAAGCACGACGCAAGTGCTGTCGGCCTTCGCCCACTCAAGATGCCGCTGTCCGGACCCGAGACAGACGACCGTCTTAATTCTCTCCTTGAAGACCTGATAGAGCGGCCCGAGGTTGTGTGTAATGTATTGGTGTCCCTGCCGCAGGGCCAGTTCTGAAGTGCGCCAGTTGTATCCGGAGTCGGGATGATGAAACCCCCCCTTGAACTCCTGAATCTGATCCGCCTCGCCGTAGTAGAGGTCTCCGAATACCCCCGCCTCGACCATCCCGACCACGATGCTCCAGGGACGCTGGTAGTTGTAGTTCTCGGCAAGCATGTACTTCAATCCGGTTGACTTCACCGTTTCCAGCAGTTCCCAACATTGCTCCATTTCCGTCGCCGCGGTGACTTCCGAGAGAACATGCTTGCCCGCTTTCAGTGCCTGCACGGAGTGCTCCACGTGCAACGGCATCGGGGACGCAACGATGACCGCGTTCACATCCGAAGCGAGCAAGTCTTCGTAGCGCGCGTAGGTCTGTGTCACACCGGTGGCAGCAACGACTTGCCGCAGGCGTTCCTCGTTCATGTCGCACAAGGCGACCAATTCCGCACTCGGGGCGTATTTCATTGCGCGAGCAATGCCCGCGCCGCGTCCCGCGCCCAATACGCCAAACCGAACTTTGTCCATCTTGTCAGATTCCTTTCTGCTTGGCCGCCGGTCGCCCGGCAAATTCTCAGGTTTCTATCCGGACGTGCGCAACTATTCCACGACGCGCGCTCCGTCCGTGTCTATCTTCAAGTTTAGGTACCGGCCTTGCTGACGGTGGTTCCGCAATGCCGTCAGCATCGCCGAGCCCACTGCGTCAACGCGATCTTCCGGGGTCATCGCGAGAATGCATGATCCGGCGCCGCTCAACACAGCGCCGTGTGCGCCAGATTCCGTCGCCGCATCAACGACCGAATTAAACCACGGCATGATCTTTGCTCGATAGGGCTGGTGGATTTTGTCCCGAAGCGCAACCCGAAGAACTTCGTGATGTCCTGTCATCAGCGCCCCAACGAGAAGAGAAGCCCGGCTGATGTTGAAGCACGTGTCCGACCGGGAATACGAATTGGGTAGCGACGATCGTGCTTCTTCGGTGGATACTTCTGCGTCGGGAATCAGCACCACGAATGAGGGCGGGTCGCTGACCGGGGCCCGGACGCAGTGAACGGAACCGTCTTCCTCCACGCTGGAGATGACCAATCCCCCCAACAGCGCGGGAGCGACGTTGTCCGGGTGACCCTCCAACCCCGTCGCCAGCGCCAGCAATTCCATCTCGCTCAGCGTGTCCCCGCACATACGGTTCACAGCCACCATCACTCCTACTCTCGCCGCGGCGGAACTGCCCAATCCACGCGCCAGAGGGATGCGGTTATTGAGCCGAATGCTTAGCGAGGTTTCTGCCCTTCCCACAGCTCGAAACACCTCCTGCACAGCGACCGCAACGATATTGGTCGCGTCCCTGGGAAGCTGGTCAGCGCCTTCCCCTGCGACCTCGATGAGGGAGCTTCCCGATTTCGCGATCTCGACAAAGTTATAAAGATTCAGCGCCATCCCGAGAGCGTCGAATCCGGGACCGAGGTTTGCCGTGGTTGCCGGAACTTTGACCTGAATTGACATTGACGGAAGGCTCCCCTGAAAATGTAGATTTCGGAATGCGGAATGGACCGCATCCTTGCGCGTCGAGCTTTCATCCTGCGTGGTGCCGACAGACCGGCATGGATAATTCCCTTGCGTATCTACTCACGTACTCGGACAGGATCTACTCGAACTCGCAGAGTACGAGGCATCCTGTCATTCCTGTCAACATGTTGTACCTGAGTAGTTACTCCCTTGCAGCACGCCCTGATTCCTGACCGCGCGAGCTCGGAAAATCCGCGAGGATTATAAAACCTGTACCTCGCAGGACGCAAGAGGAAATCTGAGAGTGCGGCACATTCCAAGACAGCTTGGGGATTTTTATTCAACGGGTTGACATCGAGGGTCAGTATGGGAGTGGAAGCGTGGGTTGCGTCAACCATACAGTAAGGTTTAGCGCGGAGGAGAGAAGCAGACCAGTGATCAGCAGGGCCAGCCACCATGCGCTGGAATCCCCGGTGCGTGACTTGGGGGAACCCAACGCGGCGAGGCATGAGATCGCGGGCAGCATCGGGTGCAGGTATCGCGCCTGGGCCTGGAAGTAAATGAGGTTGAATTGGACGTACTGGGCAACCGCCAGCAGCACACCAACGGCAAGAATGACAACCGAGCCAATGGGAACGGTTGGGCGTTTCCCAAGTTCCGCCGTCCAGTTACCTCGGGTCTTTCTCCCCGGAAGTAGTGACCGGAGATACGTGGCCAAGCCAACACAAGGGCACGCCGTGACCACCAAAAAAACTGTGACGAGGAGCAGGTATACTCCCACGCCCTGACCGGTTGCATACATCTGCCCCAGTCGGGTGATAGACTGGTTCACCTCTCCAAAGATTCCCCAGAATGTCATGAAGGTCAACTGAGCCACCATCAGCACATAACTCTCCAAACTCATCCCCCGATCAAGGAAATATGATGGGTGTGGGCTGCCAGCAAAGCCCTCGTTGAAGGCGCGAATGGCGAAGGGGTCGCCATACAAGTTGACATTTCTAACCAGCCACCAGCCGCACACCAGCAAGCAAACGACGAGAACGATCCCGAATTGCCCGATGGCAGTCTTCAGACCTGCGGCCCGAGTTCCCTCCTTCAGCAGAAAGGCCACGAGCGTCAGCGGAAGTAGAAAGACGGTTCCCGATTTGGTGAGCAGACTCAGACCGATCAGGGCGCCGAGAAGCACGGAACGCCGCCACTGGCTCCATCGCGGCGTTCCGGTGAGTAGTGCTGTCAGGATTAGGGTTGAGAAGAGACCTGCAAGCGCATCGTTCCCCACCGACGCGGAAATATTGAGGTGGATGGGAAGTACCGCGACGAGTACCGTCGTCGATAGTTGGGCGAGATGCCGGCCGGGGAACATGGATTGCGCGATGAAAAAGGTCAGCCAAACGATGCCCGTGCCTGCCAACCAAGAGACAAATCGCGCCGCCAAGATGGGAGCCTCATGGGAAAAGCGATGCAACACCCCGTAGGTTGGCGCACAGACGAGGTAGTAAAGCGGAGGCTGGTGAGCCTCGTAAATCCCCTTCTCGCGTCCCTGGAAGACGGGGAAGCTCTTCTCATTTGCGATGAACGCAATGTACTCCATATGCGATAGCTCGTCGGGTTGCCGCCCGATGGGAACCCGGACCAGGTACAGCAGCGCCAGCAGAAGGTAGGCGGTGGCCGCTGCCCCAAAGACGGCTCGTTGAGTCATTCTGTCTTGCGCCTGTTGCGACAAGTCATCCCTCTTCAGAGAAAGTTCTATCGCGGTGATGGATATCACTGGGCAATCACTCTATCACAGGACCTGTGGTTGAGACGATACCGTTTGACCCACGGTGCGCATGGAGGACTTCCATGCGGAAGAGGGCGCGAACATCAGTTCCCGGTGATGGCAGCCTCCCAGGCCGGCAGCGTCTCGCGCGCCGCGTCACTCCAGTGTGCGCCCTCGACGCGCATAAAGGCCTCCACAACGGTAACAGATACGCTTGTTTCGGTTGAGAAACCACCGTTTGTGACTTTCGTAGGGGCGGTCTTCGATGTGCCCACCACGGATAGGTTTTCCGCATGCGTGGGTACGTCGGAGACCGCCCCTATGAAGAACGCCGAAGGTGAATTCCCAACCTGAACGAGTGTCACTCACGTAACCCACGTCTTTACAGGGAGCGAGTTGTTTTGACCACTTACTGGATTCGGGCTTGATTTTCCCCAGAAGCTCCCGAGCGTTGTCATGCGGAGGGTCTTCTGCTCCCTCTCCGGCAAGAGAGTAATCAAGCTCCATTGCCTGCCGTGCGTTCCCCTCAGCTTCCACCGGAGAGCAACCGGTCCTTCAGCTCAAGATAGTACTGGAAGTTTGCGTACGGAACCTCAGGCGGAACCGTGTGATCCACGTGCGGGATGAACCCTCCTGATTCCAGCATCGGGGGTATCCTGGCGTATAGCTCGCGGCCAATCGCGGCCTTGTCCTTCGACAACTCGCGCTTGTCGATGCCACCGGCGAATGCAAGGGCTCTGCCATACTCTTTCCGTAGCCGAACAGGGTCCATGTCCGATGCCAACTCCAGCGGCCAGTGGCAGGTGATCCCGGACTCGATCAGCAGCGGGATCACCGCCTCGGTGTTGCCATCCGAGTCCAGCCAGAAGTGCCTGATCCCGTGGCTGCGCAGCTTCTCAATCACCCGCTTGTACCCCGGCAACAGGAACTTGCGAAAAAGTTGCGGCGAGATCAGCGGTCCGCCTTTCCCCGCGAAATCCTCAAAGAAGTTGAAGTAGTCAAAGTCCACCGCATTCAACGCCTTTTCCACGAGGGCCAGCAGAAAATCGACGTGGGTCTCCACCATTTCCTCGATCAGCGCAGGGTCGTCGAAGAACATCAGCGAGAGGTTCTCCGTCCCCACCCATGACCGCATCTGCGAGTATAGCCCGAAGGTTCCGTTGGTCAGCAGGCACAGCGGGTAGTCTCGCGTCTTCCACATTCTCACCCATTCGTCCCACCACTGGGGATAGCGAAGCGGCGACTCGGGGTTGTACCGCTTCCTGATAGCGCGGAAGCTCTCACGATCGACGACAGGGAAGTCGATGTACTGATCCATGCAGTTGCGGCCTCCGCGCACGGTGCCCTCTTTCAACGCTTTCGTGACCACGCCATTTGCGTGTCGGGCGGTCAGGTAGCGGTTTGTCTCTTCGAGCACCTCGTACTCGAAGGGAGGCTGCATGGAAATGTCGATGGGAGCAAACGCGCGACGCTCGAGCCCGAAGTACGCTTCGCCCTCAAACCAGTTGAACCGCGCCGCGTCCCGGGGAAGTCCCTCCCCATACCAGCGATCCACTGCCTGCGGCCACACCCCCAGCTCATAGTTGGGTACGCGGTCAACTGCCTCGAAGTTCATGATATTGAGAAAACGTTCACGATGGGTCATTGGGGTTCGCGAGTCCTTTCTTGCAGTTCTTAGACCAGTAATTCTTTCACGAGGGACTGCGTTTGCGGAGGGATCAGGTTCCGAGGATAGTACTGACAGAGGATGCTGAAGACCTCATCAGGAGATTGCAGTTGCCGGTGCGAAACGAGAAACTCCACATCCTCTTTGTCCTGACTATCAAACCGGGCCGATACACACTTCATCGCAAGCATATATTCGGCAGTGGGGGCCCAGACCCTCAAGTGGGAGAGATTCAGGACTTCCACCCGTGGGGGATCGCCGTGAAAATATGCTTTTGCAGCGTCGTTGAGCCAGTCCTCCGACAGGTCGTTGCTGCGGGCAACGACTCGGGCGGCGGCGCGAATTTCCTGGGTGGGCTCGAAAATTCCGTCGACGTCTTTCGTTGCATCCCGAGCATCAAAAACCAGACACATGACAGCGCCGCCACAAAGGCCAATCTCCCCTACAACGCCGCGCTGGGAAAGCTCCTCGTTGAGTTGTGTGAACAGGCTTCGAATGAATTCAGCGTGCAGCATGCGTTATGCCCTATCCGGGAAATTCCCCAGCACAAAGATATTCCTCTGTCTAAATTGGGCTGGTGACTCGACTAACGCCATCGCCTTCAGGTTCTCAATCCCAGACACGAACCACGGATGCTCCAGCGGCGGAACGTCTCTGCACCAATCCGGGATAGCAACCTGGCACTCAGCGCATAAGGCTTCCACAGTGGACGCAGTGAGACTTCTCAGGTTCAGCGGCAAATCAGATGCCGGAGGTTGATCGATCAACTCAGGATTTTGAGTCCGTCGGAAATCATCGACAAACTGGAACAACCACAACTTCCACGAGTTTTCGCCGCGTTCCACAATCATGCGAGAGGCCAGGTCCACCGAGCAGTTCACGGCTGTATCTCCATCTTGCCCAGGGTAATCATGCTTTCCAGGTCGGCGCGCTCATCCGGTGTTCGCTGGGCGAAGACCTCCCGCACCCTTGCCAGCATTGGTGCATCCGCCTGTCCCAACATGCGGGTGATATCGGCAAAATCCTGCACCCTCCCGGACTGGAACTTCATGAGGACGAGATAGGGAAGTGACAGGATTGGCAGCCCCTGCTGATCCCGGTTCTCTTGGGCTTCCCGGATCGCCGCAGGCCACCAATCATCGCGTCCTTCTACAACATCAATGGACGTCCCCCCGTCCGGTGTGGTCCAAGTTGACCCACCGATGCTTAAGGGACCGCGTAACCTGTAGCCCGCTCGCGCGAGTTTCTCTTGGGCCGCTCTGCCATCTTCAACGGCAATTACGATGTCCAGGTCGTGTGTCATACGCTCGGGCATATAGTGGCGAGTCGCCACCGCGCCAATCGTCGCCCACGGAATGGGGGCAAGAGCCGAACTGAGATCGGGCCAGCGGAACGTGGCCGTCCGTGTACGAAGAAAGTCGAGACTGCTGCCCGTGCCGGGTTTCTGCCGTCGGGACGCCATTGAGATGAAAACACGACGTTGAGCGGCGGTGAGCGTGCTCATTTCTACTCTCCTCTGCCGAAGATTGTAGCACTCAGGACTATGTGCAGCAAACGCCGGCCCCAACGCGATGTCGCAGGAGCCGTTCTTCAAGAATGCGGTTCGCATACCGTCTCACATAGGCTCTTTCGTCCTCAACATACGGCTCCACAAGGTCCGGGCGCGCCGTGCCCATTCTTGCGAGGGCTTCCGCCGCGGCGAGGTCGATCTGCCAGCGCGCGTCCTCAACCACGCGATTGACGGGACCGGAACTGAGCGTTCGTGTCACCGGCAGATCTCCCCGCTCCATCAGCTTCTCAACGGCGGCGATGCCCGCAGGATCGCCAATGCGACCAAGGGCGCGGACGGCCGCGATGAGAGCGTCAAGCTCGACCGATGAATCCTGCAACACATCCGAGATGGCGGGCACCGCGTTCCGGTCGCCAAGTCGGCCAAGCAGCACCATGGCCCCGTACCAGGTGGGCGCGATACGGAGGGAGTCGGTGCGGTCGTTTTCTCTCGCGCGTACTCGTTCGATCAGCGCCGACGCGGACTCCGGCTGGTTCAGCATGGCCAGACCCACCGACGCCCAGAAGCGCGTGTCCGGCTTGTCGGATGCGAGCGCGTTCCGCAATGCTGGAATCGCGTCCTCGCCGTATCGGCAAAGTGGCCACACGGCCGCGCGAGGATTGTCATTCTCCAGTTCTTGAGCCAACTGGTCGACAGGCAATAATGGTAGCGCTGCCGGCAGCGCCTCGGGTGCGTGGATTGCGGGCAGTTCCCCTGCCGTAAGCTCCGGCGCTTTCCTTTGACCCAACGCTCCCGTCTGAAGCAGTTTCTGCTGCAGTTCTTCCAGCGGTAACTGTCTCGGCGTCACTTTCTGTCTGATGCTCAAGGCCGCAGCGATACCCGCGACTTCTCCCAATCGCTGCATGTCTCGCTGCATTCGAAGTTGGTTGTGAGCGTCGTGGGTGACGGAGAGGGCGCGGCACGCAACCAGCAAACCCTCTACGCTTTGCGGTAGGAGACACCGGTAAGGTATCTCGCACCCGATGGGCGTCCGCCAGTGACCGAGAAGCCACACCCACAGCATGGCCTCATCGCTTTCGTTGGCATAGTCGAGGGCATGGTTGTCGTAGTGGGACTTTGCGTAGGCGATGACGTCCGGGAATTCGCGACTCACGATTTCGTCTGCGAGAGTCAGCCGGTAGTCACCCACGATGTGCCGACTGCTGCGAAGCCCAATGAGCGGCGCAATATAGACCAGACGGTGCTCTTCTGCGTAGTGGTCTCGCTCGAAATGTTTCAAACCCAGGCGCCGGGCGCGAGTGAGGTCCTCGACATCGGTGGGGTCGCAGTAGCCCGCGTCAAAGTTGACGATTCGCAACCGCCCCTCCCCGTCGAGGACGCCGGCAGCCTGCGAGTACGCGTGGGGCAGGCTGTCCGTTTCTCTCCCGTATGTGAAAGGCGCTCCTGCCATGAAGGCCACATCCGCATCCCCGCTGCTGTCGATGACGACGGCAGCACGGTACGCTGCGCCGCCCTCTGGCCCTGCGGTAACGACACCTCTAATTCTTCTGGACGCACGGCGTCCCGTCCCTTTCGAAGGCAGGTCGGTAGGCAGGTCCTCCACCTCCACGCCGGTGACGGTGGTGTCAAAGACAAGTTTCACTCCTGCCTCTTCTGCCATCTGCTGAAGAACCACCTTTTTGGTCTCAGGATGGAATCCGGGAGCTTTGTTAACGGGGCCAAACAGCGGCGTTGTTTCCCGCATCCTTGCGTCGACTTCGTCCTGCAATCCGCCCGGAATTCCGTGATAATACGAGTGGATGCCGCCTCCACTCCCGATGCCTCCGAGGAACGTGCAGGCTTCCAGCAACGTTGTCCTCGCCCCCTCCCGCGCTGCGGCAATACCTGCCAGTGCCCCCGCAGTTCCTCCACCCACGACCAGCACTTCAGTCTCGTGAAGGGGAGGCGCGGAAAGGGACGGAGACGAGTCAGGCCAGGTGGACCTTTCCGGCAGGTGCGGGAAGCGCTGTGCCACCGTTTTGCCTGCCGCTTCACCGAAGTCCAACCGTCCTGCGACCGTCCGCATCGCCGCCGCGTCCTCCGCTGCCCACGAACCCGCCGCGAAGAGGTTGGCAATGTCGCGGTGTTGGTTGTCCTCCTCAAAATACGAACGCCCACAAGTCAACGGGAACGGCTCAACGGCCACGTTCGTCACCAGCGAGTCCCCGAACTGAGGGACCGCTTCTCGAAGGTACCCGAGCACCTGCGGCAGCATGCGTCGGGCAGCTCGCACATCGCTGCTCGGTATCACAAACTCAACAGCAACCTCACCCGGCCACACGCCAGGTTTCAGGACGAGATACTCAACGCCAGCCGTTGACCCCATGGACAACGGCAGCCCCATCGCCCCAACCCCGTTAATGAAGAGCGCAAACCGCGCCGGTCCCTGTGTCAGGTGTATCGATCCGCCAGCCCGCTGCCAGAGCAGACCATTCTCCGTAGCGTCGACGAAGGCACGCGAGCGCAACGCCATCTCTCCGGACTTCCCTGCGGCGATAACGCCTCCCATTCCCTGTTCGTCGATCAGCGGGGCAATGCACTGAGAATATAGAAGGACTTTGAGGTTGCAGGACGTCGCCTCACGATCGAGAATCATCTCCAGAATGGGTGCGTCCAGTCGTCCATCTTTTAGACCGCCCGCTGATTCCATTCTGGAACTAAGAACGCGCGCGGCGTCCGAGGTCCCTCCGTGGAGATCGAGGTTGAGTGCCCAGGCGCTCTCCCACCCAAGCAGCGGCCTTCGCTCAACGATGAGCGTGTCCAGTCCTGCGAGCGCACAAGCCCGCGCCGCGGCAAAGCCAGAAAGCCCACCGCCTGCGATGATAACGTCGTGATATTGTTCGGAGCTTTTCATTGAGGCATCAACATCCCTTCGAAGGTCGGCTTACATCCGCAGCATCATTTCCTGTGGCGTGCTTGTAAGTAGGTCGTCAAAAATACTGTCCCTGCTGAAACGAAGACGGACATATCCGATTGATTCGGTAATCCCCCCTGAACTTGTTTCAGGGGATATTTCGGACAAACCTACTGAGGCGCAATCGGCGAGCTCTGCGAGTTCGATTTGAACCAATCCCCCCGAACTAACTTCGGGGGATCATTAGGACCGACCTATCTAAGCGCAGGGCGAACCTAAATATCCTCTGAAGCAAGTTCAAGGGGATTCGATGGCAACTGCGCTCCCAGTAGGTTACTCCCAAGGATCCCCCGAAACAAGTTCGGGGGGATTGCCATTACCGAATCAAACTGTCAAATAGCATAACCCCCCACTACCTTTTCGAGAACTAT